>JAYTNF010000208.1:0-4107 GCA_043748455.1 Cytophagales bacterium
CCAACGGAGCAATTTCAAATAATGATTTTTCTGCAAAAATAAGCATTGCTTATAAAGAATGTTTAGAAACAAAATATTGGCTCTCATTATTACACGACACAGGTTATATAGAAGAAACAGTATATCATAGTATTTATAAAGATGCAGATGAAATTGGTAAAATATTATTCTCTATCCTAAAAACAACAAGAATGTAACTTTTTCAGTTATCAGTAAACAGTTATCAAATTTACTGATAACTGTTTACTGATAACTGTTTTTATTTCACTCCTTGTGCTTCTTTTGCGTTTGGTGGATTTGTACCTTTCAAAGACAAAACAAAATTAGAAACATTACTAATTTGTGTTGGTGTTAATTGAGTTCCCCAAGCCAACATTCCTTTTTCTACCACACCATATTTAATGGTTTTGAAAACTGCATTTACCGTATTTCCGTGTATCCAATATTCGTCTGTTAAGTTAGGTCCTACCAAACCTTCGCCAAGTTTTCCGTGACAAGCTGCACAATATTGCATATATGTACCTTTTCCTGCATTTATTACAGAATTTTCGGTTAATAATTTCACATTATTTTCGTCAATATTGTCGGCAGGTGCTGCTGCTAATCTTTGTCTTTTTAGGGTTTCTGCCACAAAAACCTCATTTTCATACTCTTGTGTTTGCAATGGAGCAATATTCCAACTATGATATGCCAACAAATACACAATTCCAATACCAACTGTACCAAAAAATAAGGCATTAAACCACGCAGGAACAGGGTTGTCAAGTTCTTGAATACCATCATAATTTTCGTGTAATAAAAGTTCTTTTTCTTGCGAAAGTGGGCGTAAATTTGCTAATTTTTCCCAAAAAGAAGCTGTTTCTATAATTGGTTTTGTAGTTTCACCTGCCACAACTTGATACATAGTAAGCATTGCCAAAAGTACCAAAAATAGCAAAACTAAAACAGAACACAAAGCCACAATAACAAAGATGCTCACAAGGTCTTCGGTTGTGCCTTTTCCAAAAAAACCTTGTGCAACTGCTTGATTTGCAAGCAATAAGAATGAAAAAGCAATAAAAGTATGTCGTATATTTTTCATAAATTTTTTAATTTTGTTAGTTCTAAGTTGTAATTTTTTAAGTCCGTTAGTCCTAACGGACTTAAAAACTATTTACAACTCTTTAAAATCATTTTTTTCAAAAGGAATGTTACTCAAATAATCAATTTCCTTTTTACTGAAAAACCAGAGGCGAATAATTACGCCCACAAAGAATAATAAAAATATAAACAAAGACAGAATGAGGTACATATCTACGCCTGTTACTGTTGATAAATGTTGTTTGAACACGTTAAATAAGTTTTAAGTTGTAAATTCTAATTTGTAAATTGATTATAAGTTGTAAGATTTAAGTCCGTTAGGACTTCAACCTTGGTAGAAAATAACGATACATCACCCAAAAACTCCGTAGGAGTTTAACTATTTGCAAAAGGTTCAACTCCTACGGAGTTTTGTATTTGTTGTGCCTTTGTTTTCTACCAAGGTTGAAGTCCTAACGGACTTATACAACTATTTTTTAATATCTGTTCCTAATCTTTGTAAGTATGCTATCATTGCAATAATTTCTTTTGTAGGTTTTACCTCAATTTTATCTTTTTTGAGATTATCTACAATTCCGTTTGCTTGTGTTTGCATACTTGCTTCGGCATTTGCAATTTGTTTGTCTGAATAAGGTACGCCAACTCGTCTTAATGCACGCATTTTTGACTGAATATTTGAAATATCGAGGTCATTTTCCAATAACCAAGCGTAATTTGGCATAATAGAACCTGTCGAAATGGTTTGCGGTGCTTGCATATGTAAATAGTGCCAAGAATTTGGATATTTGCCACCTTGTCGCATCAAATCGGGACCTGTACGTTTTGAACCCCAAAGGAATGGGTGGTCATAGACATATTCGCCAGATTTTGAATATTCGCCGTATCTTTCGGTTTCTGAACGGAAAGGGCGTATCATTTGCGAATGGCAATTATTACAACCTTCACGAATGTAAATATCACGACCTTCTAATTCCAAAGCTGTATAAGGCTGTACTGCTGCAATGGTTGGAATATTTTCCTTGATAAATAAAGTTGGTAAAATTTGCACCAAACCACCTATCGAAACCACTACTAAGGAAGTTATCATCATTAACATTGGACGGTTTTCAAAAACTTTGTGCCAATATTCGTGAGTTTCTTTTTGCTCGTCAAAAACTACTGCTTCGGCTTTTTCATTTGCTAATAAAACACCTTTTTGTGCAGTTTTTATTAAATTAAATAGCATTACAATAAAACCTGACAAGTATAAAGCACCACCAATACCACGTGTGGCATATAAAGGAATAATTTTTGTTACTATTTCTAAGAAATTTGGATATTTGAGAACTCCGTCTGCTGTAAATTCTTTCCACATCAAACCTTGCGTAAATCCTGCCCAATACATAGGAACTGCGTAAAATATAATTCCTAATGTGCCTAACCAAAAATGTGTTTCGGCTAATTTTTTAGAATATAAATCTGTTTGATACAAACGTGGAACTAACCAATAAGCAATAGCAAATAACATAAAACCATTAAATCCCAATGCTCCTACATGAACGTGGGCAACTATCCAGTCTGTAAAGTGTGCAATGGCATTGATATTTTTCAAAGAAAGCATAGGTCCTTCAAAAGTTGCCATACCATAACAAGTCAAGGCAACTACCATAAATTTTAGCGTTGTGTCTTCGCTAACTTTGTTCCACGCACCTCTCAAAGTCAATAAACCGTTTATCATTCCACCCCAAGATGGTGCAATTAACATTATAGAAAATACGACACCCAAAGACTGCACCCAATCAGGCAAAGACGAATATAACAAGTGATGAGGTCCTGCCCAGATGTAGAGAAATATTAATGTCCAAAAGTGTAAAATTGAAAGTTTGTAGGAATAAACAGGTCTGTTTGCCATTTTTGGAAGGAAATAATACATCATTCCTAAAAATGGAGTTGTTAAGAAAAACGCCACCGCATTATGTCCATACCACCATTGCACAAGGGCATCTTGCACTCCCGCATAAGCCGAATAACTTTTGAAAAGTGTAACAGGCATTGCAAAAGAGTTGAAAATGTGCAAAATAGCTACGGTTACGAAAGTTGCAATGTAAAACCAAGCAGCTACGTAAATGTGTTTTTCACGTCTATTGATAATTGTACCCATCATATTGATACCAAAAACTACCCAAATTAAGGCAATCGCAATGTCAATAGGCCATTCTAATTCTGCATATTCTTTGCTTGTGGTCATACCCAAAGGCAAGGAAATTGCAGCAGCCAAAATAATTAATTGCCAGCCCCAAAAGTGAATTCTGCTTAATGTGTCATTAAACATTCGAGTTCTACAAACTCTTTGCAAAGAATAATAAATGCCTGCAAAAATTCCATTACCTACAAAAGCAAAAATAATTGCATTCGTATGCAAAGGACGAATACGCCCAAAACTTGTATAAGGCAAATCAAAGTTTAAGACAGGAAAAACTAATTGAAAGGCTATTAATAAGCCGACAGACATACCAACCAAACCAAAAATCAAGGTTGCCATACCAAAATTGCGGACAATTTCATTGTCATACTCAAATTTTTCTACTCTGCTGCGAGTTGGAATTTCCATTTCCGAAGTATTTATGTTCATAATTTTAAAGTAGTTGTAAATTCTAAATTGTAAATTCTAAGTAGTTGTAAATTCTAAATTCTAAATTGTTAATAATTTAAAATTTAGAATTTACAATTTAGAATTTAATTATTCTTTTTCTTTTCGTCTTCAAATAAAATGCGTATTGCAGGTGTGTAATCATCATCAAATTGCCCTTTGTTTAGGTTGTAAATGAATATTCCTAAAAAAATCATAGACATTGTTAGACTAATTGCAAGCAAAAGATAAATGATAGACATAATTTTAATAGTTGTAAGTTTTTGTGATAAATTAGTTTTTATACGTTGTCAATGGTGCTTTTGCACCTTGACAATCGTATGAAAGTAGTACGATTGTCAAGGTGCGAAAAGCACCATTGACAACATACATTTTTTTATATTACAAAAATAGTGTTA
>JAYTNF010000209.1:0-3263 GCA_043748455.1 Cytophagales bacterium
AAAGTGCTGTAGGCACGACATATTTCGTGCCTACGGCACTTTGGGAGAAAAAATATACGTTTGCTATAAATATGTCGTGCCTAAGGGCACTAAAAAAGATTTTCTTAGCTTAATAGCATTGGACTTTAGTCTGTGCTTTTCTCAAAAAAGAAACTGTTTAGCCTAAACTAAACAGTTTCTAAAAATTTTACCTTACTCTTTCTTACTTGGCAACAACAAGTCTTGCACCGCAGCCTCTATTTGTTGGTCTTTGCCTTTTGTAATCATTTCAGGAAACAAGGAAAAGATGAACTTTGTTATGACAAAGTTGTGAGAGTGGGTTTTGGTAACTATTATTTATTTGCTAATTTTTAATTTCAGCATTTATATACAGTTGTATAATGTGATGCCAAACACCAAGAATTTCTCGCAAATCTGTATAGACTTTGGTATCAATATAAAATGTATTATTTTCAAAACGCAAAAACTGCCATTCCACTCCATCAGTTGTGCAACCATATAAAACAGGAATGTTTTTGTTATCTCTTTCATTGAATAACTTTGCACCATAAAGCTGGGCAGCACATTGGGCTATGCCATAATCCATATCATCATCTTTAGCTTCAGCTAAGGAAATAATAGGTGTTTCTACATAAGGACTTTGAGGCACAAGTGTAAAGAAAAAATCACAAGCACCTGATAAGTCCTGGTTACTATCCACAGGCAAATCCTCACCAGAAAAAAAGGAAATTTTGTCTTTAAAAGCTAAAGCTACTTCAGTCAAAATAGGCGAAATTATCCTTTCTGTTTTTGCTTTTTCATTTCGCAAAGCAAAAAATTCTGATATTTCTAAGGTTTGAACTAACCAACTGCTGGGTTCTAAAAATTCTACTTGCCCAAATAATTTTTGTCTTTTGGCAGATAGTCCAAATTTTTTTGTAACCTGTTCTAATTTTTTAAAACTGCTGTAACCCATAATTGTAAATTGTTTTACTTTTCACAAAGATACGAAAAAGAATGTAGCATAGACTTCAAGTCTGTGCTTTTCGCAAAAAAGAAACTGTTTAGCCTAAACTAAACAGTTTCTAAAATTTTACCTACTCTTTTTTCATTGGCAATAACAAATCTTTCACCGCAGCCTCTATTTGTTGGTCTTTACCTTTTGTAATCATTTCAGGCTCATTTTTAACTTTCAAATCGGGTTCAAATTGCGTATTTTCCATATATTTTCCGTCTAGACCCACCATTCCCACTTGTGGAATACCAAAACGCAAAGTTGGGTCAATCTGAAACTCCCACCAAACCGCAGTACCCGTACCAGGGACAGGCATACCAACAGCTTTTCCAATTCCATAAGCCTTAAAAGTTACAGGAAACAAATGTGCATCAGAATAGTTGCTTTCGCCTACCAAAATAGACGTTGGTTTTGTCCATTTTCGCATAGGCTCAATACCAATTTTTTGTTCTCTTGGCACCATATCCATATATTTTTTACCACTCAAAAAAGTAGCTAAATCATCGTGCAACCAACCGCCACCGTTAAATCTTGTATCTACGATTAAGGCTTCTTTGTCAAAATTTTTGCCCAAAACCTCATCGACAACAGTGCGGAAACTTTCGTCATTCATACCTCTCACGTGAACATAGCCAACTTTTCCACCCGATACCAATTCGGTTTCTTTGCGTCTATTTTCTACCCAACGGCGGTATAATAATTCGGCTTCTTCGTTTCTTGTAATTGGTTTGATAGTTTCTTCAAAACGTGAATTTGTGGCAGGGTCAAAGAAAGAAATCAAGATATTTTTGCCATCTTTTCTGTTCAGTAATTGGTAAAAATCAAGGTCTTGTGTTAATGCAATGCCATCAATTTTTTCAATAATTACGCCTGCTTTTGCCTTCGTTTTTGAATTATCTAAGGGACTATTTGTGATAATTTCGCTAATTTTCATACCATTTCCTGCGTAAGTTTCATCATAAAATACGCCTAAATACGCAGTAGCATCAACATTTGTAAGCGTAGGTCTATAACTGCAACCTGTATGTGAAGCATTTAATTCACCTAATAATTCTGATAACATTTCGGCGTAATCATTATTATTATTGATATAAGGTAGGAATTTTTTGTATTCTTTGTAATAAAAATTCCAATCTACATTATGCAAATTTGTAACATAAAATTTCTTAACCACTTGTCGCCAAGCGTGGTCAAAAATATAGGCTTTTTCGGCTGTGTAATTCAAATTCATTTCGCCTTTAATGCCAATACCTTCTTTTTTGCCATTTTCTATATCAATTTTTGTCAAATTTCCCTTAGAAATTGTAACTAAAAATTTACCGTCTTTGCTTAATTGCAGACCAGAACCCGCATTTTTAGCCAACAATTTGGTTTCTTTTGTTCGCAAATCTGTAACCCACAAATCATTGTCATCTTCAAAAGTTGTCAAATAATATAATTTTTCGCCATCTTTTGACAAAATCCCATCAGATAACCTCGAAGAATGTGCAGTTAAACGAACTTTGCGGTTATCAATACCTTTCCAATTCAATTCCAAAGGTTTGATAACTTCATTTTCGTCTTTTTTATCTTTATTTTTGTCTGCTTCTGTTTTGCCTTTTTCCTTGTCTTCTTTTTCTTTGTCTTCTTGTTCTTTAATCAAAGCAAAATCTTCTTTGCTTAGTTTAAATCTGTCATAACTTTCTTGGGAGAAAAACATTCCAAAAACATCACTTTCTCCACCCCAAGAACCGTGATTTTTCATACCATTTTTGTCCGAAAACCACAACAACATTTTGCCACCCATCACCCATTTTGGCGACTCATCACTGTAACCACTTTGCGTTAAATTTACAGGTTCAGATTTGCCATCGGCTGCAATTAATCCAATTTCAGGCACAAACATTTGACCTTTTTTAGGAATAAAAGAGGCAATAATCCATTTGCTATCTGGCGACCAATTATAAGTTTGGTCGCCATCTGAATAAGAATAATTGTAAGTTCCTGCCAAAACTGTTCTTACTGCTTTTGTAGCTAAGTTAATGATTTTCAAGGTTGTACGTTCTTCTAAATATGCAATTTCTTTTCCATCAGGAGAAAAATCTGGTTGAAATTCCTCTGCTTGCGTTGCAATTACTGCTTCTTCTTGCAAGACTGTTGAGGCATAAAAATATTTTTCTTCTTTGCGAATTATCGAACTTTTATACACATTCCAATTATTATTTCTTTCGGCTGCATACACCAAAGTTCTACCGTCTGGACTAAAACTTACTGTTCTTTCTTGTTCGGG
>JAYTNF010000210.1:0-9313 GCA_043748455.1 Cytophagales bacterium
TTAGCCATTTCTAAAGAATTACCTTGAGAATTTTTGTCAGCTACCAAAACATAGAGTTGTTTGTCTAAATTAAACTGCTCTTTAATTGTTGTGTTTGTAACTGCTGCTAAAGCACGTAAGTCTTCAATAGAACCATTTGGTTTCAATCTTACCATAAATTCTTCAGACATACCCACTGCCCAAACAGCATCATCTTTATCAGATGTGTCTTTGTAACCTAAACAAGGGTTAGCTACAATTACCTTTGCTTCTAATTCCAAAGAAACAAGTAATGCCTTTAAAGCATTTGGAGTAGAAATACCTAATTCATCAATAGGTAATCTTAGATAATTACGCACATTTTTTTCATTTGAAACAGAGTATTGACCTATGGTATTTTTTATACCAACTCTGTTTAAAATACTAGTAAGTTCCGCATCTGTAGTATTAGGCTGGAATTTTACATAAATATTGCTATAAGACAAACGGTAGAAAGCCTTTTGGCTACCTCCGACATAATCATAAAGATTCCCAGAGATATTTCTTTGTGCCATTGCGGGTAATCCCCACAACACGCAGAAGAAAAACGCAAGGAATTTCATGTACATAAAATTATTTCTCATAAATATAAAAATAATAGGGTTTGAAAACTTTTATTAACTTTTAGTTACTACCTTTATTTGCGTCCTCACAAACAAAGTATATTATGCGATACAGATAAAATTGCTTGCGAGGACACAAACAAAATAACCAAAAACATCATTTTATTTATTGCTTCTCTTTGAAAAAAGTAGTTCTTGAGTCTCCCACTTTTGCAGCTTGTGCAGGTGTTAGAATTTGTTTTAATTTCGCATCAAAAAGTTTTGTACTAAATAAAGGTTCTTTCTGATTCATAGCAGTTTTGAGTTCTGCTACTTGTGCATCTGTCAAATCAAACTTGATTTTGTATTTATTAAGCATTGATTTCTCAGCATTATCTGGATTAGGTAAGTCTATGAGTGTTACCTTTGTTGTTGAATTATTAACCTCTTTGTTACTTTGTGCAGAGGCTGCAAAAGTACCAAGTGTTAAGAAAACAGCAATAGTTGCAAGAGTTTTCATAAAATAGTTTTTAGATTAATTAGGTTCTAATGGATTTAGAAAATTAATTATAGATAACTAATTGATAATCAACTAATTAGTTATAATTGTAGCTTTTCAGTGTTGCAAATTATATAATAATTTCAGATTAAAAAAAGAATATGAAAAAAAAATATGAAAACAAGCTATTTAGACTTACTTTATACATAAAATGGGGTTGCATGATATGACATACAAATCCATTAGTAATATTTTATGTGCTTATGATTAGTTTTTATTAAAGGTTCAAATTTTCTTCATTTAAAGAGTTTTTACACTTACAGCCAACCACAATTCATCGCCATCTGCACGCTGAATAGACCACTATATTGATAATTTTAGTATAACTGCGGCATAATGAAGTTCAAAACCTACATGACCTGCTACATTTGAATCACATTTCCTTTCATAAAACATACCTTTACGATAGATTATTAAACCCTAATATTGTTTGATATAAACTGTTGCATCTGTAAAATTTTTACCACCCTTCATTAAAGAATTTAAGTGAGTTTTATAGACTTTACAAGTGATTAAAATTGATATATACACAATTTTAATTGCATTTTTATCTTAGAAATAAGGTAATATTTTAACTGTAAACCTCTAAAATCACAGCTTAAAGAAAATACTGAGATTATTTTTAAAATTGATTTTATTTTTTCATAAATATTTGCAACATTGTTACATTTATTTATATTTGCAACATTATTGCAATTACGTATCTATACAACATCTAAATAAATTTAACAATTAAAGTATTTAAACCATGAAAAATTTAAAAACTATTTTTACAAATGCTGCCACAATGCCTATTTTTGTAGCTTTATTGGCTCTAAATGCTTGTAAATCAGATGAAACTACTAAAAAAGTTGATGAACAAGAATTATTAACAACTGTGAAACTTACCTATACAAATCAGGCAAATCTAACAGATATTGTAAAAGCAACTTGGAAAGACGTTGATGGTGCTGGTGGTGCAGCTCCAATAATTGACAATGTGAACTTAAAGGCAAATGTAACTTATAATGTAATCCTTGAAGTGCTTGATGAATCAAAGACTCCTGCCGAAAATAAAACTCCTGAAATTTTTAGTAAAGGTGCAGAACATCAGTTTTTTTATGCAGTTAATCCAAGTTCTTTGTTATCAGTGAACTATGCAGATAAAGACACAAAAAACTTACCTATTGGACTAACAACTTTACAGAAAACAAGTGCTGCAGGTGATGGGAAACTCAAAATTACCTTAAAACATCAACCAAATCTAAAATCTGCAATAAGTACCATCACAACAGGTGAAACAGATATTGAAGTGGAATTTAATATTTCTGTGAAGTAATATATAGCTTTAATTATGCAAATTTTATTAGTAGTACTAACTTTTAGTACCCAAATGATTTTTTTTGAAAAATCTGTAAAAAACTGTTATCTTCGCTGCATAGCTGAAAATAAGCAGCAATAAAGTAGTTCGTATTAATTTATAATCAAAAAAATTATGAAATCATTTTTTGTATTTTTATCAGTGATTTGCCTAACAATATTTGCAAATCAACAAGTATCTGCACAAACTGCCAAAGATGGTGCTTTTGGTGCAGCCATTACAGAAGCTAACTCGGTTGAGGCTTCAAAAGTTGTGGCTCTTTTAAAGGACAAAAAGAGTGTAGAAATAAAACTCAAAGGCACAATTATTCAGACTTGTAAGAAAAAAGGTTGCTGGATGGAAATGGATTTGGGCAATGGCAAAAAAATGCGTGTAAAATTTAAAGATTATGCTTTTTTTGTTCCAAAAGATGCCTCTGCACACGGAAAAACTGCAATTATTGAAGGTGTTGCAACAAAAGAAACCATTGATGTAAAAACACTTCGCCACTATGCAAAAGATGCAGGAAAATCAGAAGCAGAAATAGCAAAGATTACACAAACAGAAGATGAATTGACTTTTGAAGCTAATGGTGTGATAATCAAAGGATTAAACTAAATTTAATAATGACATTACTAATTTGTCATTCTGAGCTTGCGAAGAATCTGGATTATTGTAGTTTTGACGTAATAACGTCAGATTCTTGCGGATTGCCGCCCACTTAGCTCAGAATGACAAAAAATGTGATTTATTCCGCAGTTTCTACTCTTACATGTTCAGTTTGTGTTTCGGAAGTTTGGTGTGCCAAAAATGCTTTTTGCCTAATTAATATTGTTGTAACTCCTAAAAAAATTGCAGCATCAGCCACATTAAAAATAGGCCAAAAAGCCCAATAATCTCCACCAATAAAATACCAATTTGAAGGTATATTTCCTTTCCAAATATCCAAATAAAACATATCAATCACTTGTCCATAGAAAACAGGAAAAAATGGTGCATTTTGCATCTTTGCTTCTGCATTATCTAATAAAACTCCATATATTGTGCTATCAATCACATTACCAACTGCACCACCCAAAATAGCAGAAATAGCCCAGACAAAACCTCTATGTGCATGACTTTTTGCCAAAAAGTATAAATAAAACGCAATGGCTATCATCGATAATAACCTAAAAATAGTCAAGAATAATTTGCCCCACTCAGCACCAAATTTTAAACCAAATGCCATGCCTGGGTTTAATGTATAATGTAGCTTAAACCAATCGCCAAAAACAGGGATTTCGCCCATAGTTCCCATGTCCATGTAATGATGTACAGCTAGTTTTGTGGCTTGGTCAATCAAAATAACGGTGAGTGCCAAGAAATAATATTTTGTGTATTTCATGAGTTTTATTTTAGTAAATATTAGCAAATAGCAAAATTACTAAAATAGTATTTACTTTGTTTATTTTGTGTGTTAAAAAATAAGTTAAATAGCAATTAAAGATAAGAACATTAAAAAAGCATTAAAAAAGAGAATTGTAATATTCAACAATAGTTGTTAAATTTTCAAGGTTATTAAGGTCTTTGCCTTTAATAACATCTTTGATAAAAGTTTCTATTTGTTCTTTTTTTGCCGACATTGCCTTCAAAATAGATTTTTTATTTCTTTTTAATACACTTAAATTAGTGCCATCAAAAATATACGTTGTATTTTTCAGTACCAATTTGGACTTATCTCCTACATTTAAACTTTCTACGTATGTGTTTTGAGTAATGACAGGCTCGTGAAATATCAGCAATGCCACTTTCCCATCAGCAAGCACTTGATAAAACTGACATGGACAACCTTTTAAGCCTTTATGAGCAGAAATACTTATAAACGAAATGCTTTGTATGGAATCTGGTGTAATTGTGAAACTTTTTATCATATCAGGTGTGAAATATTCTTTTTTATTATTTCGTTCTATTTCCAAACTCTGAGTTTCTACATTATAATTCATTGCCGAAAACACAACTTGTTGCTTTGCCATACCTGTTATGTAGCCTTTTGACCACGACTTAAAAAGATATGCACCACTTTCTAAATAAAGTGTGTTATCTCCACGAAAATTTTTAGTACCTCCCAAAGTATTAAAAAAAACTCCTGCACCTGAAGCATTTATTGAATTACCGACTGAACCTGCGTTTTGTGCAAATAGTGTTTGACAAGACATCGCAAGAAATAAAAATAAAAAACATGCAATTTTCATAGAGATAGTTTTGTTAGTAAATATGAAATAAAGTTACATTGCAATATTAACCAAAATTTTATGAAAAAAACACTAAATACAATTCTTTATTACATATTATTTATGCTAAGTTCTCAAATTTCATATACTCAAAATTTGCCACTTGGCGTTTGGCGTGCTGTTTTGCAATTAGAAAAAACAACATTGCCTTTTAATTTTGAAGTCAGCAAAATCAATGATAAAATAGTTGTGGAGTTTATTAATGGTGATGAAAAATTGCTTGCTGATGATGTTATTTTTGTGGGAGATAGCATAAAAATTCCTTTGCAACTTTTTGATACTGAATTAGTTGGTGTTATAAAAGACAAACAATTTATTGGTGAATGGCGACGTTATGGACTTGCAAAACCATATACAGTTCCCTTTGTTGCAAGTTTAGGAAATTACCGTTTTACGGAAAATCCAAACACAACAACCAAAGTTTTAACTAACTTTTCAGGTACTTGGGACGTAGATTTTCTGAATGAAAAAGGTGAGTCTGTTGAGAAAGCTGTTGGTATTTTCAAACAAAATGATACAAATCTTACAGGTACTTTTTTGACAACCACAGGAGATTATCGTTTTTTACAAGGCAATGTAAATGATAAAATGCTATATCTTTCTACTTTTGATGGTTCTCATGCTTATCGTTTTCAAGCAAGTTTGGAAAATAATAATACATTAAAAGGTGAGTTTTTTGCAGGAAAATCAGGTTATCAAACTTGGAAAGCTACCCGAAACGAAAATGCAACACTACCAGATGCCAATAGTTTAACTTTTCTCAAAGAAGGTTATGAAAAATTAGCATTTATATTACCAAACCTACAAGGTCAAAATATTAGCTTAACAGACGAAAAATATAAGGGTAAAGTTGTTATTGTGCAATTATTAGGCTCATGGTGTCCAAATTGTATGGACGAAACAGCATTTTTGTCGCCATTTTATAACAAACATAAAAAAGATGCAAATAGTAACAATAGCAATAACAAGGATAAAATTTATAAAAACTTAGAAATTATAGGTTTGGCATTTGAAAGAAGTTCAGATATAGAAATTGCCAAAGTTCGAGTGCAAAAAATGAAGCAACGCTTTGATATTCAATACGATATAGCTATTGGCGGTGTGAATGACAAGCAAAAAGCTGCGGAAGTTTTGCCAATGTTAAGTGCAGTTTTAGCATTTCCAACCACTATTTTTATCGATAAAAAAGGTAAAGTTCGCAAAATTCATACGGGTTTTTCAGGCAAAGCAACAGGAGAACATTACACAAAATTTACAGATGAATTTCAGTTGTTTGTGGAAAAATTGTTGAATGAGTAAAAGAAATGTGAGATATGAAATGTGAAATATTATTTCATATTTCACATTTCATATCTACTATTATATCACATCTGCAAAAGATTTTTCAACTTTCCTAAAATATTTCACACCAATAAATAACACAATCGCAGATACCAAAACCGAAAAGCCAACAGCCATTGCAGGAAAAGGCATATTTCCAATAATACACCAACGAAATCCGTCAATAATACCAACCATTGGGTTTAAAGCATATAAAATTTTCCATTCTTCGGGTACAATGCTGCTGCTAAAACCAACCGGTGAAATATATAACCCAAATTGTGTAATAAAAGGAATTATATAACGGAAATCTCTATATTTTACATTCACAGCCGACAAATATAAACCAAAACTAAGAGCTGCAATGCACGCTAAGACTAAAAATAAAGGTAAAAATACAATTTGCCAGCTTGGTAAATATTGGTAATATGCCATCATGACAAATAATAAACTAAAAGAGATTCCAAAATCAACTAAACTTGTTACAATAGTACTTGTTGGAATGATAATTCGAGGAAAATAAACCTTAGAAATCAAATTAGAATTTGCAATTAAGCTATTGCTTGTTTCAGATAAGGCATTCGCAAAAAACTGCCAAGGTAACATGGCTGCATAAACCAAAATGGGATAAGGTGCATCTCCTTCGCTTGGCAATTTTGCAATTTTGCTAAACACAATAGTAAAAATAATCATGGTAAGCAAAGGACGAATCACACTCCAAGCTATACCTAATACAGTTTGTTTATATCTAACTTTTATATCACGCCATGCAAGAATATAAAATAAATCTCTGTATCTCCAAATATCTTTCCAATAAGTTGCTTCTGTTTTATTGGGTTCTATAACAATATCAAAATTTTGTGACATCTTACTTTGATTAAATTTTTTGTTTAAATTTGCGACAAAGCTACAATAAATGTTCTAAATTTTGATACTATTAAAAATAAAATAAAAAAAGTGAAAAAAAGTACTTAATAAATTTGGATATTAAAAAATACTTGCGTTACTTTGCACCACCTTAAAAGAAAGGGAGAATATTTTAAGTAAAAATAACAAGGTTCGGTAGTTCAGCTGGTTAGAATGCTGCCCTGTCACGGCAGAGGTCGCGGGTTCGAGCCCCGTCCGGACCGCAAAATAGAAATATTTTGTTGACCCAATAAATATTTTGTTTGATAGCTTTATTATAAAACATGGCTATCAAACAAGATAATTTTTATAGAGATTGAATAATAAATTAAAATATTTTAAATCAATTTTGTAAAGTAAATTAACCTTTTGCTCAGTTCGTCTAGGGGTTAGGACGTGTCCCTTTCACGGACAAAACACGGGTTCGATTCCCGTACCGAGTACAATCATTTGAAAGCCTATTTAGCAATAAATAGGCTTTTTTGTTTTTAGTTTGTTTTATAAGTTTATTCTAGAGTTATTTAATTTGTTATTCTTCACTTTGTGAAGAATAACAAATTAAATAACAAATGTCTTTATCAAAATATTTATAGAATATTAAGTGAATTTGAAAAAAAATATTAAATTTGAATGAAAATTTCACCAACTTATGTTCCAAATTTTCATACCTTGATAATCCAAGCATAGACTATGCGTCTTCGTAAGGTCTATGCTACAAATAAATATTACTAAGAAACCTAATTAAAACAAAATGGCACACGCAGGAATTGGCATTGCTAAAATTATGGAGCAAAATCATACAAATCCGCAATTTACGGCGGAGGAGATGATAACAATAAACGAAATTATCAGCCGCTACCCACAAGGGAAGCAAAAATCGGCAATTTTACCAATTTTACATATTGCCCAAACAAAATGGATATGGACAAGTCCTGCGGTTATGGATTATATAGCCTCATTGCTTGCTATCGAACCCATAGAGGTTTATGAAGTGGCAACTTTTTATACCATGTTTCACATGGAGCCTGTTGGAAAGTATGTATTAGAAGTATGTAGAACAGGACCTTGTATGATTTGTGGGGCAGAGGAATTGGTACAATATATAGAAGCAAAATTAGGAATTCATGTTGGCGAAACTACCGCAGACCATAAATTTACAATTAAAGAAGTAGAATGTTTAGCTGCATGTGGTGGTGCACCTTGCCTTCAAGTGAAACTTAAAACAATAGATGGTGCTTATAAATATTATGAAAATCTCACACCACAAAAAATAGACGAACTCATGCAAACTGAATGGGTTTAGTTTATCAAGTTTGTAAAACCAATTTTTCAAATAAAAACCATATTTAGTAACCTTTTAAAGATTACTAAACATGGTTTTTTTGACGTTATTTTTATCGTTTTAACGATAAGTCATAAAAAAATCTACAAATTTGATAATTTTGTGAATTTGATTGTTTAATTTGGCAATTATAAATATTTATAATGCTTTCCAAATATAATTTTGCGAATGATAGGGCAACAAACAACATATAAATCCCCATCTTATTATGTGCGAAAACGGCTGTTTGCTAACAAACCTGCTGTATTTGGACTCGTAGTTATCATTATAGTAAATATAATAGCATTATTAGGCTATTTAATTATGCCCGACTCTACACATAATGCAAATGATGGTGCAGTGGAAATTCAAAAAAAGCCTCCCATGTTTCAAGCTACATTACTTAAAACCCGCAAAAATTTTGATATAGCAAAAAAATCATGGTTACTTAAACCATTTATAGGCGAAGAAAAAGTATTTTTGATTATCCCTGTAAGTTCTTATAGAGTAGAAAATGACAAAGTCTATTATATGATTTATTCCGAAAAAAGACGTTTGGACACAGAATCTAAAACAAGAGGTAAAGAACAAATAGTGAATTTAGTGGCTGTTGTTAAATCAATTTATGCAAATCAGTCCACAAAATTAGATTCGAGTGGCATATTATTTCGTACAGAAGGTCAAAAAGTTGTTTATCTTGACGCAAATGAACAAATACAAAGTATTACAATTAGCGAATTGCAAAAAGAATTTCACGAAAACCACATAGAAAAAAGAACTTATTATCTTGGAACAGACCGAGCAGGCAGAGATTTATTAAGTCGTTTGTTATTTGGAACTCGTATTTCTTTAGCTATTGGTTTTATTTCTTTACTTATTTCCTTGATTGTTGGTATTACATTAGGTGCTATTGGTGGTTTTTTTGGTGGTATTGTTGATAGTTTTGTAAATTGGTTGATGACTGTTGTTTGGTCAATTCCAAGTATTATGTTAGTCATTGCTATTAGTTTGGCGTTGCAAAGTAAAGGAATTTGGGTG
>JAYTNF010000211.1:0-35996 GCA_043748455.1 Cytophagales bacterium
TAGTCATAAAGAAATTGCCGAAATGTTGGGGGTTTCTGAAAGTACATCAAAATCACAGTTAAGTCGTGCAAGGGCAATATTGCAAAAAGCTATTGAAACAACAGACATATCAACTTATGAAAGAACAGGATATTGATAAAATTTTTAGAGATAAACTTGCAAATCATACAAAGCAACCTCTACCTCAAACTTGGGGAAAAATTCATGCAGCATTGCAGAGTAATTTGCAAAATAAGAAAAAACGCAGGGCTATTATTGCATGGCGAATGGCTGCAGGTTTGGCTTTGGTGGCAGGTGTGGCGTGGCTAACGGTCAATTTTGATGAAAAGAATTTTGATAAAAATAGTGCCGAAAATGTTGTTATTGTTAGCAAAATTACAAAAGAAGTTACAAAAGAAACTTTGAAAGAGGTTGCTGTTTCAAAAATAGAAGATTCGAAAACAGAAATTTCAGAAATTGGAGTTACAAAAACGAAAGTTCAGAAAATTAAAGACTCAGGAGCTGAAATTGCAGAAACAACGAATAAAATATCGCAAAACAAACAAAAATTAGCACCAGAACAGGTTAGTGAAATTGTAAATCAAATTACAGAACAACAGGTTGCAATACAAACATTAGATATAGTAGCAAAAACACCTAATGAAATTGCAAATAAAGCTACAAACGAAGATACCATTGAGGTTATTGTCAAGTTGGGCAATGGAAATACTGAAATAGATTCGACAAATATTATTGCAAGTACCACTAAAAAACGTACTTTCTTAGGAAAAATTTGGCAAAAAGTAAGAGAAGGCGAAACACTCACATTGAGAGATGTTGGCGTGAAACCTCCAAAGTTGCCAAGGTTTTTACGTAAAACCGAATAAAAGCACAGAACTTAAAGCACAGACTTTAAAGCACAGACTGAAGTCTATGCTACAGATAATTTTATAAAATATTACTAACTTAAAATCCATAATCTACATGAAAAACACACTTTTAATGACATTGTTACTTGTTTTACTTAGCAATGTTTCTCTTTTGGCAAATAAACCACAGACTAAAGTCTATGGTACAAACGAAATTACAGTTACAGAAGACAGTATTATTATTAATTTTGGTAATAATAGCAAAATTGTTGTCTATGTTGCAAATACAAAGGATAAGGAAAAGCTAAAAAACCTTGATGTTAATGCTTTGTTAAGAAAAATTGAACGAAAATTAGATAATATTGACGAAAAAGCAACCAATATTACTATTGAAGAAGGAGACTTAAAACTTAGAGTTTATCGTCAAGATAATGGAAATACCACTGTTGTGGCTGATACCACAAAAAGGAAATCAAAATGGAATTGGGACTTTGATAATGATTGCGATGATGAGTGCGGTGATGATAAGAATAAAAAACGCAGTCCAAAACTTATTCGTTCTTATTTTGACCTTGATTTGGGCTTAAATACGTACGTTGGCAATATTTCTGGAAATAAATTATATGAACTTTCCCCTATTAGTTCCCGATATGTAGCACTTGGTTTTGGTATAAAAGTTCGTTTACATAAAGAAAAACCTTTGCGTTTGACCACAGGATTTGAGTTTGCATGGAACAATTTTATGTTTGAAAATAGTAATGTTAGGGTTTATAAAAATGACACTGAAACCTATTTTGCAGAAAGTTCAATAACACAAGAAAAATCAAAACTGGTTGCAGCTTATCTGAATATACCATTGATGTTGAGTTATAAATCTCGTGAAACAGGCTTAGGAATTTCGGTTGGTGGTTATGTTGGTTATCGTTTGGATAGTTATAATGCCTTTGTGGAGTCGGGCAAAGACAAACAACAAGCACATTCTTCTTTTTATTTGAACAACATGCGTCATGGAATTAGGGTTGCTGCTGATTTTAAGTATATTACTTTGTTTTGTAATTATGATACAAGTAATTTATTTCAAAGTGGTAAAGCCCCTGAATTACAAACAATTAGTTTTGGTGTAAAATTATTTGCAGGAAGTCTTTAAGTTTGATACTGATATTGACATTTTTTATTTGTTTTGTCATTCTTCGCAGAATGACAAAACAAATAAAAAATGTTAATCTTAAATTGCTTAGAGTATTACACAAAAATAAACAAGCAAGCCCAAAATGGACTTGCCTGTCTTTCATCAAACCAAACAAATATGAAAAATCAAAGTTTCACGATGTTTACCTAATATTTAGGTTGTGATACTTTACTCTCACTAAAACTATCTTTATATTGACTTATTTTTACTACTTTTTTTTATTCTATCTCAACAGCTGCCAACTTCACAAGGTCATTTCTTAGTTGCACACCAATATTTGTGGCTATTGTACGGTTGAGTTCAAATTGAATATTATCTCCATCTTGCAAAAAATTGATACAACTACCACGTTTTGCCATACCTATTTTTTCTGTTATAATTACTGTGGGTTTTGTGCCTAACAAGATTATACACTTTTCTATTTGTTCTGACTGTTTTTCAGGTATAAATAAAATATGACATTTACCAAAATCTTGAGGTTCTGCAAATATTTTTAACACAATATTCTGACTTCCTACTTTTCTTGTTCCTACTAACTTTTGTAAATCTTTAATATGTGGTGTATAACCCAAAACTGCGATTACAAAATCTCCCGTCTGATAATATGCAGGCCAACTCATATGCTTTACAAAATTATAAACATAAAGAGAATAACTTGGTATGGGACTTGCCTTTGCGGTTTGGATAAAAAATAGCATCAGAAGTAAAATAGTAATTTTTTTCATTTTAGTAGGTTGTTTGTTTTAATCATTAGTTATACAAATGTCTATAATTAAAATCTGCCATGCAACTATGCTATTTTGGCTTGTAAGATTTCTCTGTTACATTTATGATTAAATAGCATAAATTGCATAGTTTTGTAATAGTAATATTCGTTATTCTATCATAATTTACTAAATAACAGCACTTTATAAGCATTTTATCGTTAAAAAACGGTACTTTAACCGACAATATATAAATCTACTAATTACTCTAACTTACGTAAGAAAATGCGTTATTTTGCAGAAATATCCTATAGAGGCACACAATATAATGGCTGGCAAATTCAAGAAAATACACCAAATACGGTGCAAAATCTCATTAATAGAGCATTAGGTTTTTTGCTTCGCCATGAAGTTGAAACCTTTGCAGGCGGCAGAACTGATGCAGGTGTGCATTGTAAAAGCCAATTTATTCATTTTGAAACTCCTATTATTTTGACAGAAACAAAACCTGAAATTATAGGAGAAATTGTACCCAATAGCACAATAAATAAACACGACTTTTTGCATAAACTAAATAGAATTTTGCCTGATGATATTTATGTGAAAAATATTATTGAAGTAAAACCCAATGCTCATGCACGATTTGATGCCATCAGTCGAGCTTACGAATATCATATTAGCTTAGAGAAAAACCCTTTTGCAGAAGGTTTAATGTTGCGACATTGGCATAAATTAGATGTTGATTTAATGAATGAAGCCGCAAAGCTACTCACGCAATATACTGATTTTGAATGTTTTAGCAAAGTAAAAACTGATGTAAAAACTTTTAATTGCAATATTTATCGTGCTGAATGGATAAAAAATGATGACAATAATATGTTAATATTTCACATTAAGGCAAACCGTTTTTTGCGTGGTATGGTGCGTGCAATTGTGGGGACATTGATTGATGTGGGCAGAGGCAAAACAACACAACAAGGTTTTGAAAATATTATTTTGTCAAAAAAAAGAACACAAGCAGGTCGCAATGTATCGCCACAAGGTTTATTTCTTACAGAGATAGTGTATCCTAAGACAATATTTTTAGATGAATAAAATAATTTTGAATTTTATGCTATTTTGTTAAAAAATGTTACTACCTTTGCACTTCAATTTGATGCTTTCTGGCAAACGAATGAATATTTTACAAATTTTTTACAAGTTTGTATAAATTTTTTGCAGGAAAGTTATCGTAAACCTTTGTTACTAAAATGTTAGATAAAGAACAAAAAGTTGAACTGTTTGCAAAACATGGTTTCAACAAAAGTAGTGTAGATACAGGTTCTCCTGAATCACAAGTTGCATTATTCACAAAACGTATTAACGACTTGACAGAACACTTGAAAATTCACAAAAAAGACAACTCAACACGTCTTGGTTTGATAAAATTAGTTGGTAAACGCAAAAGTTTACTTAACTATTTACAGAAAAAAGAAATTTCTCGTTACAGAGCAATTATCGCAGAGTTAGGTTTAAGAAAATAGTATTTCAAAATAATTTGAAAATAAAATTTTAGAACAGACGCAAGTCTGTTCTTTTTTTTTGTTTTAATTTATGAAGCCCTAATCACAAAGCCAAATCACATCAGAAAGTGTTGTTTTTCCTGTTTCCAAGTTTAGCCGATGCAATCTTTTGTAGTCAAATTTATTCACATAATCTGTTATAATAGGCTTCATGCGTGTAAGTTCTGCCCTTAACTTCCAATGATGTGTGTCTGCTTTGTGCAAAACGATAAATAACCGATTTGAGGTGTGAAAACGACCTTCTTTGCTTTGTTCAGCATACAACCATGATATGAGTTTTTGAGGATTTTGCTTGGCAAAATTGATGTCATGACCAAAATTTCGAGGATAAACAGTCGTT
Source organism: Cytophagales bacterium (assembly GCA_043748455.1). Lineage (GTDB taxonomy): Bacteria > Bacteroidota > Bacteroidia > Cytophagales > Thermoflexibacteraceae > JAAFKA01. The sequence continues at coordinate 4,644 of JAYTNF010000211.1, forward strand.
TTGTGGTCAAAAGTAATGCTGTTGATGCTAAAATCTACCAATTTATCATATTTGTTGGTATTGGGCAAAACATTTGGCAACTTAGAAAATATCTTTTCCACACCAACCGCAGATAAGGTATTATACCATCTATGTATGACATAATTATTAAACTCGGTGGGCTTATTTAACCTTTTTAACTCCTCTTGCAACTTTTCATAACTTGGTAAAGCATAGACAAAACTTGACAATTTATCCCAATCATCAAACTGTTTTCTGCCCCATGCAGGCATCATAGGTAACTTTTTTAATTCAATTTCGATTTGTTCGATGTTCATCGTTTGGGATAATGATTTGATACTTTGATAATCATACCTTATGATTTATTTTGTCATTCTAAGCGAAGAATGACAAAATGAAATCTACCAATAAATTTACATGATGAGTACCGACTAAGATTATTTAGTTTCTTTCAAAACCATATCAATAGTAATGGCACTTGATAAAATAGCAATTCTATTTTCAGGATTTGAATAACTGCCATTAATACGCACATTATACTTATCAGCAGAGGTGAATATTTCTTTCATGGCACCTGCCCATTTTTTGCTAATTTCACCTATCCGAACATCTGAAGTATCTGTGATAATAAAATTCCATGCTGTCCAATCTCCTGTTATCTCTGCAATCTTCTCATCAGCACCATTTAAGATAATGAAAGTTGGTTTAAATAATTTGAATTTCTGTTGAACAGTGCCTATTTTATTGCCTTGTCCATCTTGAAGAATGATTTTAGACATAAAAAAAGTCCACCCACGAGATATTGATGCTTCTACCTCATCATTTGTATTTTTAATTTCGAGCAAAAAAGGAAGCATGGCTTTATTCACCAATAACCTTAATAATTTTTGCCCTGTGCTAAGTTTTTGTTTAACTGCACCAATATTTTCTCCTTTATCATTGTAAATGGTATAACAATTTTCAAATTTGAAAAAATTGACTTTTTCGTCAATAAAATAGCTACTTGTGTTAAAAAAATTAGAATTCATGTTAGAGTTTATATATTTGGTTTTCTTTCCTACTGGTATGGCTTTTCGGTTTCGCCCCGTTTTTAACATGGTATCTGGTTTCCATTTTCCAAAATAACGAAAATATTAATTAATCACATCACCTCTTAAAGCCCTAAATCTTTTGCGTGTTTCTGCTGAATAAATACTACCTTGAAAATTTGTAAGCAATTTTTGGTAATATTCCATAGCTTTTTCCTTATTTTTCAAGTTTTCTTCGTAGATTTTGGCAATCATAAAATTAGCATCATCAGCCAAAATATCCTCGCCATATTCCTTCAATAACTTTTCCAATTCCGTTAAAGATTTTTCATGACGACCTTGTTGGATATAAATTGTCGATTTTGCCCAATAAATTTCATCAGTCAGCGTATGTTCAGGAAAAGTTTTCAACATTTTGTCATAACGGATTAATGCCTCGTCAAGTTGTCCTTGAAAAACCAACAAATCAATCGAGGCAAATTCACTAAGAGCAACCGCCGAAGTATCTAATTCCAAATTATCAGCAATTAACAGCGAAAGTTGCATGGCATCATTCGCAATTTCTCTTGTCGTTGCCTCTTTCAAAACATCTAATTGTTCTTTTGCAAACTCAAAATCACCTTTATAATAATGTAATTTGGCATTTTTAAGTTTTGCAATATGTCCTAATGGCTTTTCTCTTTCTGTTTTTGCAACCTGCGAATATAACAAAGTAGCTTCCCAAGGCTCAGATTTTAACAAATAAATATCCCCTAAATCTACTTTGGCAATATCTATAAAATCTTGACGCACACCAATTTGGCGAGAATCTATAATTTTTTGCAAAATAACAACCGCCGTATCTTTATTATTGAGATAAAAAGCCTGTAACAACGCCATATTTCTTGCAGCTTCAACAGTATTTGCATTTAAGCCCAACTCTGAAATAATATCGTTATAATCTCCTACTAAATTTTTGATTTTGGCTTTGTCAATCGGAAAAGTATTTTTGATTTGTTCTTCTTTTGCTTTTGCTAAATTTCGTTTTGCGTTGGCATAAATCGGCTTTTGTTCTTTGTAACTCACAGTCAAATATTCATAAATTTTTACTGCTGCCGCATAGTCTTTGTGTTCTATTGCCATGCGACCTAAATTCTCTAACTGATTGCCTTCCAGCCCCTTACGTTTGTCTAATGCTTTTGCTTGCATAAAAGCCTTTGTAAATTCTTTGCGTTGCAAAAAATACCAAACCAACATTTCTGGATACACAACTTGCTCTGGATATTTTTGCAAAAACTCTACTAAAACAACTTCCAACTTTGCAAAATCTTCTTCATCACGTATCCGCATTTGCAAATAATACTGCACCGTTTCAACCTGTTCAGGGCTATAACTCAACATTTCGAGATATTCGTACACCATTTTATCCAACTTTCCCGATAAACCATACAAAGCCGCAAGTTCATGCACAAACTTGTCTTTGCCATTTTTGCGTCCTGCCAAATACAGTTTTTCAGCATATTCAAAAAAATTTCCTTGTATTAAATACTGGGCATTATATCTAATTTGGTTATCATCTTTTTTAATACGGTCAATAAAATCATTCAGTTGTTTGGCAACTTCCTTCGTTTTTCCCTGCACATTTAGCGTTGTTGCATAATCAACCACAAACATGCCTTCATTTGGAAAACTTTTTGTCTGTTTTTTCAAATATTTTTCGGCTTCCTCTGTTTTTTGCAATTTTTGTAATATATCTAAATAATTGCGATGAATTTCGTAAATATATTGTTGTTTTTTTGCTAATTTTTCATACAATATATATGATTTTTCATATTCACCTTGTATATAATATTCATTTGCTAACAAAACTTCTGTTTCGCCTTGTGCAAAACTTATTGATACACAAGTAGTTAGCAAATAGAAACATAATAATATTGTTCTTTTTGTATTTGTAGTTGCGGAATTTAGTCTGCAATAATTTAAAAATTCTCTATATCTCATATTTTTATTGTTTTGCTTTTCACAAAGATATAAAATAATTTTTAGTTAAATAACAGCATTAATCATTTGTTTTGTCATTCTGAGCTTGCGAAGAATCCAGCGTTATTACGTCAAAAATCAATAGTTCGGATTCTTCGCAAGCTCAGAATGACAAATAATTTTAGTGCGAAAACCTTAACCACAGTTTGCGGCTAAAACCACATACCATAATTACGCAACTTCATTGATAAACTGCTACTAAAAATGTATCATTGCCTCCAAAATAATAGCACCTTGCTCTATTGGAGTTGTGTTTAGATTTTTATAACCTACGATAAATGTTTGATGACCAATATTAACTTGTGCGGCAGTAATTAAGGCAGCAATTCCATGATTTCCAGAATACCAATCAGCTATTAAGCTAAAATTTTTTGTTATTGGTTGTTCTATCCCTGCCAAAGCACAAAAAATAGCATCATTTTTACGAGTTAAAATACCATTTTCTTCTGTCCAAGCCACATCAAAGAAAAGCGGAGAACCGTAACTTGCACCGTATGTTAATCTTGTTTTTAAATGTGGCAATCTAATACTTGCATGTGAATATACCCAACCTCCAACTTCGGGACGTTGTAAAGAGAAAAATGTATTTTGCCCAAATGTAAGTTTAGTTTCCCATTTTGATAATATACTATCTTTTTTGAAAAACTGATGCACTTTTTTAAAGCCTATTCCAGCTGAAAAATTATTCATATTTTTATTAGACAAATTAATCACAGATGCCGCAATTTCTACTCCATTACCAATGCCATAACACAAGAAATTAAAACTTGCCCATTTGGTTTGATTTGGTGTTGTCCAAAAATTAACTTGGCTCTCGTGAGTATATTCGAGATGTCCTTTGTGTACGACTTCTGCACTTGGAATGCCTGCAATTAGAGATTGAGCTTTTGAGGTAAAGCTAAAAAAAGTTAATAAAATAATTAAAAAAGCAATTTGCTTGAGATACATGTTTCTTTATTTTAAAGTATTTAGAATGATTATAAATACTTTAACTTAGAATTTCCTTAGAAGTTGCATTTTTTGAAACTTTTTTTAGTAAAAGTCTTAAAAAATTGAAAAAAGATTGTAAATTGCTTTAATTTGATACAGTTATTTTAAGTAATTATTAGGAAAATATAATTTCTATCAAACTAATCTTTCCAACCCGTAACCACACTTCCCAATTCCTTAGCTATAATATTTTTAGTTTGCGTGAGTTGCACGTGTTTGTGAAGAATAATAATTTCGTCTTCCTCGCTGTTTTTTTCTCCAAGTTTTGACATATTTTCGGCAATAAGTTTTTCTATAAAACGATGCTTACGCCTTAACACATTGGAATACAAGGACTTAGGCAATACATCTTTTTCTTGTGGAATAAAAATGCCATAAAGTTTTTGCCAATTTTCACTCACCTGATATTTTTCCCACAACAAATGACTTGTCATGGTTTGGATTTCGGGAGTGCCATTTGCCATAAGATATTCCACATCAACAGCTATATTTTTTTCGGTGGCTTGCTGATATAACTCTAAAATTTCTTTATAAATAGGTGTATAAAAATCTATTTCGGTTAATTCGCCAAATAAATATTGCCATAATTGTGTATTTTCGTCAATGTAATATTGTCCGTAACGAAGTAATAATCTGGTACTTTCTTTCTCTTGATAGCTAATAATGGTTTCTATTGTTTCCTTTTTCTGTTCATCTATTTGTTGATTTAGAAGTTCATTTGCTATAAAATCTTGTTGTTGCACCAACCCAAAAACACTGTTATTTATGTCATTTTGGTTATTTGAATTTTGGTTTGTTTGCTGATTTGCTTGTTGATTTAAAACTTGATTTTCTGCCTTTCTTTGCTCTGCAATTAATATTTTGTTACTTTCTGCAATCAAAATGTCTTCACCAATGTTAAGCAATTTGCTTGTTTGTCTAAAAAAAACACTGCGTTTTATGGCATCAGGAATTTTAGAAATACTTTCTACAACAGTTCGAATCACACCTGCACGTTTAATTGGGTCATTGCCAGCTTCGCCCAAATAGAGTTCAGTTTTGAATGTAATAAAATCTTTACTATTGTCAAAAATATACTTTTTAAATGCCTCACCACCAACTTTTCGCACATAACTATCAGGGTCTTCATTATCAGGAAAAACAACAGCTTTTACATTCATACCTTGTGCCAGCAACAAATCTATACCTCTCAAAGCCGCCTTAATTCCTGCACTATCACCATCATAAAGCACTGTAATATTATCTGTAAACCTTTTAATTAACCTAATTTGATTATCAGTTAAGGCAGTTCCAGAACTTGCCACCACATTTTCTATTCCGTTTTGGTGCAGTGAAAGTACATCAGTATAACCTTCGGTAAGCAAACATTCATCAACATTTCTAATCGTACTTTTGGCTTGATAAATTCCATAAAGAATTTCATTTTTGATGTAAACTTCTGTTTCTGGCGAGTTCAGATACTTTGGTTGGGCGGCACTCCGCTTATCATCTTTTTGTAAAATTCTTGCACCAAAACCCACCACTTTTCCCGACAAATGATGAATAGGAAACATCACTCGACCTCGAAATCTATCATAAGTCTTGCCATCTTCTCTTTTAATGATTAGACCAGCTTTTTCGAGAATATCTTTTGTAAAACTCTTATCTAATGCTGCATTTTCTAAGCCTTGCCACGCATCTTTGCTATAACCTAACTCAAATTTTTCTATGGTATTGTTATTAAAACCACGTTCTTTAAAATAACTCAACCCTAATGCTTGTCCGTCTTCATCTGTTGTTAAGATATTTTTGTAATAATCTTTGGCAAAATTTAGTGCAATTAACAAACTTTCACGCAGAGATTGCTGTTCGGCTTGCACATTGCTAACTTGTTCTTCCTCAATCTCGATGTGGTATTTTTTTGCTAAATATCTTAGGGCTTCGGGATAACTGCATTTCTCAACTTCCATCACAAAAGTCAAAGCATTGCCTGCTTTATGACAACCAAAACAATGGAAAATGCCTTTTACAGGCGAAACAGAAAAGGAAGGACTTTTTTCGTTGTGAAATGGACAACAAGCCTGCCAACTTGTCCCCTTTTTTTTGAGGGCAACAAAGTCAGAAACCACATCGACAATATCTATGGCTTCATGAATTTTTTGTATCGTGGTTTTTGTTATCATGCTCGCAAAAATAGGTTTTTATGCTTGAAAAACTATCACTTTAAAATCATTTCTACAAATATTTTCTTATTTTTGTAGTCATACTTTGTAATCACATGAACGAAACTGAACTCGAACAATTACAGATTCGCATAGCCGAATTTATCAATTATTGTCAAAACCATATAAAAGGCGATGAAAAAGGAGAATCACAAATTTTCTTAGACAGATTTTTTGTGGCTTTGGGTTTCGAGCAAGGACTGAAAGGTGCGGGTGCAAGTTGCGAATTTCGTATCAAATCGGAATCCGCAGCCGATAAATTGAAGTTGAAAACGCATTTTGCTGATTTGGTTTGGGAGGACAGAGTGGTGCTGGAAATGAAAAAAAGAGGCGAAGATTTAACAGCACATTTGCAACAAGTTACAAGTTATTGGCTACATTTAACACCAAAACCTCCCTATGTGATTTTGTGTAATTTTGATGAATTTAAAATTTATGATTTTCAAAAACGAATGTATGACCCGATTGATGTCATAAAAATTGAAAATTTAGGCAAGCAAATTCAGGCTTTTGCCTTTTTATTTCCAAAACCACAAACACCAATTTTTGACAAATCTCGTGAAGATGTAACCGCAAAAGCTGCTTATTATTTGGCTGCTGTGTTCAAATCCTTATTAAATCGCAAAATAGAACGAAATTTAGCCTTAAATTATTGTTTGCAATCAGCTTTGTGTATGTTTGGGCAAGATATTGGTTTGTTGCCAAACAAAGTTTTTACTCGACTTTTGGACGAATTGGAAGAACAATGTCGCAAAAGTGGCAAACGTGGTGGTGAGATTTTTAAAGATAGTTATAATTATATTGGTGATTTGTTTTATGAAATGAACCGCAAAGAAATACCAAATGGCGGTAGGTATGCAGAAGTAAAATATTTTAATGGGGGAATGTTTGCAAAAATAATTCCTATCGAATTGACTCGTCAAGAAATAGAAAGTTTGAGAACAGCCTCCAAACAAGATTGGAAAAATGTAAATCCTGCCATTTTTGGCTCTGTGTTTGAGCAAAGTATGGAAAGAGATTTGCGGCATGAACTTGGGGCACATTATACACCCGAAATCGACATTAAATATGTGGTTGACCCTTGTCTTGTGCAACCTTGGCAAGAAAAAATAGACGAAACTGAAACTTTGAATGGCTTGTATGATTTGCTAACCGAAATGACAACTTATACAGTGCTTGACCCTTCTTGCGGAAGTGGAAATTTCCTATTTGTGGCTTTTCGTGAATTGAAACTCCTTGAAAAACAGATACTTACAAAAATTAGAGATTTTGGCAAGCAAGCAAAAGAGGATAAATTACGACTACAAAAATTTTTAGAAACTTATCCCTTTGTCAAAACTAAGCAATTTTATGGTTATGATATTAATTCATTAGCTACCGAACTTAGTAAACTTACCTTAATGGTTGCTAAAGAAATTGCTTATTTTGACTTAGCCGAAACCCTTGATAGCAAAGAACAACCTCTACCATTAGATAATTTGGATAATAATATTTTGTGTATTGATGCCTTATTGAATGATGATGGCACTGTACGAAATTGGGGAACTTTTAGCGTAATTATGGGAAATCCGCCGTTTCAGTCGAAAAATAAAATGCAAGATGAATTTGGTAGAGAATACCTAAACAAACTCACGATTGCTTATCCAGACGTGTCGGGCATGGCAGATTATTGTGTCTATTGGTTTCGCAAAGCCCATGAAAGTATCAAAGAAAATCACTTTGCAGGTTTAGTTGCAACCAATACGATTAGACAAAATTACACACGAGAGGCAAGTTTAGATTTTATTATTTCGCAAGGTGCAGATATTTTTAGGGCAGTTTCAACCAAAGAATGGACAGGCGAAGCAGTGGTAAATATTTCGATTGTGGCATGGAAAAAAGGGGTTTATGACAAAGTAAAATATTTACACATCGAAGATGAAAAGACGAAAAAATTAATAGAACATGAAGTTTCTTACATCAACAGTAGCTTGTCTTTGCACATAGATTTAACGCCTGCAAAGGTTTTGAAAGTGCAACAAGAACCTAAAAAAGTGTTTTTGGGGCAGACACATGGACATGAAGGATTTTTGTTAGATAAAGACGAAGCCCTAAAATTATTGGCAAAAAACCCAAATTACAAAGATGTATTATTTCCATTTCTGATTGGTGAAGAATTTGTTGATAATTTTAATTCCCAACCTAAAAGATTTGTCATTGATTTTGACGGTTTAGACGTAAATAAAGCAAGATTTTACAAAAAACTTTACGAAATTGTCAAAGAAAAAGTTTTGCCAAGTCGTGAAAAACGTGCAAAATCACAGGAACAAGAAAATGCAGAAGTTATTGCAAACAATGCCAAAGCCAAAATAAATAAACACCATATCAATTTTGCCAATTATTGGTGGCGACTTTCTTACAGTCGTGAGGATATGAAAAAAGTAATAAAAAAATTAAAAAGGTACATTGTTTGTTCGGCTGTTTCTCAACGTCCAATTTTTGATTTTATTTGCACTGACATACATCCGAATGCGGCATTAGCAGTTTTTGCTTTTGAAGATGATTATAGTTTTGGCATCATTCAGTCAAAATTGCATTGGGAATGGTGGAAAGCAAAATGCTCGACATTAGGCAAAACCTATCGTTATACGATGCATTCAGTTTGGGATACTTTTCCATTCCCGCAAAAAGCTACATTAAAACAGGTCAAAAAAATTGCCAAAATTGCCAAACAAATTAGAGATTATCGCAAAGAAGTGATGCAAGAAAATAGCGAAACTTTGAGAGATTTATACAAAGCCTTAGAAAAATCGGGTAAAAACCCTTTGCGTGATTTGCACCATAAATTAGACCAAGCTGTTATCGAGGCTTACGGTTTTTCTGAAAAACTTGATATTTTGCAACAACTTTTAGACTTAAATCTTGCTATTGCAGCCAAAGAGATTACAGCCAAAGAAGGCGCAGGCGAAACGGTACAAGGTGCAGGTTTACCAAATTTTCTAACAGAAAGTGAAAAAGCGGAGTTTATCACAGAAGATTGTATTAGGTTTTTAGGGTAAAATTTGTATATTTCTTAGTATCATAAGAATTTATATTTCAAAATTTACATTTTAATATGCTCCTCTAAATTTTCGAATAAACCATTCAGTCGAAACCAAAGTCATGAGCAAAAAGAAAATCCATTTTAGATGTAATATTTCTTTAATAGTTTCAGAAGAATGAATTAAACTTTGCGGTTTTTGCGAAGTCAAATAATTTTGCAAGGTTTGCAAATTATCAGCTTGGGCAAACAAGCCACCACTTTGCTTGGCTAATTGCCTCAATAATTCAAAATCAGCAACCGTTGAAACTGCTTCTGTGGCTTGTTCTTTAATTGTAAATTCGCCTTTACTACTTTCGTTTTTGTTATTTAATGTTGTTGTGGCTTTGTAACTATAAATTCCTTGTGCTAAACCATTTATTTTATAACGAAAATTAGCATCTGTATTTACATAACTATACGAAGTATTCTCACCTTTTTCATTCGTCAAAGTCAAATCAATTTTCTGCCCATAAATATTTTCGTAGCTGTCATTATAGGTTTCTGTTTCAAAAACCACACTGCCATTTGTGTTATCATCTATTGAAGTTGGCACAACTCGAAACTTGCGTTTATCATCTTTATTTGCTAAATATTGAATGGTTTTGACAATTAATTCATCAAAAGCATCTTGAGAATCTTGCTGAGAATTTTCTGTAATTCGCCATTGCCAAATACCTTCGCCAGTCAAAACTGCGGTTTTCACACCCAAATTATCATTCAAAACTAACAAAGGATTTTGTGTTTCTACATTACCAACTCGTTGATAAAGAAGGACTTGTGCAGAACCTGTAACTTGATAGCTTGCAAAAAATACTGTCGCAGGAGGATATTTTGAAACCAATCTTTTTTTGGTATCGTCAAACGTAAATTTTGTAAAATTTTTATTAAATGCTGGCGTAACTTTATCAAATTGTGTACCTCGACTATTGATTTCAATAAAGTCAAGTTGTTTATTAAGCATCGTTAAATTTGTTTCTGTACCTATCAAATACCAAATTGGTACACCTTTATTGACATATTCTTGAAAATATTGATTGCCAAAATTATTTTTATTTGGAATGTTATGAAAAATTACCAAATCATATTTTTCATTAGCTTTATAAGTTCCTTCTGGCGAAATATTAGGAATAAAAACGTCAAGCCCATACAATTCTTTCTTATCAATAGCACTTCGAATGGCTTTAATATCTGGGTGTGGTGCCGCAGCAATAAGTAATATTTTTTGTTTGCCATCAAGTACATCTACATATACATGACGCAAGTTATTTTTGGTTGTAAACTCACCTGCAATCTGTTGAACTTCTATTGTATAATGTTGCATACCTTTTTGAGTTGCAGCAATAATAAAGTTAATTCGCTGAAAATCAGAGGTTTGTGAAAATGTAATATTTTTTCTTTCCAAAATATTACCATTTTGTTTCAACAAAACTTCTACAGTTTGATTAGCAAAACCTGTTTGGTAAATATCAGCTTCTATCGGAAATTTATTGCCTAAATATGCCAAAGCATTGTGATAAACGGCTTTAAGATTGATGTCTTTTTGCGGAATACTGTCGCCAATACCTATTGTGTGAATGGGCAAACGATAAGGCGTATAAGTTGGGGAAATACCTTGATTATAAATACCATCACTCAATAAAACAATGGAAGAAATATTGCGATTTTCATAATTTTGTGTAATTCCATTAAGTAAATCACTAATTGGACTAACTGTATTTGTAAATTTAATTGCCTGAAAATTATTTTGTTGATTATTTTCTTGGCTATTTGCTTGATTATCAAAGGTTTGCAACACTGTTTCAAAACCATTTGCTTGTAATTGTTCGGCAGTAGTTTGCAGAGTTTGCAAAGTTTTTTTCAATTTTATACTGTCTGTTGTCAAACTTAACGACTGTGAATTATCAATGGCAAAAACTACCAAAGGCTTTTCATATTCATTGGTAATTTGGCGAATAAACGGATTGAGTAATAAGAAGCATAGCAAAAACACCAAAACAAATCTCAAACTTGCTAAAATATAATTTGTAGTAGTATTCCAAGGAGCATTTAGGTTTTTTTGATACAAAAACCATGCATAAACTGCCGCAGTAATAAAGGCAAAAATGATGTAATATAATGGGTATTCTGTTAAAATTTGGTTCATTTTGTTGTCTTGGTAACTTTTTAATGCACTTACCCTTGCAAATGAATTTAAAAACTTGTCATATATCTAAATGCTATTGCCATTAATAAAATCAACAACACAGAAACAGTAATAATAGTTAAAAAAACTACTTTAATTGTAGCATTAATTTCTTCTTTTTGTTTAATTGCTAATTCATTAATTTTATCAACAGTAATATCTACTTTAACTAAAATTTCTTTCATTTCTACACTCAAACCAACTTGTCTATGATGTCCTATTTCTACTTCTAAACTTACTATCTGTAAAAATGCACTAACGTAATTACTTAATGCTTCTCGCAAATGTTTTTTTTCTGTATTTGATAGCAAATTATTATTGATTAAGCCTTTATCTACTTTTTCAGACATGCTTCGCAGTTCTGTTATCGAGGAAGTATCTCCCTGAATTATATAGTCTTTTTCATATTTTCTCATCAGCAACACATTTACCACATCTATTTCTGATTGTGCCTCCAATTCTTGAATATTACTTTTCATTTTACCTGACATTCCATAATCTTTAAAACCTCTTAATGTTTCTTTTTGCACAATAATTTTAAAAATACTGTCATAGCTTTTCATGAGATTATCCAAATAAGTAATCTCTGCATATAATGCTCCTCTTTGGATATTTTTTATTTTGGAAATATCAATTTGAATAGCATCTACATCTTTTAGCAAATCTTCATACTTATCTAATGCAACACTATGCCCTGTGCGAAAAAAAACATCTTGGTAGATTTCATAAAGCATGAAATCTTGCCCTAACTTAATTGCATGTACAGTTTTATTAAACAATGTATTGATATGACTATTTAGTTTTTCTGTGGCTTCCATACGTCTGAATAACTCAAAACTTATCACAGAAACTAATAAAGAAATACTAGAATAGATTAAAAAGCCAATAAAAATACGTTTTGGAATTTCTTTCATAAATATTTGCTACCAAAAAATAACCTAAACAGCTATAAAAGTTTTTATGAGTGATGTTAAAATTAGGTACATTTACAAATATATTGATTAAAATGAAATAAGAAAACTTTTAAAAAGTTTTCTTATTTCATTTTATACTAATAATATGTTATTCTGAGCAAAATTGGTCAGAAATACTTTATAACATTTCGCAGATAGTTTTATTCCTCTTCTTTTACCTCAACTTTTTTAATAGTAATACTTGTAATTTTATCGCCACCTTTAATTTCGTCAATTACATTGTCGCCTTTTATCACAATGCCAAAACATGTATGATTACGGTCAAGGTGTTGCGTGTTTTCTCTGCCATGACATATAAAAAACTGTGAGCCACCAGTATTTCTACCTGCATGTGCCATCGATAGAACTCCTCTGTCGTGATACTGTTTTTCGCCATTTAGCTCACATTTAATTGTGTAACCAGGACCACCTGTACCTGTCCCTTTTGGGCAACCACCTTGAATAACAAAATTAGGAATCACTCTGTGAAAAGTTAAACCATCATAATAGCCTTCTTCAGCCAATTTAATAAAGTTTTGTACAGTTAATGGTGCATCATCATGATACAACTCAACTTGCATGTTACCTTTTGCTGTGTTAATGGTAGCAAAATACTTAAATCCAGACATAATATTATTTTTAAAAATTGAGTTTAAAATGATAATTGAATACTTTTAATTTGTCATTCTGAGCAAAGCGAAGAATGATAAATTAATTACAAATTTACATAACAAAACCATGTATAAAACTTAGCTTCGTCTTTAAAAATTTGTTGATAACTTTCGGTTACAGTTTCCAAAAGAGGCAAAGGAGTTGGATAATCATAATCTACCCAAGCATCATTCCACCGAGTCATATCAGCTTTGAAAATTGGAGGAAATTCATAATAAATCTTACAAATTTCTTTTAAATAAGCTGCATCTTCTGCATTTGGTAAAATAATTTCGGCTTTGGGTTCAGAAAAAATTGCTTTTATTTTATCTAATCTTCCTTGTGGAACAGGAATTTCCCCTCGAAAACCTGCGTGCATTAAGGCTTTTTTCAATGTATAGCAATCACCTTGTTTTGCGGGATAATTGTCTTCAAAAAGCAAGTGCTTAAACCCAAAGTTTTTAGCAGCTTTTAACCTTTCAAATCCGTTTTGGTGGTCGTCAAAAAACAATAATGTTGTTGCTTTATCGACTTTCGACCAATCTGTTTTTGTAAAATCTTTGGTTTGGTAGCTTGCATTTGGAGATTTATAAATAATTCTGTCTAAAACAGGGTCTATGCAGATAAATTTTGCATTTGGTGCAGCTTGTTCCATAAACCATGTGCCTTGACCTTTCCAAACACCACTTTCCATAATCGTTGTCGGCTGTAATTGCTTGGTAATGAACCATGTCTTAAATAAATGTGGCGTTTTCATGCCTCCATCATTGTCTTTTATAGGACGATTTGGAAAAATATCCATAAATTCACGCAATGAATTAATGATAGTTTCTTTTGTCCACGAAGGTTTACCAAGTTCTCTAATGGATTGCATAAGGATAATTATGGAGTTATGGAATATAGAATTAATTTCTTGATTATTATAACGATGTATATAAACTGTGTATGGTGCTTTTGGCACGCAAATAAGCAAAATTTTAATCCTTAATATTTCGCAGTTGTTCTATTTGTTCAACTGTTAAGCCTGTATCTTCTGCAATGATGCTTAATTCCGTACCACGTTGAAGCATTTTTTTAGCAATTTCGACTGCTTTTTCTTGCTTGGCTTCGATTTTAGCTGTGTACTCAACAGAAATTTCTATTCTTTTATTTTCCTGAAAACGGTCATACATTTTTTTATCTTCATCAGATAAATTCTCGTAGCGTAATTTTTCTTTTGCTTTGTCTAAGCCTTTTGCCACAAAACTGTCTTTTATTTCACTATTTTTTAAGAAATATAGCCACTCATCAAGTGTATTTTTGGCAATATTATTAAAATTATTTACTTTTAATATGTAATACTTTGGAAAAATATCTGCTACTTTTTCTATTTTAAAATCTTGTTTTTGTAGTACTGTTGGGAATAAAGTATCGTTTTCGTGCAAGCCTAAAAATTCGCCTTTATACTCATACACATAATCTTTACCTTGCCCTAAGCCAAAGTAAGTAATATTTATAGAATATATTTTTTTGATTGTTCCATAAGGCTCACCCTCCTTGATGTATTCTGTTACCAATTTAGAAACACCGTAAAGCATGCGTTGGAAATAATCAATTTCAGAGTCATTCTGAACTTCTACTAATAGCAATTCATTATTTTGAGATTTTACTAAAATATCAACTCGATTATACTTATCATATTCGTCTTGTTTGTTGCCTTCACTTTCCAAAATACTTTCAATTGTTACATCAAATCGAAGTAACTCGGATAAAAAACCTTCTAAAATAACAAAATTGACTTTATGACGTAGCAACTTTTTCATTGCCCAATCAAAACGAATTAATTTTTTATTCATAAAATTTACTTTTTTACAAAGATATGTAAATTATTATTCTAAATATTTTTTCTTTCAATAAACTTCTGCCTCAGAATGACAAACTTATTTTTTAATTTATAACAACAAACCCACAATTTAATAATTGTGGGTTTGTTGTTATAAATTGTACTTATGTTATTTTGCTAAGTGCAATCTCAAACCATCTAAACGGCTTTTGACAGAACTATCTATTTGATTATCACGTACTTTCAAAATAAAACCTCCAATAATTTCTGGTTTTACATGCTCTTTCAACGTAATTTTCTTGCCACCTGAGATTTTAGTTGCTATGCTAATAAAATGCTGACGTAGCTCATCAGTCAATTCGCTGGCTGTGATTACTTCTGCATTTTCTAAATTATGCAAAGTTCCGTACTGTGCAATAAAGGCATTAGCAATTTCAAAAAGCAAACCTTCTCTTGTTTTTTTAATAATTAAATCAAAAAAAGAACTCGTTAAAGCTGTGATTTTCCCCGAAAAAACTTTGCGTAACACTTGCAATTTTTTATAATTATCCATTATTGGATTCCCAAGCATTACATGTAACTGACGACTTGACACACAAGTATTTACAAACAATTGCATATCTTGATGAACTTCGTCTAATAAACCTTTTTCTGCCGCTAATTCTATTAAAGACTTAGCATAACGGGCTGAAATTTGTATTTCTGACATAACAATATTCTATGTTAAATAGTTAAAGTAAATTAATCAATATTTGTTTAAACAGTTGCATTCATGCAACTATACAATTTAGTTTACTTTAACATCATTCAAATAACCTTTTACCAATTCCATTTGTGCTGATTTATCAGATAATTGTCTGCGAATTACTTTTTCAGCAATTTCTAATGACAAATCTGCCACTTGCTTTCTCACTTCTGCCAAAGCTAAATTTTTCTCTGTACGAATAGCATCTTGTGCCTCTGCAACAATACGATTTTTTTCAGAATTAGCCTTTTCAGTTGCATCAGCAATCATTTTATCTGCTATAATTTTGGCATCACGCATCATTTTTTCTCTTTCAACTCTTGCCTCTTGCAATAATTTTTCATTGCTAGATTGCAATAAAAGCAAATTTTTCTTTGCATCTTCAGCCGCAGCTAAAGCTTGAGAAATGGATAATTCTCTATCTTTTAATGCCTGTGTAATTGGTTTCCAAGCAAATTGACTTAAAACACCTAATACGATTAAAAATGTAAGGACAGTCCAAAAAACAAGTCCTATACCGGGGGTTACTAATTCCATGCTATATATTCGGTTAAGTTTAGATAAAAAGTTTTAATTACTTATTCAGTTGCCACAATGTAAAGTTCAAGAAAGTTGCGAAACTTACCCAGCCTAAATAAGGTAACAAAATCCACGCTGCCAATTTACTAATTTTATAAAATAAAAAAATATTTATAATGATAGATAACCATAAAATTATGATTTCTACTAATGCCCAACCCATTTCGTGCCATTTGAAAAAGACAAAAGACCATAAAAAATTGAGAGATAATTGCACCATAAAAGCACTTATTGCAACTCTTTTGTCAAACACGCTATCAATAAACTTGCTACTTTTATCATTCCAAATCAAATATAGAGCAACTCCCATTAAAGCATATAAGGTTGTCCAAACAGGTCCAAATAACCAATTAGGTGGATTCCATTCAGGTTTTTTAATCGTTATATACCAATTTCCAATTTCTCCACTCGTTGCTGCACCACCTAAACCACCTATTAACAAGCAGAAAAAAATGCAACTGAATAGCCGAATAATACTTGATAATGACATATTTTTACTTTAAATATTTTCTTTATAATAATCAATAATAATCTGAAATTTACCTAATAATTCGTCTATTTCTCCTAAATAATATTTTTTTGTATCAATACAAAGTTCTGTGTTCAGTTCTATAAAAATCCAGTCATCACCTGTTGTTGCACAACCATATAATTTTTCCAATTTGACGCCTTTACTTTCATTAAATTTTCTCGTACCTAATAACTGTGCAGCACATTGCCTAACTCCTTCTTCTATATCATTTCTTTTAGCTTCTACAACCTGAATAATAGGATAATTCATAGAATAAGATAATCACTATATGCCATTTTGGTAACTTTTAGTATCTTTTATTATTTAAAACCTATTCTCGGCGCTATCCGCCAGAGAATAGGTTTTGTACTTTTCTTAATCTTGTTTGTACTTTTTATTAGAACTATTTTGCAGTACCGAAAAGGAAGCAAACAGCAATAGCGAATAATGCAGCACCTTCAATCAAGGCTGATGCAATCAACATACCTGTTTGGATTTTTCCAGCCATTTCGGGCTGACGTGCCATACCTTCCATAGCACTTCCACCAATTCTACCAATACCCATACCTGCACCGATTACAGCTAAACCTGCACCAATACCTGCACCTAATGAAGTAATTGTACCTGTAACTTCTAATAAAACTGTTGTTAAAGCCATTGTAATAAAATTTAAAATGAATGAAATAATTGAACTAAAAATCTTTGAACTAAAACTTATATTGATTTAACTTATTGATTATCAATAAGTTAAAAACTTAAAACTAACAATTAAAAACTTAAAACTATTAATGATGTGCTTCTTCGTGATGATGGTCTTCTACAGCTGTTCCAATAAACAATGCAGAAAGTAATGTAAAAATAAATGCTTGCAAAGCTGCAACAAATAATTCCATAAATGTCATCAAAACCACAAAAATACTTACAGGCACACCAACTACAAAGCTTTTGAAAACGAAAATAAAACACAACAAACTTAATATAATAATGTGTCCTGCGGTAATGTTTGCAAAAAGACGTATCATTAAGGCAAATGGTTTTGTGATAATACCAACAGTTTCAACAATAATCATAATTGGACGTAACCATAGAGGCACACCTGGTGTCCAAAAAATATGTCCCCAATAACCTGCGTTACCTGAAAAATTAGTAATTAAAGCTGTACAAACTGCTAATGTCAATGTAAACGCAATATTTCCTGAAGCATTTGCACCTGTTGGCATCAAACCCAACAAGTTATTTACCCAAATAAAGAAAAATACTGTTAATAAATAAGGTAAATATTTTGCAGCTTTTTTCTCGCCAATATTAGGAATAGCAATGTCATCACGTACAAATAAAATCAATGGTTCAAAAACAGACTGAATTCCTGATGGTGCTTTTCCTGCGTTTTTCTTATAACCACTCGCAACTGCTGAAAAAACCAATAATAAAATTAAGGCAGATAACATAATACTTGCCGCATTTTTTGTGATAGAAAAATCAAGCGGTGCTGAATTATTACCTTCTGCATTTTTTACAATATTTCCATCACCATCAACATTATATATATGCTCATGCGATAATTGGAAACCTTCGTGTATTGCTTTTTCGTTGTGGAAATTACCCGAAGAAAAAACAACCAAACCTTTTACGTTATCATACAAAATAATAGGTAAAGGAATACTTACATGATGTTCTTTTCCATCTTCACCTGTTGTTGTCCATAAATGCCACTCATGAGAGTCTGCAATGTGGTGTGTTATCATTTCGCCTGCATCAAATTCTTTGCCTTCTGGCGTCTCTGCTTGTGCCTGAAAATTGGTAAATAATATAGCTAAAATGCTGAAAACGAAGTATTTAATATATCTATTGTTCATCGGATTATATATCAGTTTGAAACTTTTATACGAATTTTGGTGCAAATTAGCTAATAAAAATTTATTTGCAAATCTGTATTAAGAATTTATTAGTTTTTTTATGCTTTAATTTTTTAATCCATGTAATTTCACAAATAATATTTCATATCCATTACTTCACTAAATTTTTATTGTATATTTGCAAAAAAACTACAAAGAAATAAATATGGCTTTTCAAGACATTAAAATTGAATATATTAAGTATGTAAATACCAAAAATCGCAGACCTTATACTGATTTTGGTTTTATTAAAGATACAGGCACAAACGAAAAAGAGTTTAAGGAAATGTTTGGCTCTCTTTTAGCCATTGAACAATCCATTTGGGCAGAATGGTTTGATGAAACTGAAAATGATTTGAGAAGTGAGGCTGTTTTTGAACAGTATAGTGTGCGTGAAAAAGTGTTAGCACTGAATTTTACATTTATTGAGAAATTGAAAGCAAATCGTCTTTTTGCCGAGCTTACATTGCAGCCACTAAGTAGTTTTAAATTAAGTTGCGATGTATTAAATTCATTAGAAGTTAGCTTTTCTATGTTTGTGAAACACTTGGTTGAAGAAGGAATTTTTAGTGGTGAGATTGCAGAAAGACCATTAATTACACAATATTATAAGCAATTTTTGTGGTTTCAATTTCTAACCATGATACGTTTTTGGGTAAAAGATGGCAGCACAAATAATGAAAATACAGATGCTTTTGTAGAAAAATCTGTAAATTTTGCTTTTGATATGTTATCAAGAAATGTGGCAGATTCAGCTTTTGATTTTGTTAAGTTTTGGTGGCAACAACGCTAAAAGTTATTGAAATTAAGTTTTAAACCAATATTATTAGGGTTTTCTATCATAGATTTGAATAATCTCTAATATATCACAATAAAAAAGCCCTTCTACAAGGGCTTTGATACGATATTTAATGCAATTCTTAATATCATGTGCAGGAGCTTTGAGTATTATTTTCTGCTCAATACGTCTTTCACTTGTTCTTCGGGTACAATTTCTTCTCTGAAAGTGTACGCACCAGTTTTTGGTGATCTTACTGCTTTAATGACCTTAGCAAACTTTTGTCCGCCTTCTTTTTTCAAGGTCGCAACTACTTTCTTAGCCATGAGTTATTACTTGATTTCTTTGTGAACAGTTTGTTTCTTCAAAATTGGGTTATATTTTTTTAACTCCAATCTGTTTGTAGTATTTTTTCTGTTTTTTGTAGTGATGTAACGTGAAGTACCAGCTTCTCCCGAAGCTTTGTGCTCAGTACACTCCAATATTACTTGGATTCTCGCACCTTTACTTTTCTTTGCCATTTTTGTAAAAATTAAAATGTTTGTGTTGTCTGTAAAATGAATAGAAATTGGTTAATCTTATCAATTTATGACAACATGAATTAGAACTTTTTACCTTTAGAAAGTTTTTTGAAAACTTCGCTAATGCCATATTTGTCAATCGTTTTCAAAGCACGTGTACAAACTTTAAGTTGTACCCATATACCATCTTCTGGGATATAAAACTTTTTCTTTTGCAAATTTGGCGCAAAGGTTCTTTTAGTTTTATTATTAGCGTGAGATACATTGTTACCAACTTGTACTCTTTTGCCTGTAATATCGCAAACTTTTGCCATGATGATTGTTATTTTAAAATAGAGTTGCAAATATAGATAAATTTTAAAGAAAACAAACACTTCCTAAAAAATATTATTGCATCTACTGTTTTTTTAGAATTTATGCCAAAATTATATGGATTTTAGGTGTGTGATTGACAAATTTGGAAGTTATTAGTAAATATATGCACCTTAGCACAAGGTATTTAATAACTCAAATTACATTTTAAAACCAATTACCAAAATATCGTCAATCTGCCTTGTATTTTTTATCCAATCAGAAATAATATCGTCCATAATTTTTTTCTGTTCTGCCATCGGCAATTTATGAATATCTAACAAAAGTTGTTTTAATCTTTTAGACATAAATTTGCTGTTGTTTTCACCACCAAATTGGTCTTGATATCCATCAGAAAAAATATAATATACTGTTGGTTTGTCTAATAATAAAGTATGTTTTTTGAAGTTACGAACTGTTGCTTCTTGCCTTCCACCAATGGCAAATTTGTCAGCCTTAATTTCTTTCAATTCTTCATCTTGAATATAATACAATGGATTTGCAGCACCTGCATATTCTAAGGTTCTTTCCAACCGATTAATTACACAAATAGCAATGTCCATTCCATCTTTATTATTGCTGGAATCTTGCCTTAATGCTTTTCTCACACCAACATTTAAAGCATCTAAAATCAATTCTGGCGAAGTAATATCGTCATGTTCTACTATTTGTCCCAACAAATCATTGCCAATCATAGACATAAAAGCCCCAGGAACACCATGACCTGTGCAATCTGCGGCAGCTACAATAATCAAGTTTTTGTCTTGATGCAACCAATAAAAATCACCCGACACAATATCACGAGGCTTAAATAAAACAAAAGATGCAGGCAATGCCTCTGTAAAGACTTCAGGCAAAGGAAGCATAGCTTCTTGTATGCGTTGTGCATATTTAATGCTACTTTGGATATTTTCTTTTTGCAATAAAACCTCTTGTTTCTGGATTTCTAACTCATCATTTTTTGCTTTAATTTCTGTGGTTGCTTGCTCAATTTTTCGTTCCAAGTCCTCTTGTTCTTCTCTTATACGATTAATTCGCCAAGAATAAAACCCAAAGAAAGAGCCTAAAACTATCAAAACCGCCAAAAACTGAAACCATAAAGTTTTCCAAATTGGTGGCACAATTTTAATTTTAATAGAAGTTCCATCATGATTCCAAACTCCATCATTATTAGAGGCTTTTACTTTAAAGATATATTCACCATGTGGCAAATTGCTATAAGCTGCAAATCTTTTTTTAGCATCTACATAAATCCATTCATCGTCAAAATTTTCAAGTTTATAAGCATATTGATTTTTTTGAGAAAGTCTGTAATTGAGTGCAGAAAATTCAAAAGTAATTGTACTTTGTCTAAATGATAATTCAAGTTCTTTAATATCTGTAATATTTTCGGTCAATGGTGAATCTTTATGCAAACTGTCATCTTTGATAAATAAATTCTTGTTTAGAACTTGAAATTTAGTAATTACAACAGGTGGAACATAGCTATTATCTTTAATTTTATGAGGAAAAAAGGCATTTAAGCCATTTGTACCTCCAAAAAATAACTCTCCTGACTTACTTCTGTAGGCTGCACCCCAATAAAATACATTACTTTGCAAACCATCTGTTTCATAATAAGTCTTAAAAATTTGGCTACTTACATTATATTTTACCAAGCCATTTTTTGTACTTGCCCAAATATTACCATTATCATCACCCAAAATACCATAAACTTCATTGTTTGGCATGCCATTCGAGGTATTAAATGTCGTAAACTTATCTGTTTGCTTGTCTAATTTACACATGCCACCGCCATGAGTTCCTACCCAAACATTACCAATTTTATCTTCATGCAAGGCAATAACCCTATCATCACACAAACTTTGAGCATCTGCTGGGTCATGTTTATAGTGGTAAAACCTGCGAAGTTCAGTATCATATTTGCTAAATCCACCGCCATAAGTCCCAATCCAAATGACACCAAAACGGTCAATAAGAAAAGCATTTGACTGTATATTATTGTTGGCTAATGAATTTGCATTATTAGGGTCATGCAAATAAGGATAAAAAGCCTTTGTTTTTTTATCAAAACGGTTTAAACCATTAGCAGTTGCTATCCACAAATAACCATGTTTGTCTTCACGAATAGCTTCAATACTGTTATTGCTAATACTTGTCGCAATGGTTGGGTTATGTTGATAGGCTATAAATCGTTGGGTTCTTCTATCAAATTGATTTAAACCACCACCATGTGTACCAAACCACAAAATACCTTCGCTATCTTCAAAAATTGCCGAAACTGTATTGCCAATCAAACCTTGTTCATAACGATAATTTTTAACAATATTTTTCTGTCTATCAAACCTATCCAAACCACTTTCAACAGCACCAACCCATAAAATACCTTCGCTATCTTCATATATTGTTCGAATGGTATTATTCGCAAGTGTGTTAATATCACTCGCATCATGTTTATAATGTTTGAAAACCTTACTATCTGGGTCATAAAAATTTATGCCACCGCCATCAGTTCCTATCCAAATTACACCTGAAACATCTTCAAAAATATTACGAATATGATTATTGCTTAAACTATATAGATTTGACGGACTGTTTTTAAAAATGGTAAATATTTCTTTAATTACGGTTGTTTCTTTGCCTAATTTGTCTTTTGTAATAACATAACGAAGTTCTCTTTTAATACCACCTTGTGCCGTACCAATCCAAATATTACCTCTTTTGTCTTGAATAATAGCATTAACACCTACTTTATTCAACAAAAAATATTCAGAAGTTTTGGCATCAAGATATTGATAAGTATAAAATGTATTTTTTTTAGGGTCATATTTATTCACGCCACCACTGCCTGTACCAATCCATAAAATACCATATTTGTCTTCGCAAATGCTGCGTATTTCATGATTTGTAAGCCCAATACTACTTGTACGATAAGACGTAAATGTGCTTGTTGCTTCATTCAATAAGCATAAACCTGCATTAGTGCCTATCCAAATTTCACCAGACTTTGTTTCAAAAATTGTACGCACATAATTATCTGCTAATGAATTGATATCTTCTTTTTTGGAACTGTAACGGACAAACTTTTTCCTTGTACTATCCAACATACATAAACCTGCATCTTTGGTTCCTATCCAAATTCTATTTTTTGAATCTGTAAGTAATGTAGTTATATAATTGGAAATCAACGAATTACTATTCTTTAGACTTATTTGATAACGAATAAATCTATCTTTCTTGCGGTCATATTTTGCAATACCTCGAGTATCTGTACCTATCCAAACATCCCCATTTTTATCTGTTGTTAAGGCACGTATCCAATTATCAGGCATTGAATTTTTGTCATTTGGATTATTTTCATGATGCACAAATTCATAGCCATCATAACGGTTGAGGTCGTCTTCTGTTCCAAACCACATAAAACCTTTCATATCTTGAGTAATGCCTGTTACAATACCTTGAGATAAACCTTGCTTGATAGAAAGATGCTCAAAAGTAAAACTATCATTAGGCTGTTGGGCTTTTGATTTGGAAAAAATACAAAAAAATGTAAAAAAATATAGTAAAAATTTCCGATACATGAAATTAACGTAATTTGGCAAGTAATATAAGTAGTTTTGTTTGAGTTATATAATTTTAGCAAAATATATTATTATCTGTAATTATGCAACAAAACCAATATATTTTTAGGTTTTCCGCACCAAAACTATTATTAACCACATAGTAACATAGCACCTATAGAAAAATTATTTTTTATGTATTTTTTGAGTAAAATCATCAAAAAATTTGTGTGGTCTGTGTCATCAGTATTCCATAATTTAGTAATAAAGCATATTTATGATAGATAACTATATATTTTTTGTCATAACGATTTTCCCATACATTATTACATATTCCTGTGCCAATATTATTGTATCAAAATCTTTTTGGATTTTTTGTGGTGCAATTTTGCGTATTATTTCACGTTTCCCTTGATTATTTATTAATTTTAGTAGTTTTTCTGTAATTTCTATACTATTTAATGAAGTAATTTCTCCAAAATTTTCCTTTTCTACATAATCAGCCAAACCAACTTTATCAGAAATAAAAACAGGTGTGCCTTGAGAAAGTGCCTCAATAACCACATTTGCAAAATTTTCGTTATGCGACAATAACACAAAAACATCTGCATCAGCATAATACTGAAACCTTTGATTTCCTTCTATTCGCCCTGTCCAAACAATATTTTGACTAATTTGTAATTTGGTGGCTAAGTTTTGCAATTCTTGCAAATAATCATTTTCATAACTTCCCACAATAACAAACTCATAATTAAATTTATTATTGTTGTTCTGCAATTTTTTGGTTAAATCAGCTAAGGCTTCAAACATAAATTCGATACCTTTTTTATGGTCAATGCGTGATAAAAATAAAAAATTGAGTTTATTACTACCTTTTTTCGCAGAAACCTCAAGTATTTTTGTTGGCAATGGTAATATATTTGGCAATACAAAACCTTGCCAACCTTTAATGAGTTCTTGACCTTCTTTTAATTCGGCTGTTGCAGTTGCATGCAATACTGTTTTAGTCAAAAGAAAATGCCCTATTGTTTTGTGAATGAATTTCTTTTTCAACGAATTTTCATGCTCAAAACTATAACTACTCAACATACCACGTGGTGCCAAAATGGGTTTCACACCTCGCAACCAACACAATAAAACCGCAAAAACAGCTACCAAATTCCACCAAGAATGAATGTGTATGATTTCATAATTACGCATATTTTTCCACAAATACCTCAGTAAATCAGGTGAAAAATGTGTATGGTCTTTTGTCAAACGGTTAAAATAATAAACCTTAACTCCGTCAATATCAACAGGTTTTGTACTTTTTTCAGGAAGTTCAGTTTTGCCATTCGCAGTTGTTGTAATCACTGTAACCTCATTTCCGATAGCAGCTAAGGATTCGCAAAGTTTGCTTACAGAAACTGTTGTGCCACCATAAATAAAAGCTGGTTTGTAAGAAGGTGTGATGTGCAAAATTTTCATGACTTGTGTTTTGTAATTTTATAATTACATTAATAATTTGTTATTCTGAGCAAAGCAAAGAATCTGACGTTGTTACATCAAAATTTCAATAATTCAGATTCTTGAGGATTGCCGCCCACTTAGCTCAGAATGACAAAAAATTTTGATGTGGAAAACATATTTTCTTTAAAAGCAAAAAAGGTAACTAAAATAAATTAGTTACCTTTTGAATTGAGCCCCCGGACGGGGTCGAACCGACGACCTACTGATTACAAGTCAGTTGCTCTACCAAGCTGAGCTACAGAGGCTTACCTCAATTGTGGAACAAAGGTAAGTAAGTTTTTTATTTGTGCAAACTTTTTCGCAAATTTTTAATAAAATTTATTTCTAAACAGATTTTCAATATGCTTTTGCACTCCTTTGTAAAACTGCTTTCTTTACACCAAAGAGGTTATTAAGGAATGTAACATAGTTTAGTTTGTGCTTGTAATATATTGATAATCAAGAAATTACTCCACAGATTAAAGTCTATGATACAATGTCCTAATAATCTCTAAAAGATTATTTAATATATTTATAACCTATTAAGTAATAAGACAGATTTAAAGTATATTTTGTACCAAAGACTTTAGTCTGTGAGGTTTTGATAATCAACACTTTATAGACTAAAGTCTGTTATACATTTATTTTGTCCTATTACTTAATTGCGGTACATTCATTACACAATTTACATTAATTAATAACATTAAGTTATAAATATATACATTAAGCTAATTAAATCATTAAGGCTTATCCGTTGTATTTTTATGTTCTTGTTTGTCGTATGCAGCAATAATTTGTTTCACTATTTTGTGCCTGATCACATCTTTTCCTTCCAATTCCACAATTTCTAATCCCTCAACACTTTTCAAAATATCAATGGCATCTATCAAACCTGATTTTTGGTGTTTTGGCAAATCTATTTGCGACCTATCACCTGTAACAATCATTTTTGAACTTGCACCCAGCCGAGTGAGTAACATTTTCATTTGCATGGCTGTTGTATTTTGTGCCTCATCAACCAATACAAAAGCATTATGCAGAGTACGCCCACGCATAAAAGCAATAGGTGCAATTTCAATAATATTCTTTTCTTGATAAAATTTCAGCTTTTCACTCGGAATCATGTCGTCCAAAGCATCATAAATTGGGCGAATATATGGGTCTATTTTCTCTTTCAAATCACCTGGCAAAAAACCTAAACTTTCGCCAGCTTCAACAGCAGGTCTTGTAATAATAATCTTCTTTACTTGCTTATTTTTCAATGCCCTAACTGCCATTGCCACCGCAATATACGTTTTTCCTGTACCTGCAGGACCTATTGCAAAGACCAAATCATTTTTAAAAACAGCTTCTACAAGTTTTTTTTGATTAGTTGTACGTGGTTTTATTGGCATACCCTTAGCACCATAAATGATAATATCTTCGGGCATCTTATCATTATTGCTTGTAAAACTTGTTTCATGAACATCACGCCGAATATATGTTTGCACATCTTCAACCGTAATTTTTCCGTATTGATTATAGTGGTCTATTAAGAGGTTAATAATTTCGTTAATTCGTACAATCTCTGCCGAATTTCCTTTTAGCCGCAATTCATTACCTCGTGAGATAATTTTAGTTTGGGGAAAAGCCTGAGCAATTTCACGTATGTTACTATTGTCAGAGCCTAAAAAATCTACCAACGAAATGCTTTCTAAGATGATGGTTCTTTCTATCAAAATCGAAAATGATTTAGTGTGAATTTGTTTTACTAATTATTAACGTATATTCGCAATAATATGTTTAATTTACAACACATCTTTTAACTAATTTTCTAATTTATGGTAAATTTAATTATTCGGCTGTTATTGACGGCTGTCGTTATTTTTGTAGGAGCAAAATACATTCCTGATGTGAGTGTTACAGATTACAAAGCAGCATTAATTGCAACCGTTGTGCTGACGTTGCTCAATACTTTTGTCAAACCTATTATTAAGTTATTTACATTCCCAATAACTTTTTTTACTTTGGGATTGTTTTTATTGGTTATCAATGCCATGATGCTTTTTGCAACAGATTATTTTGTTGATGGTTTCCAAATTACTAGTTTGAAAATGGGCTTTATTTTTAGTTTGGTCATTAGTTTTAGCAGTTTTATTTTAAGTAAATTCTTAGATGAAGATGATGATTAAATGTGAAACTAAAATTTTTAATTTGTCATTCTGAGCAAAAGTCTATTGTAAAATAGGTTTTCTGCATCAAAATTTATTTTGTCATTCTGAACAAGGCTGCCACCAGCTTGCAAAGAATGACAAAACAAATTTAAAATATCAGTATCAAAATAATCTCTAATATCAATTATTTGTTGGTTTATTATTTCTTTTTAATAACTTTATATTTAAAATCATTCCCAAACTAACTTATATGAAAAAGTCATCTTACTTTTTTTTAGTATTTTTGTGCATTATTGCCACTTCATTGCAAGCACAAGTTTATAATCCACTTTTTGAAACCTGCGAAAGATATTATTATGAAGGAGATTACAAAAGGGCTTTGGAGGACTGTAATGATATTGTAGCAAAGCTCAAAAAACAGTCCAAAGGTTTTGCGGTGGCAGGTGCTGAAATTTATCAAGCAAAATATTTAGAAGCTACATCAGATTTTGTGGCTTTTGAGGAGGTAGTTGGTGATGCTATTAAAAATAATAAAGTGAGTGGAGATAAATCTGCAATTTACGGCACTGCATTATTAGATGCAGCTTATTTATATTTGTCTTATTCAAATACACAAAAAGCGGAAGAACTTTATTTGAAAGCCTGTGAAGCATTGGCTATTAAAATTGATGACAATGGCAAAATTACACAAGCACCTGATGATGTCTATATTCGCACACAAGCATTATATATACAAGCAAAAATCTATTTTAATAGAGGTTATATAGATAAATTTGAGAAATTAGTGCCTGAATTATTGGTTTATCGCAACCGCAGAATTACAGACACAGACTATTCTTATGACGAAAATAATCAAAAAGTTTCAACTAAAATTAGTGCCGAAGCAAAAGGTAGGCGTTGGGAAGAATATGCGGAAATATTGACTTTGCGTGCCGAAGGTCAAATGATAAAAGGAGATTATAAAAAAGCACAGGAACATCTGAATAAGGCAAATTCATGGATTTTGAGTAGCATCAACAAAAGAACTGTTGCCTATATTTATAATCAACATGTTCAGAATAAATTGATGATTGCACGTGGCGATGACCTTGCAAAAACGCAGAAATCTATTAAGAAAAACTTTGAATTTATAGATAAAAAATCTTTGGCAATTAGCAAAATTTATATTGATGTTTATGAATTGGCACTTGACTATAATGTAAACCAAAAAAATATTCTTGAAAGTAAGTTTCAGTTATGGGATATGAAAGCCAATGCAGTGAAATATTATGGAAAATTATTGCTTACCAAACTTAAATTTGAAGATAAACAGTCATTAGCAGGTGCAAAAGCGGAGGCAAAAGATGCTAAGAGTATTGAAGTGCAGCAACGTAAACTTGGTTCGGCAATGAGTAAACTCAAATATCTTTATGCAAATACGGTACAAGTTCCTACAAATCATACACTTAGATTAGCTATTTTGCAACAAATGTATGAGGTAAGTTTGGCACAAGATGATTACAAAACAGCCTTAGAATTGGCAAATGAATTGGTGAAAACGCAAGAAAAAGTTAATGGTAAAAATTCCTTTTCTTATTATCAATCTCAATTACAATTAGCAGCTTATTATACTTCTTATACTGCAAATTTTAAGAAAGCTGATACCTTAATTCAAGAAAATTATTACAAGGGAATTGCCAAATTAATTGTGCCACAAAATAAAATTTATGTTGATTATCTAAACCAATTAGCAACTTTTTATACCATCACAGACCGTTATGATTCTGCAAAAATACAAATTGAAAAAGCTGTTGCTATTTCAAAACAAGAACATGGCGAAAAAAATGTGCGTTATGCAACAGAATTAAATAAGCTTGCCAAGTTCCAAATCACCCAAGGAAATTATAACGAGGCTTATAAAAATATTGTAACCATGCTTGGTATTTTTGAAAGTAATGATGACAAAACGTTTGAGAAAAAATATGCAGAAGCCTTAGAAACTGCCGCAAATTATTACGCTACATTAGGTTTATACAGTTCGGCACAAGAATCTTTAAACAAAGCATTGAGGTTGCAAAGTCGTACAAATGCCTCAATTGCAAACTCAGAAGTGATTGATGAATTAGCCTTTTTGTATATAAAAATGGGTAAATATGATATTGCAGAGAAAATACTATTGGAAGCAACCAGATTAAGATTGGAAAGATATGGCGACAAATCTCGGTTTTTAATTAATCCTTACAACCAACTTGCACGTTTATTTTTAATTGAAGGCGAATATAGCAAAGCGGAAGAATTTGCAGAAAAAGCATTAAAATTATCAAATGAATTGTTTGGAGAAAAATCTTTGCAAAATACAGAAAGTAGTATTATATTAGCTGAATATAACGCAGCTATTGGAGATTTTGACAAAGCAAAATCTGAAATTTTACAAGCTATTGCCAAACAAGAAGCAATTTTGGGCAAACAACACGTAAAACTTGCCTCTTCACTTACACAGCTTGGCATGGCAAAATTCTTAAATAAAGAGCCATTTAGTGAGGTTGAAAAAATATTTATTGAAGCTCAACAATTAATTGCCACAAATATTGGTAAAGATAATCCTATTTATGCAGAGTCATTAAAAAACTTAGCCTTAGTGCATACAGAAAGCCAAAAATATAGTGAAGCTATGACCGAATTGCAAGATGCACAAGTTATTTGGCAGAAAATTTATAAAAGCACAAAAAACTTGCAAAGTGCTGAAATTCAGACACTTATCGGTGATATTCAAACTCGTCAAAATCAGTTCTCACAGGCTGCTGTGCAATACAATACAGCTTTGAAAACTGTTGCCGCAAAATTTAGCAAAGAACACCCAAAATATACTAATATTTTGACAAGACTTGCCCGCATGTATTATATAGCAGGAGATTTGAACAAATCTGAAAAATATATTGAGCAAGCCTTAACACAATATAAATTGTATATTACTGAGTTTTTTACTGCTTTGAGTGATAGAGAAAAAACAAAATATTGGGGACAAATTCGTAATGATTTTGAGTTTTATACCAACTTAATTCTCAAAAAATCACGTACACAACCTGCATTATTGGGCAAATTATATGATAATACTTTATTGACAAAAACTTTGCTTATTGGTGCTTCTATCAAAGTTCGTAATACAATTTTGGCAAGTCCAGACTCCTCATTACGAAACAATTATGCAACTTGGGAAAGAAAAAAAGCTGAACTTACGGAGGCTTTGGCTTTGAGTGAAGAACAGCAAAAAGAGGAAAAAAAAGAGCCTAAAAAATTAGAAAAAGAGATTGAGGTTTTGGAAAAAGCCTTGTTAAAAAACGAAATTTTTAAGCAACAAAAAGATGTGCCTTCATCTTGGCTTGATGTCAAAAAAGTATTGCAATCAAATGAAGTAGCTATTGAAATGATGCGTTTTCGTTATTTTAGTCGTGATTTTACTGATTCTATTTGTTATGTTGGTTTAGCTATTTTGCCAAATCAAAACAATCCTCAAGCTATTTATATGACAGAAGGAAGTTTATTGGAACAAAAATATTCTAAATTTTATCGTAACAATATAAAATTTGCCTTAAAAGATACAGAATCTTATACCCGTTTTTGGAAGCCAATAGATGTTACGGTTGGGTTGGGCAAGAAAATTTATTTTTCGGCGGAAGGTGCATACACACAGATAAATCCTGAAACCTTGTTAATAAATGATAGCACCTATTTAATTGACCAACAAGAAATAGTTTTGCTAAACACAACAAAAGATTTACTTGTAGCAAATAGTAATGGAATAGTGAATAATGGTAAAATTTTGATTATTGCAAATCCTGCTTTCTACTCAGATTTACCAAAAGAGGACATGCAGATGATATTTATG
>JAYTNF010000212.1:0-2806 GCA_043748455.1 Cytophagales bacterium
GGCAGCAACTATTGCAAACAAAAATGAAGACTTATCAACCAACTTAGCAACAAGCTTAGCAAATTTTGGGGAATTGCAGGTCTATCCAAATCCAACAGATAACAAAATTACTGTTGAATTAGGTTTAGAAAAATCTGTTAAAGTTGGCATTAAATTAACAGACGCAGCAGGTAGAGTTGTTTTTAACGAAACGGTTTCTGCAAATGCTTTGAATTTCAGACATGATATTGAGATGAAAAATTTTGCAAGTGGTGTGTATATGTTGATGGTGAATGTGGAGGGAAAAACTACTGTGAAAAGAATTGTGAAACAGTAGCAAATTACTATTAGTTAATAATCATTTTTAAACCTCGGCAATAGCTTTAAGCTCTGTCGAGGTTTTTTAATAACCTAAGTTTTTAAATTTACTTGGGACTGAGATACTCAAATTTTAGGTAATATTAATTTAATTAGTTTATAATTATTTTAAAAAACAAACTTAGCAAGCCTTAAGACTTGCTAAGTTTTGAATTTCATAAAAAAATTTCTATTAATAACCACCACGGAATTTATAAGTTTCAGAAACTTTTGCAATGGCTACAATGTAAGCAGCCAAACGCATAGAAACTTTATATTGCAATGAAGTTTCATAAACTTTTTGGAAAGCCTCCGACAAAACTCTGTCTGTGCGGCGGTTTACTCTGTCCAAAGACCAACGGTAACCAATACGATTTTGCACCCACTCAAAATAAGAAACCGTAACACCACCAGCATTTGCCAAAATATCAGGAACAACACTAATTCCTTTTTCGTGAATAATTTTGTCAGCTTTTGCGTTTGTAGGGCCGTTTGCACCTTCTACAATTAATTTTGCTTGAATTTTATCAGCATTGTGTATTGTTATTACGTCTTCTTTGGCAGCAGGCACTAAAACATCAACTTTTAAAGTTAGTAATTCCTCATTGCTAATTCTTTCAGCATTTGGATAACCTTCCATTATGCCTTTATTTTTGTTGCGATATTCAATAGCATCTTGAATATCAATACCTCTATCACTCAAATAACCACCTGTTTGGTCGCTAATGGCAGTAATTCTAAGACCTCTTTCTTCCAATAAAACCGCAGCATTTGAGCCTACATTACCAAAACCTTGAATGGCACAAGTAGCACGAGAAGGGTTAATTTTTAACTTTTCCATAGCATTTAAGGCTGTTGCCATAACACCACGCCCTGTTGCTTCAACACGACCTAATGAACCTCCCAAAACTAATGGTTTTCCTGTTACAACTGCATTGACAGTTTTACCTTGTGCTTTTGAGTACTCATCCATTAACCATGCCATTTCCTTAGGACCTGTTCCCATATCTGGTGCAGGAATATCTTGGTCAGGACCAAAAACGTCAATTAACGAACTTGTATAAGCTCTTGTTAATCTTTCTAATTCACCATTAGACATGGCACGAGGGTCGCAAATGATACCACCTTTTGCACCACCATATGGAATATCAACAACAGCACATTTCCACGTCATCCATGCAGCCAATGCTTTAACTTCGTCTAAGTGAACTCCTAAATCATAGCGGATACCACCTTTGGCAGGTCCTAAAATATTAGAGTGAATAACTCTGTATCCTTCAAATACTCTGCGTTTGCCATCATCCATTGTAATTGGCAACGATACAATTACTTGTTTAGTTGGAGTTTTCAAAACTTCATAAGTTTCTTGGTCAAGCCCTAAGAGATTTGCTGCCTCGTTAAAACGAGACATCATAGACTCGAAAGGATTCTCCTTGTCCATAATAGGAGCAGGTTCGATGTAAGCCATAGCTTTGTGTGTGTTTATGTTTTGGTTAGGATTTTTACTTGGTTTTTTCACAATTAAAATGAATTTTATAAAACGATTTTTGCGAAAATAATAATTTTAATCAAATAAAAGATAAATTTTTGTAAAAATAATAATTTTATCAAAAAACACAGCGAAATATAATTTTAAAACAAATATTTGGGCAGTTTAATTATAAATTCAGTTCCCTCATCAATTTTACTAATTACACTAATTTCGCCCTGTAATTTATCTACCAGTGCTTTTACAATAGCAAGTCCCAAACCTGTAGATTCTTCACCAGCCGTTGGCTTTGCACTTAATCTTTGAAATTTTATAAATAGTTTTTGTTGGTCTTCTTTGCTCAGTCCTTGTCCTTCATCTCTAATAGCAATAACTATTTTGTTATGTATTTCTTCACATTTTATATAGATGTTTTTATCTTGATGTGTAAATTTTATGGCATTAGAAAGAATATTATCTAAGATACGACCAATAAAGTTTTCATCTGTTTGCAACATTATTGGGTGTGGAAGAGCAGCCAAATGCAATTTAATTTGTTTTGCACTAGCTTGATATTCAAACTGTTCCATAAAATTTCTTAGAAATATTCCCATTTCTATATCTGTTTTGACAATTCTTGTGCTTTCATATTCTATATTATTGATTATCAGCAAATCTTTAATCAAAGCAATACCAGCATTACAGGTTTTGTCTATTCTTTTGAGCATCATAAGTTGGTCTTCGTTGAGGTTTTCTTCAAAGCCCAATATTTGTGCAAAACCTTTAATTCTATTAAGTGGTGCCCTCAAATCATGGGCAACAATACCAACTAAACCATCTTTCTCATTATTCAAATCTATTAATTTTTCATTATTCTTAGACAATAATATATTTTGTTCTTCAATTTGCTGTTTTTGTATAATTAATTCAGCTTTTGCTTTTTCTATTTCATTTTTTTGAGCCAATAAAAGAATATTTGTTCTTTTCTTTTCAAAATTTGCC
>JAYTNF010000213.1:0-2644 GCA_043748455.1 Cytophagales bacterium
TTTTTGCCTCTACCCACAAAGCACCTTCATTGAGTTGTGGCAAAAATTCCGTTCCTAAATATTTGGTAGAAAACAAAGTTATTCCCAAAAATAACACTGATAAAAGTAAACTTCTCTTTTTATACTTAAATGTAATATTAAATCCTTTTTCTACAATTTTATTGAAAAAATTAACAATCGGGTTATTCTTTTCCTTCACATTTTTGTTGAGCAATACCGCACACAAAACAGGAACTAAGGTTAGCGTAAAAATTAATGCACCTAACAAAGCAAAACCTAAGGTATATGCCAAAGGCGAAAACATTTTTCCCTCGACTTTTTCAAAAGCAAAAATTGGTAGTAATGCGGTGATAATGATGAGTTTAGAAAAGAAAACAGACATTCCTGTTGTTCCCGCAGCTTTTTTAATCAAGCCAAATTTTAGCAAATTATTAAATTTTTCCATACCAACTTTATGGGCTTTATGGTCGAGGGCAACAAATAATCCCTCGACCATAACGACTGCACCGTCTATAATAATTCCAAAATCTACTGCACCTAACGAAAGTAAGTTTGCAGACATTCCTTTCATTCTAAGACATAAAAACGCAAATAATAAAGCCAAAGGAATGATAATGGAAACAATAAAAGTTGTCCGCCAATCTGCCATAAACAGAAAAACAATGACCGTAACAAAAATAATTCCTTCTAATAAATTGTGCATAACGGTTGTGGTGCAATATGCCATTAACACATCTCTATCATAAACAATTTTCATATTTACGTCATTTGGCAATACATTTTCGTTCAAATCTTTGATTTTTGCCTTCACTCTTGCCAAAACTTCGCTTGGATTTTCGCCTTTTCGCATCACAATAATTCCTTCCACCACGTCATCATCATCATTCAAACCTACTTGCCCAACTCTTGGCAAATCTGCCTCAACAACTGTTGCCACATTGCGAACCAATAAGGGAACTCCGCTAAGATTTTCGATAATAATATTTTCAATATCCTCAATAGAACTCAACAAACCAATACCACGAACCACATAAGCCTGTCCATTTTTCTCAATCACATCACCACCAACATTCAAATTACTGCGTGAAACAGCTTGATAAACTTCTAAAGGTGTCAAATCGTATTTAACCAATAAGGCAGGAGAAACTTGAATTTCATAGATTTTTTCACGTCCACCAAAGCCTACAACGTCTGCAACGCCAGAAACGGCACGCATTTGTCTATCAATTATCCAATTTTGTACGGTTAGCAATTCTCTTGTGTCCTTGTGTTTGCTTTCCAAAACGTAACGCAAAACCTCGCCTGTGGGTCCATAAGGTGGCTGTACAATAGGCTCGACATTTTCGGGCAAACTCACATTGCGAAGTTGGTTATTGACTTGTTGGCGTGCAAAAAAGTCCTCAACATCATCTTCAAAAATGACTTTGATAACCGACAAACCAAACATAGAAATAGAACGGACAGTCGTTTTTCGTTGCACAGAATTCATCGCAACCTCAATAGGTACGGACACAAACCTTTCAATTTCCTCTGCACTTCGTCCCGACCATTCGGTTACAATAATGATTTGTGTGTTGGTAACATCAGGAAAAGCCTCGATGGGAGTTCGCAAAAAGCTAACCACGCCTGCAATGGCAACAATGCCTACCCAAAAAAACGTAAAAAAACGGTGGCGAATAGAAAATGCCACGATATTTCTGAAAAATATTTCCACAGTAAATAATTATGAATTGTGAATATGTTTTTATCTATTGGGTGGCTCAAAGCCACCCAATAGATAAAATATTATAGCTGCAAAACTACAAAAATGATTTTTTAAGTAGCTAAAATATTAATTTGAATTTGATTAGAAATAGTAAAGATGTAATCTTTCAAAAAAGATTACATCTTTACTATCCTTTGAAACAAAATTTTAGCTATTTTTGGTAAAAATTATACTATTATGGCACGCAGAAAATTCACTGACGAAGACGAAATAAAAGGCAAACAATATAAAGAGGGAGAATTGGTTTTGCTATTCAAACTTAATAGAATTACAACCTATTATACACCACTTATGACAGAATGGCTGGAAATAGAAAATCCATTACTTGATGTAGGAGAACAATCTGTTTTTGACCGTAAGCTACTCGAAGCCAAAAAAAATTTAGCAGGTTGGAGTGAAGAAGATTTGAAAATGAAATTTATTGCTGCCATTATTGACTTGGGGCATTTGGTTGATGGTGATGGTATTGTTACCTATTTTGATAAAAAAATTTCTGCAACCGTAGAGGGAACTAAACTTACTGTAAAGTCTGATTTTATGATAGCAAAAGGTTATCTTGATTTTTTCAGTTTACCGTATTTTCATTTTCAAGAATATAAACCCAATAAAAATCCTTCGGGAGATTCGATGGCACAACTTTTAGAGGCTTTTCTCATTGCACAACAAAAAAATAAAAATAACTAGCCTTTGTATGGAATAGAAGTTGTCGGAAAACAATGGACTTTTGTGATTATGGAAGGTAAGGAATATTGTATTTCAAAGTCTTATGATAGTTTGGATAAAGAAGATTTACTCAAAATTATTGCTATTTTGCGAAAATTTAAGCATATTTTATTTACAAGGTTGATGTTAGATTAAGAAAAATAGTTGTAAAGTGTA
>JAYTNF010000214.1:0-1915 GCA_043748455.1 Cytophagales bacterium
TGTTTGTGATTATCCGTAAAATCTATGTTATCTGTGTGCCATAAAGTATTGATTTTCAACTATTTAAGTTATCATACATTTTTTACCACTACCAAATTTTGATATACAGTTGCAATATTTTCTGCACTCACTCCTGTTCCATTATTCCAAGCAATAATTCCTAAACTTGTACTTTTTTCCCATTCATTAAAATACCAACCATTCCTATCTCCATCTTTTGCAACAACTGTTCCGCCAATGCCTGAAACAATATTTCCCGAACAGTCTGCCCAAGTTTGTGAAGTATTTCCATCTATACGTACCCAATAAGAAACCGTAAAAGCATTTGAAAACTGCAAAGAAGGCGAATTTGGTACAAAAACATAGTCTGGATTATTGACATATTCAGGATTTGTAATACCTCGCAATTTTAAACCTGTCCCTCTTACCGCAGTAACATAAGAAATTGAGCCTTTGCCTGTTCCATTGTTATTATTGCCACTCAAATCTTGGGTATTTCCATTGAAAGGATAATAAGCCACTAAACCGTTGGTTGGAATAGTGCTGTTGTTGCCTCCTCCGTTATTGGGCGTACAACCATAAATGGCACAAATTCCACTTTTATCGTCTTGGTCTAAAAATTGGTGTGAGCCTACATAATCTGCAAACATTAAGGCACTTGAATTTTCGGAATGATTAAGTCCTAATGCGTGTCCTATTTCGTGAGCTGCTACTATTACCAAGTCAATAGGTTGTTGGTCGCTATTGTTGGTGTTGCTTGTCCATTGTTCCTCGCTATCAAAATGTATTAGCCCTGCATTTTTGGTAGGTGGTGGAAAAAATCCGTGTGCAAGTATGCCACCTTGTCCGTCAAAAGGTCTGCCATCATTGTGGTCGTCTTTTTCAAAAGACAATTTAAAGTATGCTTTATCTCGTTGGCTGACTTCTGTAAAGGTTAGGTTGGTATTTTGTTGCCAAATATTAAAAGCCTGTCGAACTGTTTGTGAGTTCATAGCACCATTACTGCTTTCAAGGTAATAAGTAAGGTTGTTTTTATCCCATTTTCTGCCTTTGAGGGCAAAATCAGCCGAACTATCGTGGTCGTCATATTTTGGCTTTTTGACGATATTATCTATTTCTTTGCAACCCCATACAAAGGAAATAAGTAGCAAACTGCTAATCAATTTTTTCATTTTTTAGAAAGATTAAGTTAGAGAAAAGGCAATAGATATGTTCTCTATTGCCTAAGAATAGCTAAAATTAGGGTTTATAATAACTATCAATTTTCAAATCTGTTGGCTTTCTGTTATTACGAGTAGTACAAGTTCCGCCACTACTACCTTCTGAAATGTTAATAGTGCCATCACTATTTACTTTTTCAACATAAGCAATGTGTCCATTATCCTTGTATTTAATATCAATTGCTGGCATAATTGCAGCATAACCTGCCACAGGGCTGGAAGCATTGATAATATTTTTCTTAGATTGATAAGAAGTAAGTCCACCGGGAAGTGTCTTAATTTTGCACCTAACGTAATAAACACAATTATTACGAATTGGGCATTTTGCAGCATCAGCAGCATCGTCATTTAGTACGTCTTTCGAAAACGCATCTGAACTTGCTACTACATTTTCTTCTTTACAAGAAGTTACTACCATAGGGACTGTTGCTGTCATTCCAAAGACAAGCAAACCCATAAAAATTGATTTAATTTTCATA
The DNA here is from genome assembly GCA_043748455.1 of Cytophagales bacterium. GTDB lineage: Bacteria > Bacteroidota > Bacteroidia > Cytophagales > Thermoflexibacteraceae > JAAFKA01. The sequence continues at coordinate 1,700 of JAYTNF010000214.1, forward strand.
AAACTAACTATTTAAAATGTGAATAATATTCTCAAATTCAAATAGTTAGGCTACAATTTTGCCTTGTCCGTTGACTTTTATAATTGTGCCTAACGAACAGGTGTTTGCGAAGTTGCTAAAAAAATCGTTGCGCAGCAACGAAATTTTTTTGGCAATTTCGCAAACCCGCAGTTGTGCGAAGTGCGAGGCGTAGCCGAAGCATCTTTGCACAACTGC
>JAYTNF010000215.1:0-3635 GCA_043748455.1 Cytophagales bacterium
GTTGAGAAAATACTTTGTTTTACTTAAATTCTATTATTATTCTTCGTCAGAAAAATAAACACCATGACCAGCTAAACTTCTATTTTGTTGTTGCAAATTTGTAAGTTTACTTGGCAAGGCTCTTTGCATATTTTGCATTTGCGGCATTCTTAATTCTTGTCCATTTTGAAAACCCGAATTTGCAGTAGTTGGCAAATAACCCAAATTACCCAAACCAGCAGTTCCAGCAGGTTTTGTAGCAGGTGCAGGAGACATATAAAATTTCTCTTGTATGTCGTTAAAATATTGCGTTACTCTTTCTTTTCCTGTTGCACCCGATTTTTCAGAGGTAACAGCACCAAAGGTCATGCCCAATCCACCAGCCACAGCAGGTTTCACGTCAAACATGTACCCAACCAATACAAGTGCCACGCCCACAACTGCCGCATGTTTGCCTACAAAACTGCCCGCAGTTGCACCAACAGCAGCACTCGCAAAGTCCACCGCCACATTAATAGCAGTTTCTTTGTAGTTTCCTTTTGCCTTAGCTGCCTGTGTGTGCGTAAACATTGAGGCAACATCTTTATTTTTACTTGACGAATTACCGCCATATTTAGGTTTTCCCATACTTGTAATGAATAAAAAAAGTTTGTTTGTTTGTTTGAATTTTTTAACTTAATAAAAAATGTAACTAATTGATAATCAATAAATTAATTTCATATTTCATAAATAATATTTCATATTTATAAAATTAGCAACCTATTGTATTACCACGTTTATAAGATTTTTTACTTCTTACTTCTTTGCTACCTCGTGCAGCACTGCCACGTCTTGTGCCTTCTAAACCTCTTGTGCCTGTTGGTTTTGGCTTGTCGCTGCCACTTGTTGCAAGCACAATGCCACCAACTAATAGCGTAACTAATCCTAAACTACCCACTACGAGAACTATGGGACTTACGCTGCCAAAAAATCCTGTATCTTTGCTTGTATCTGCCATAATTTTTGCTTGTGCTAATTTTGCTTCCTCTGTCCTTGCTTGTGCTTGTGCAATATCTTTTTGACTTCCTATATTGTCATAACTTGCAACTGTGGAATAAGTCGTATTAAATAAATTTCCTGCTGCTGTAATAGAATTTGTAATACTATTTAACTTATCTGTTTTAGCTTGTTCTGCTTGAATTGCAGCCATGTTACTATCAGAAATTCCTGTTGGAAAAGTAAGACCTAATCCGTATAATCTATGTAGAGCCATGTTTATCTTCGTTTAGGTTTAACAGTTACTTTTTCGTCATCTTTAAAAATAAAATACGCTGCAACTCCCAAAACCAATGCCCCACCAATTCCTAAATAAAGCATCTTGTTATTTGGTGCTACTTTTGGTGCTTCTGTCGTTGTAGAGGTTTCTGTTTTTCCACCTGCTACTTGTGCCTGTGTTTTAGTTGCAATATCTGCCTGTGCAGCACCCGATGCCCATTCTGCATCATCAGTTCCACCCGCAAAACCTCTAAAACCGTTTAGCCTGTGTAATTCATAACCCGACAAATTTCCATATCTATTTAATTCCATAGCTTTTATTAATTTTTAATTATGAATGATGAATGATTTTTTTTACTTACAAACCATAAAATAATTCATAATTCATAATTCATAATTATTTTACAATTCATAATTATTTTACAATTCATAATTAAAAAGAAAATCGTAATTGCCATGATAAATTCCACTTACTCCGCTTGGTTTTGGTGCTGTTGGTGCTGGTGCTTTTTTAGTAAAAAGATTTCGCAACATTCCGCCCATTTCTTGAATATTAAAGCTGTATTTGTCTTTAATTTCTATGTTAAAGACATAATCAACAGTAAACCTAATCGTCAACTTCAAGTCTAATGGCTTGATAAAACTTTGCAACGAATCAGCTAATTTTGGCACTAAACCACCCACAAAAGATGCTATAATATTTGGCGAAATTCCAACAGGTAAACCAATAGTAATGTCTTTAATCACTTTGGTAGCTTGTGCAGCTATCAAATACGTTTCTCCACTTGGCTCTGTATTGGCAATGGCTGGCTGGTCTAACCAATCAGTAAATTCGCACATTACAAATGGACGAGAAATAGAAAAACTTGAATCACTTGGATTAATCACTGTAACATCAAAAGCTACAAACAACTGCCCATCTTTATAGTCATGTATTCTCGGCATACCCGATAACTTGACAATTACTCTGTCTGCAATTTCTTTTCTACTCAAACCATAATAAGCAACACCACCCAAAAGGGCAATGCCTAAACCCGATAAAATAATTTTACTTGATTTCATGCTATTATGTTTGTTTGAAATTTTTGTGTACTATTTTGTGTAATATCTTGCTTAACACATTCATTTATAGTATATTGCGTTTGAAAATCATCTTATATGCTTCGTTCAAGTGGCAAAAGGTTTTCTAAACTTAAAATATTAAAATGTGTGTGTTTGCTTTTTGTATGTAACAAATGTAGGAAGATTTAAAATAGGCGTTTTGACTTAGCACGACTTAGCAGCACTTAGTACGACTTAACACGACTTAATCTGACTTAACACGATTTAGCACCACTTAGCAAGTATCACATGAAAGGAAAAATAGGTTTTGTTTCACGAAAAGAATTAAGAAATAGGTTTAATTGTTCAGATGCAACGCTAAAAATGTGGTGCGAATTGGAACAAGACTATGAAGGAAGTATCGTACAGCGTGCATATTTAACAGGTAAAAGATTATTTTCGCCACAAGTGGTGGAATGGATAGAGAAAAGAATAGAGAAAACTGAAAATATGGGTAGTTAAAAACCACAAAAAAAAACTTTCCAAAAGTGAAAAACTTTTGGAAAGTTTTTTTATGGTTAAAATCTCAAAATATGCACCAAAAACAGAGTTAAAACCTCAAAAATTCATAGTTAAAATGGAGTTGGCAATAGTTAGAATAGGGTTAAAAGTGGGTTAAATGCAAAAAAGCTACTTTTTAGGTGATTAAATTTTGCTTATCAATGACAATGTGGTATATTTGAGGTATAAAACTGAATTTTTACTAAAAAAGCTATGGAAACATTTATTTTAAATGGTAATTCAAAGAAAAATCTAAAATTACTTATGGATTTAGCCAAACAACTTGGCTTTAAAGCAACACATTTAACTGATGAAGACAAAGAAGATATTGGCTTACAGGAAGCTATTAAGAAAGGGAGAACAAATAAATTTGTAGATGTGGATAGTTTTGTAAATAAAATGAAAAAATGAATTTACTTATTGACAAATCTTTTGAAAAAGATACTGCAAAAATTGATAAAAAGCTAAAATTAGCTATTATTGATACGATTGAAGATGTGCAAAATGCTGAAAAACTTTCTGATTTAATAAATTACAAAAAACTCAAAGGTAGTAAAACTGCTTACCGAATTAGAATTGGAGAATATAGGCTTTGTTTTTGAAGAACAAACGGTAATTTTTGTGAGGTTTTTGCACCGAAATAAAATTTATGAGTTCTTTCCTAAATAAAAATTCCGGTTGTGGTTTAAAATGTATGATAGAAAATCTTTGTTATTTTATGTCTAAACAGTGTTCTGTACAAATATTTTAATAACTGATGAAAATTAACTGTATATAGGTACGATAAAATGATTTACAAA
>JAYTNF010000216.1:0-11083 GCA_043748455.1 Cytophagales bacterium
GGCGGACATGCAGTATTTTTAGTTTATGAAATGATTAGAGGCAAAGCTCCATCAGAGAAGTTTTCGGAGATTACCCAACAAATAGGCATGTTATTATTACTTTTCTTAATGGTTTTTGCCTTTGGAAATGATATTTATAAGTTGATTCTTGATAAATTAGCAAATTAGTTGAAATTAGCTATTAGATATATCTGGTAGCTAATTTTTTTATTATTTCAATAAAATATTACATAAAGATTACTTTTTTTCATAAGTTTTCACGTTTTTTACAAAAATTATATTATACTACTTCTATGACACAATTCACCAGATTTATATGTCTAATTTTTTTAGGATTATGCTTTTCCTATCGTGGTTATTCTCAAGATAATAAAACAAAAGATACTATTGACCAACTATCAGATAGCACAAAAAAAGCACAAAAAGTAGAAGATGCCAAAAAACCTGAAAATGAAGCCGAACTTCGCAAACAATTTGGAGAATTTATTGATGCCTATTCAAATTTAGAAGAAAATAAAGATAAGTTTGCTGTGCTAAAACACATGTCCAAAGACGTGCAGTCGACAATTATATTTTTCTATGTTGGTGGTCGTGCAAGCACCGTTGTTGGTGATTATGCAGGCTTTTCTGCTTTCATGGACAAAATTATTAATACACAAGGCTTAGAAATTAAGTATGAGGTTGTAAAAATTCCACGTGTTTATGTGAGTGGCGAAAGAGGTGTAGTTGTATATGTTGTGGAATATGATGTGCAAAAAAATGGCACAAGTTGGTCAAAAGGCAATGAAACCGTAACTTTAACCTACAAAAAAATAGAAGGTGAATGGAAAATTTTGCAATATTCCATCATAAATATAGAAGACGAAAAATTAAGAGGTGCTTGTATTTGTGAATTGTATGGTGATGGAACAGGAGATTATGTTGCCAAAACAACAATTCCAAGTGGAAGAACATACGATACAGACCTAAATACTTTTGAGTTTACAAAATTAGGTGATGATAGAATTGTAAAAACTGCTAAAAATGCGTATCGTTGGGACAAAGATGGCAGTATATTTTTGAGAGAAAATGCTCTGCCTGGTGTGCAAGCAAAAGAAGTTAAGTTAGGAATTTCAGACACTTACAACAAAAAAGATGTACTGACAATGATTTTGAAAAAACATATTTACGTGGAAACTTGCACAGAAATTAAAATTACAGAGAAAAAATAGGGGTAAATTATGAATTATGAATTATGAATTATGAATTATTTTTTTGTAATATGTCAAAAAATTCATAATTCATAATTCATAATTCATAATTCATAATTCATAACTCATAACTCATAATTCATAATTAATTCTAAAACAGTCATGCCTTCATATTCAGTTAAGTTATTTTCGGGTTCAGGTTCACAAGAATTGGCACAAAGTATTGCACATTCTTACGGAAAACCACTTGGACAGGTAACACTCAAAAGATTTAGTGATGGAGAACTTTCTGTTGCTTACGAAGAATCTATTAGAGGAACAGATTTGTTTTTGATACAATCTACAAATCCACCTGCCGACAATTTATTAGAATTGTTAATGATGATTGATGCAGCAAAACGAGCATCAGCAAAATACGTTACAGTTGTAATTCCCTATTTCGGTTATGCACGTCAAGACCGCAAAGACAAACCTCGTGTAAGCATTGCAGCAAAATTGGTAGCTAACTTGATTTCAGCCGCAGGTGCAGACAGAATTGTAACATGCGATTTACATGCAGGACAGATTCAAGGTTTTTTTGATATTCCATTAGACCATTTGCATGGCATTGGTATTTTTGTGCCTTATATCAAAAAATTAGACTTAGAACCACTTTTTGCAGCACCTGATGTTGGTGGAGTTTCACGTGCAAGGTCATTTGCCGAAAAATTTAATGCAGACATGGTTATTTGTGATAAGCACCGCAAACGTGCCAATGAAATAGCTTCGATGCAAGTTATTGGAGATGTAAAAGGTCGAGATGTGATTTTAGTCGATGACTTAATCGACACAGGTGGTACTTTATGTAAAGCTGCGGAATTGCTACTCGAAAAAGGTGCAACTTCAGTAAGGGCTGTTTGTACACATGGTTTGTTGTCTGGTAAGGCTGTTGAAAATATTGATAAATCTGTTTTACAGGAATTAATTATCACAGATACCATTCGCCAAACGCAATCACACCCAAAAATAAAAGTGCTAACAGTGGCAGATATGTTTGCAAAAGCAATTCGCAAAATTCACGATTTTGAATCTATTAGTACTTTGTTTATTCAGTAGAAATATATTAAAATAACTTTTGTATTTGGCAGAAACTTTAATTTCTATCAAATACAAAAGTTGTTACAATATTAATTTACACACTATTTATTTTTTAAACCTTCTTTTAAAATTTGTAGGAAAGTAGCATTTCTACTTTCTGCGTCTTTTATGAAGGCATCAAATGATTGTATATACAATGTTGTTAAAATAAAATTATTATCATCGAGATAAATTTTAGCCTCTCTACAAAATAAAGAACCATTTGAAAAAAGTGGTGTATAACCTTCATCTCTTAAAAGTAATCTAAATTCGTCATCTATATCTATGATACCATAAAACCAGATACGTTGAATTTTATTTGGGTAATACTGTAAAAGTTTCCTTGCTCTTTGTCTTAGTTGTACGTCAATGTCATTTTTTCGTTTTAAATCTAACCCTAATTTTTTTAACTCTACAATAACAACATCTGCTTTTGCCTCCTCACTGGGTTCTTTAGAGAACACAATAGAAATATCAGGACGAGAATCATCTTTTTGATAGTCATCAATAGATATTTTATCTAAAAGTTTACCCATCTCCATATCACTTAATATGGTTGAATAAGACATATATTTATCATCAAGTAACCAAGCATTATTCAAATAAATATCATCAATAAAAGTAGATTTTTCATAAATATTTCTCATAGGAACTATAATATTATGAATACCTGCTTCGCTATTTTTTGTATCTGTTTCTTTAAGTTTATTAATAATAATATTCCTATAAAGAATATACTCTGTTAAAAGACGTGAAGATATTTCCAGAGATTTTTTATATTCTTCATCCGTCATTTTATCTGCGTCTAAAATTCTTTTTTGGTCTTGAAAAAAATGTTGTTGTGCCTCGTCTAATATTTCATTCTTATCCACTAAGCCCACCGTTTTTGGATGAAAATAGCCTTGTAAATGAGGATATCGTTGTATAAGATTTTCATGTATTTTTAGGTTACGTTCCTTAATATTTGGTATTTCATCATTTAAAATCTCTGAAATTTTATTTCGCAACACTTTTTTTAAACTTCTTAATAATTTATCATCTATGTCAAATGTTGTTCTTGATGTATCAGACTTACCTTGTAAAAAAGAATTAGAAAAAAGTAAAAATATTACTTCATAACCTAAAGGGATATTTTTGTTTTGGATAATATTATCTACAATCACTCTATCATCAGCACATATCGCAGTTATGATCAAATTATCAACATTTTGAGACCTAACAATATATAACAACTCAAATTTATCAAAAATAGAATCAGTATCTATAATTTCTAAGCTTTTAAGCATAGGCAAATCTTTAATATTGAGATTTACTACTAATGATTCATTTTCAAAAAGAATATCATTTTCTTGTTGAGTAATTCTAATCTCAATATTTAACTTTTCTTCTCTTTTTTTTAGCGAATAGAACAATGGATAAAATTTGTTTAACAAGCATTTTTTAATTTCAGAGGGTCTAATATAATTATGCGAATGAATAAGTTGTTTGGTATATTCTGTAAAAGTGAGAATGGTTTTTTGTAAAGGTTCGTTGGTTTGAATGCTATCAGAATGACCATTAAAATTTTTCGTAAAATTGAATTTTCTTAGCTTTTTACCATAGAAACTTTCTACGGCAACTTTGCCAAAGTAATGCAAAAAAACCAATCTTCCTGTGCCTTTATGGTCTTGTTGTTCGGTTTCTAGTAACCTCGAAAATTTATTAAAATTGATGTCATCAAATCCTTTTCCGTTATCTTCTATTGAAATTTTTAGAGTTTCGCCTTTATCAAAACTATCTAATTCTATATTGATTTTAATAGAATCAGCACCTGCATCTATAGCATTTGCCACAGCTTCAATGTAAACCATTTCCAAAGAAGTCTTTGGAAAAAATAGATTTATAGCTTTATTGATATTGATTTCCATCTGAACAATATTTATTTATTTTCTCAAAATTATCATATTTTTGAGTTATTACAAATTATTATTACAAAAATTCTATAAATTGCATTGAAATTATATTAATTACGAATAAACTCTTTCTACTAAATATATTTGCAATAAAAATTTATTAAACACATGGAAAAAACATTTAAAGTAATACTTGGGGCAGGAGAAAGTGGTGTTGGGGCAGCGTTGCTTGCCAAAAAAAAGGGTTTTAATGTCTTTGTTTCTGAACTTGGCAAAATAAGTGACTATTACAAAGATATTCTCGAAGATAATAAAATTGTATTTGAGGAAGGGAAACATACTGAAAAGGTCATTTTAATGGCTGAGGAAGTTATTAAAAGCCCAGGCATTCCCGAAAAAGCACCTATTATCACTCGAATCAGAGAAGAAGGAATCCGCATTATTTCTGAAATTGAATTTGCGGCTCGTTATACCAAAGCCAAAATGATTGGTATTACAGGTACAAATGGCAAAACCACAACAACTTTACTAACTTATCACCTCATGAAACATGCAGGTTTAAATGTTGGTGTAGCAGGAAATGTTGGAAAAAGTTTTGCTGAATCTGTTTGTAATAACAAATTTGATTGGTATGTATTGGAAGTTAGTAGCTTTCAATTAGATGATTGTTATGAATTTACTCCACAAATTGCTATTTTATTGAATATTACGCCTGACCATTTGGACAGATATGCAAAGTCTATGCAAAATTATATTGATGCAAAATTTCGTTTAACTCAAAATATGGACGAAAATCAGTTGCTCATTTATAATGCTGACGACAAAGTTATTGCAAAACAAATGAAAGAAGAAGAACCTTTTTCAAGTTTGCAAGCCATTAACGGAAAATGGTATGATGGCAAAGGTATTATAATTCCCGCAGGTACATTAGCTAAAACCCAGAAAAATGCTATAAAGTTTGATAATTTACCCATTGTTGGTCGGCATAATCAACTCAATGCAAGTGCTGCAATTACTGCCGCAATGTTGGCAGGTGTAACTGAAGAACAAGTAAGAGAAGGTCTAAAAACTTTCAAAAATACTTCGCACCGTTTAGAGAAAGTAGCTGAAATTAATGGTGTTACTTTTATTAATGATTCAAAAGCAACCAATGTTGATGCGGTTTATTATGCTTTGGGAAGTTATGAACAACCTATTGTTTGGATTGCAGGTGGCATAGATAAAGGCAATGATTATAAACAAATTGAGGAATTGGTCGGCAAAAATGTAAAAGCATTAGTTTGCATGGGCAAAGATAATACAAAATTATATAAATTTTTTAAGGGAAAAGTGGCAAATATTGCAGATACAACAGATATAAAATCGGCTGTAAAACGTGCTGTTGGTTTTGCAGAAAAAGGTGATATTGTGTTGCTTTCGCCTGCATGTGCAAGTTTTGATTTGTTTAAAAACTATGAAGATAGAGGAGAACAATTTAAGGCTTTGTGTTTGGAAATTTCTTAATTGTGATAATGATATTTATAGGTTTTAATTTGTCATTCTGAGCAAAGCGAAGAATCTGGCGTATTTTATCAGATTCTTCGCTTTGCTCAGAATGACAAAACTATACTTTAAAAATGTCCAATTACTTAGGTATTTGCACGTAAAAAAATATAAAATTGTACTTTCTCATGTGTAGTTAGAGCTACGCAAATAACATAAACTACTTGCCATGTTTAATTTTAGAGTTTTAGTGCTTGTTTTCTCTGCCTTTATTTTAGGTAGCCCATTTAATCCCGAACCAAAAATTTGTTGCACAATTCCTGCAACAGATTTATTTGCAAACTTGGCTAATGACGAGGAGTTTGTTGCCTTACACGAAAATCCTAAGCCATTTTCTTACCAAACACAAACAGGAAAAATGATAACATTTGCAGTTTCAGAAGGCAAAGATGGCAATGCTTTTTATATTGCAGCCAAAAAGCCAAGCAATAAAGTTTTATTCGTTTTTCATGAATGGTGGGGTTTAAATGATTATATCAAACAAGAATCAGAAAAATATTACAACGAATTTAATGGAAAATATAACGTAATTGCCATTGATTTATATGATGGATTGGTAGCTACAACACGTGAGGAGGCAGGAAAATATATTCAAGGTGTAACCACAGAAAGGGCAAATGCAATTATTGCTGGAGCTATAAAATTTTCTACAACAGATAAAACCCCTGAAATTGCTACTATTGGTTGGTGTTTTGGTGGTGGTTGGTCATTGCAAGCTGCTTTAATTGCAAAAATGCAAGCCAAAGCTTGTGTAATTTATTATGGTATGCCTGAAAAAGATGTAGAAAAATTAAAAAATTTAGAGGCGAAAGTTTTAGGTATTTTTGCAGGTCAAGAAAAACGCATTTCTCCTGAAGTTGTTAAAGAATTTGAAAGTAATATGGAAAAAGCTAACAAAAAAGTTACCATTAAATCCTTTGATGCTGACCATGCTTTTGCAAATCCAAGTAATCCAAAATACAACAAAGAATTTGGTGATGAAGCTTTTAAAATGAGTGTAAAATTTATTAAGAAGAATTTGTAATTTTTGATTTGTCATCTTTGTCAAATAAAGAATGACAAATCAAAAAGATTAGACAATCCCAAATTGTATAAAATCCCAAAAATAAAACCACTGATTTAGCTTAGATAATCATGCAATTAAATTCATGCACCCCAAAGAAAATAGTTGTATAAATACAGCTATACAATTTTAACAAACTTTAAAACCCAAAAAAATACTGTTTTTTTTTCATATCTAAGTTAATTTACTACCTTCGCAAGTTTTTAATACTAATTTTCTATATATTTTGTAATATTTTTTTTAACAAACCATAAAAATTCATACATTAAAATTTATCATTCAAGAAAATGACTTTCAAGAAATTAAATAATATTGTTGGTTGGATAATTTTTGCAATAGCCACCACCGTTTATACACTTACCGTCGAAAATACTGCAAGTTTTTGGGATTGTGGCGAATTTATAGCTGTTTCTTACAAACTTATGGTGCCTCACCCACCTGGTGCTCCACTTTTTTTGCTCATTGGTAGGCTATTTTCATTTTTAGCATTTGGCAATGTCGAGCAAGTTGCATTTTGGATAAATATGGTTTCTGTACTTTCTAGTTCATTTACAATTTTATTCATGTATTGGTCAATCGTTTTGATTGCCAAAAAAATAGTAAAACCTGAAATTGCACTTGCTGACGAAGAAGGTCATGGCAATGAAGTTTATAGATTTGACCAGCAACTTGCCTTAATTATTACAGGTATTATTGGTGCTTTATCTTATACTTTTTCGGATTCATTTTGGTTTTCGGCAGCAGAAGCAGAGGTTTATGGAATGTCCTCATTTTTTACAGCTTTTGTGGTTTGGGCAATGTTGAAATGGGAAACCATCACAGACCCAGCAGATGAAAATAAATGGATGATTTTTATAGCTTATATTATGGGCTTGTCTATCGGAGTCCATTTATTAAATTTAGTAACAATTCCTGCGTTGGGTTATATTTATTATAACAAAAAATACCAAAAACAAGACGCAAAAGGTTTTATTATCACAATGGTTATTAGTTTAATTATTGTAGGTATTATTATGGTTGGTGTCATTCCTGGACTGCCAAGTATTGCAGGAAAATTTGAGATATTTTTCACAAATAATATTGGTCTGCCATTTGGTTTTGGTGCTGTTTTATTTACCGTTTTATTTTTGGGTGCAGTTGTTTATAGCATTATTTATTCTATAAAAACACAAAATGTGTTAATGAATACCATTGCAGTAAGTTTTGCATTTATTTTAATTGGTTATTCCTCGTATGCAATTATCTTAATCCGTTCAAATTTTGACCCACCGATTGACGAAAATGACCCACAAGATGCGATGTCTTTCGTTTCTTATTTGAAACGTGAACAATATGGCGACAGACCTTTATTGTTTGGCAAAACTTTTATGTCAGAACGTGAAGGCATGGAAATTGGTGAGCCAATGTATCGCAAAGGAAAAGATAAATACGAAATTTACGACCACCGCAACGAAGTAACATATAAAGATAATGTCTTATTGCCTCGTATGTATAGTCAAGGTGAAGACCATCCAGATTTATATAGGTCATGGGCAGGAATTCCAGAGGGTAAAAAGCCAAATTTGATAGACAACATTTATTACATGTTCAAATACCAAATTGGACACATGTATTTTCGTTATTTCCTTTGGAATTTTGCAGGTCGTGATGGCGATGAAAAAGAAGCAAATTGGTTATTACCATTTGAAAGTAATGCGGATTTACCAGCTATTGTTGCTAATAACAAAGCAAGAGATAATTTTTATATGTTGCCATTAATTCTGGGAATCATTGGATTAATGTATCAACTTAAAAAAGACGAAAAAGGCTTTATTGTAATTGGTTTGCTATTTATTTTGACAGGTGTTGCTATTGTGGTTTACTTAAATTCGCCACCTGTTGAGCCACGAGAAAGAGATTATATTTATGTTGGTTCCTATTATGCCTTTTGTATGTGGATAGGTTTTGGGGTTTTGGCAATAGCCGATTTACTCAAAAAAGTGGTTCAAAATAAGGCTTCGCAGCAACTTATTGCAGGTGCATTGTGCTTGACAGTTCCTATGTTAATGGGTTTTAAAGGTTGGGATAATCACAACCGTACAGGACGTTACCATTCTATCGACCAAGCAAAAAACACGTTGCGTAGTTGTGCGAAAAATGCAGTAATTTTTACAGGCGGTGATAATGATACTTTCCCGTTATGGTATGTGCAAGATGTGGAGGAATTTCGTCAAGATGTGCGGGTTTTGGTGCTAAGTTATTATGCAACAGACTGGTATGTGGAGCAAACACGCCGCAAAGTTTATAATTCAGAACCATTGCCTTATACTTTAGCTTTTGAAAATTATCAAGCAGGTGTGAATGATTTTGTGCCTTATGTCGAAAATCCGACTGTAAAACGTGGAATTGATTTGCGACAATATATAGAGTTAGTCAAACAAAAACACGAGGCTTTAATGGTAGAATTGCAAGGTGGAACATTTACAGCTTCAATTCCTTCAAAAACCTTGTTTTTGCCAATTAATAAACAAGAAATTATGGCAAAAGGCGTTGTTTCAAAAGAGAAATATAGCAGAATTGTTGATACTGTTTATATCAAAATGAAAGAAAGTGCAAATGCTTTATACAAAAGTGATTTGATGATTTTGGATTTAATTGCTACTTCAAATTGGGACAGACCTATTTATTTTAACAATACTTCGGCAAGGTCAATGAATTTGGAATTGCGTAATTATTTGCAAATGGAAGGCATGGCATATCGTTTTGTGCCAGTAAAAGCAGAAACGATGAATGGAGAATTGGGCGAAGTTGATGTCGATATTATGCGAAAAAATATGCAAACTTTCCAATTCAGAGGTTTTGAAAATCCAGATACTTATCATGATGAGGAATATCGCAAATTTGGTGCAAACGAAAGAGAATGTTATTACCGTTTGGCAATGCAAATGTTCTTAGATGGCAAGAAAAAAGAGGCAGAACAAGTTTTGGATTCTGCATTAATTAAAATTCCAGATTTCAGTATTCCTTATGATTATGATTATCATTTGCCAAAATATGTAGAATTATATCATTTAATTGGCAAAGATGATAAAGCAAAAGCATTAGCTGAGAACTTGACAAAACGTGCAAGTGAAAATCTCAATTTTGTTGTCAAACATAATAATTTTCATTATGGTAGCTTAAAAGATTATTCAACTATGATTTTGCAACAACTCATGTTAGGTTATCGCAGGGCTGCCGAAAGAGAATCAAATATTGGCATCAGCTTAGAAAAAAGGTTGGAAAAAGCAGCACCAAATGAGTTAGACATCAAAATTGCAGGCGAAGATACTGATAATTTAACAAGTGGTGATTCAACGAATGTTAGTAATGCAGCAACAAATGATGCCATCGAAAAACTCAAAAAACGCATAGAAAGAGCTAAGAAACGTGAGGAGTTTTATGCAAAAGAGTTTGAAAAATATGATGCAATTTTTAAAGGTTACTATGATAAATTGTATAGGTAAAATGTAACATAGACTTTAGTCTGCGGGTTATTAGAAAATAATGTGAAGATGTTATCTTTTTAGCAAAATGACATCTTTACATCATTTTCAAATAATAATTTTCTCCATTTGTGCTTAGAGTACACTATTTGCTAACTTAATGTTATCTTTTAGTAAATTACTAATAATAAATTAGTTATAAATATAGCACGTTATTAAACACTTTTTTAGATTTTTCTATTTAGGCTACGGACAACAGTATTTTCATCTTATCACGTTTTATTTTCTCAAGGCTTATAAAATAAAACTATCACAATCACAAAAGGAATAGAAATTAAAATATATGCTATCATTAAATTAAAAAAAGCAGTACTTTTGGAAATTTGTTGTGCTTCTGAAACACCTACAATGTCGAAAATAAAAGTATAAATTCCTAAAGGTAAAGTTATAAAAAGTTGATAATAATCATCATTATCTGTTATTGCTTTTAGGATTACTAATGAAAAAAATGACATTGCTGTTAGAACTAAAGAAATTACATTAACTAAAAAAAGTTCTTTATAAGTTGCTATTATACCTTTATAAATTTTTTGTGTAAAATAAATTGCAGCTGTAATTAGATGTATAGCTAAAATAGACACTACTAAACTATACGTAAGATTAACTATAAACTCACTTGCTTTTTCTTTTTCGGTTGTGGTTTAAAATGTATGATATAAAATCTTTGTTATTTTATGTCTAAACAGTGTTCTGTACAAATATTTTAATAACTGATGAAAATTAACTGTATATAGGTACGATAAAATGATTTACAAA
>JAYTNF010000217.1:0-19469 GCA_043748455.1 Cytophagales bacterium
CATAGGCACACTCCAAACTACTTACATTAATAATAAAATTACTATGACAATAACTTCCATAGACCAGCTAAATCCTAACGAAATATATTCTTATGCGGATTATATGACTTGGCAATTTACAGAAAGAATAGAACTTTTGAAAGGCTATTTTCGCCAAATGGCAGCACCTAATCGGTATCACCAAACTGTTTCGGGCAATTTGCATAGAGAATTTTCTACTCATTTTAGGGGCAAACCTTGTCGAGTTTTTCACGCACCTTTTGATGTCAAACTTGTTAAAAATCCTGCGGGCAAAACAGATAAAGAAATTTATAGTGTAGTGCAACCTGATATTTGTGTGATTTGTGATAGGTCAAAATTAGATACGCAAGGTTGTGTTGGTTCTCCTGATTTAATTATAGAAATTGTATCGCAAAGTAGTACCAAAACAGATGTAAAAGATAAATTTGCTTTGTATCAAGAGAATGGAGTTTTAGAATATTGGATAGTCCGCCCAAGTGAAAATACAGTGGAACAGTTTTATTTGGAAAATGAAAAATATGTTTTCAAAGCAACATACGTAAAAGAAGATATAATTTCACCTATGCTTTTTCCAGATTTGGAGATAAATTTAGAGGAGGTTTTTGAGGAATAAAATACATAGTTTTCAGAAACAAATCAAATGCTACAATAAAATTTAATTAGTAATTTTCTTTGAATTGTTGTTTTTTTAATGTTATTTCGGATAAAATATAAATTAAAAAATACAAAATAATGGAAAACAAAGGCGAAATTATTATTTATCAAAGTGCAGACGGACAACAAAAAATAGATGTTAGATTAGAAAATGAAACCATTTGGCTTACACAAGACCAAATGGCTTTGCTTTTTCAAAAAGCAAAATCTACTATCAACGAGCATATTCAGAATATTTTTGAAGAAAAAGAACTTAATGAAAGTAAAGTAATGAGTAAATTCGGAAATTCCGAATTTACTACCAAACCAACTAATTATTATAATCTTGATGTAATTATTTCTGTTGGCTATCGTGTGAAGTCGCAACAAGGTACGCAATTTAGGATTTGGGCAACTGAAAAACTGCGTGAATATATTGTAAAGGGCTTTGTTTTGAATGATGACAGATTTAAGAGTGGTAAGTCAATGAATTATTTTGATGAATTGTTAGGGCGTATTAGAGAAATACGGTTGTCTGAACGAATGTTTTATCAAAAAGTAAAAGATATTTACAAAACCAGCATAGATTATCAAGATAGTGATGAGGAAACTGTAAAGTTTTTTAAAATCATACAAAATAAATTATTGTGGGCAAAATTAGCCAACAAACAGCAGCAGAATTGGTCAGTCGCCGAGCAAATGCCGAATTGCCAAATATGGGAATGACAAGTTTTACAAATTCTCCAAAAGGCAAAATCAAAAAAGCTGATATTGACATTGCAAAAAATTATCTCGATGAGAATGAAATGAAAACATTAGGTTTGTTAGTGGAACAATATTTGGCTTTTGCAGAAACCCAAGCCATGCAGCAAAAACCTATGTATATGAAAGATTGGATTAAAAAACTGAATGATATTTTGACTTTGAACGAAAGAGAGATTTTAAACCACGCAGGTAAAATATCACACGAACAAGCAGCTAAAAAAGCAGAAACGGAGTATGAAAAATACAAGGAGAAGCAAAAAATGATAGAAAAAGAAAATAGTTTGAAAGAATTGGAAGAGGATTTAAAAAAAATGAAAGCTAAGAAAAAATAGTTAAATCTATTGGAATTATTATTTTTTTAATGTTATTTTCGGAAAACATAAATAAAAATGGATATAGAAATAGAAACACCTGAAAACGTAAAATTTTATTTTAAAACATTGGTAGATGATTTGAGTTTATCTTTTCACCCTGATGACAATTTTGCGGATTATGTAATCAATGGCACAAAAAAGCCATTATTTACAGAAGAAGAAGTTAAAAAGCATAATGCTTTGATGTCTAAATGTTTTGAAGTTTGTGAGAAAAACGAAGTTGATATTTATCAAATTGGTTTAAATGTGCTTAGAAAAAAGCAGTTTAAACAAAGAAATAATTAAAAATATGCGTTATATTGACCTTTTTGCGGGTGCAGGTGGACTTTCAGAAGGATTTATTCGTGAAGGTTTTGAGCCTATTGCCCACGTTGAGATGAATGCAGATGCTTGTTTTACTATTAAAACAAGGTTGGCTTACTATTCTCTAAAAAATAAAGGTATGTTGAATATTTATGAAAAATATTTGAAAAGTGAGATTACAAGGGACGAATTACATAGTGATTATTTACTCGCAGATGAATTAAATTCTGTTATAAATCTTGAAATTTCTGATGACACTATTGACACCATTTTTTCACAAATTGACAAGCTAAATAAAGGTAAAAAAGTAGATTTAATTATTGGGGGACCACCTTGTCAGGCATATTCTGTAATAGGAAGGGCAAGGGATAAAAATAAAATGGTCGGTGATACTCGTAACCGTTTATTTTTGCAGTATGCCAATTTTTTAAAAAAATATGACCCCAAAGTATTCATTTTTGAAAATGTATCTGGTTTAATTACAGCAGGTGATGGTAAATATCTGCAAGAAATGCTCGATAAATTTAACTCATTGGGTTATAAAGTAAATATTCATTTAGAGAAAACTAAAAATAATAAAAAAGTAGATATTTTTAATACTTCTGATTATGGAGTTTTGCAAAGTCGCAAAAGAATAATAATTGTAGGTTATAAAAATACTATTGATTTTGAATTTGATTTGTCTAAATTCCAAATAGATACAAAAACTTTTAATGTAAAAGATGATTTATTAGCCGATTTGCCAAGTTTACAACCAAATGAAACTAAAAAAATATCATTTTACAGCAAAAATATTACAGACTATCAACAACTTTCTTTGTTACGTGATAATGATTTTGACTTTACTACGCAACACATTGCACGACCACATAATAGCAGAGATTTAGAAATTTATCAAATTGCCATAAAATTATGGCTTGACGAAAGAAAAAGATTAAGCTATGTAAATTTGCGAGCAGATTTAAAAACACACAAAAACCAAGAAGTTTTTTCTAACCGTTTTCAAGTTGTCAATCCTTTTGGCGTTACGCATACGGTTGTATATAAAGCAGCATAAACTTATCAACAAACAATGAATAAAGGTCTTTACGAAGAAATTATTAGTGAATTATTACATATAGAATTACAAAAACCCGAAAACTCAACGCTAATCTTTGAAAAAGAACAACTTGACGAAGAGGAAAGCCATATTGTTCTTACCAAATATTTATCCGAAATCTTAGAAAAAGCACTTCATCAATTTAGACATAAATTACCCGAACAAATAGAATTAACTAATAAAATTATTCAATTTATTGCCCAAGAAACAGAAAATAAATCTATTGAAAGTAAAAAATTACATTTTGAAAATGAATTGTTATTATCTGTTTATGACAAAATTAATTCAGGTTTAAATTTTAAAAACAAGGTTTTAAGACCAATTACACCACTTTCACAAAGTTCCCTTTTTACAGGTTCTCTCAAAGAACCATCTTTGGCAAGCGAAATAAAAAAAGAAATATTGACTGCTGATAAAGTTGATATGTTAATTTCTTTTGTCAAATGGTCGGGAATTAGAATAATTGAAACTGAACTAAAAGAATTTACAAGTCGTAGTAATAGCCGTTTGCGAATTATTACAACTTCGTATATGAAAGCCACAGATTATAAGGCTATTGAATTTTTATCAAATTTACCTAATACAGAAATTAAAGTTTCTTACGACACAAACCGCACAAGATTACACGCAAAAGCCTATTTATTTCACAGAGATACGGGTTTTACAACTGCTTATATTGGTTCATCTAATCTTTCTAATCCCGCATTAACTGATGGACTTGAATGGAATTTGAAAGTTACAGCCAAAGATAGTAACCATATTATACAAAAATTTGAAGGGACTTTTGAGGCATATTGGAATGATAAAGAATTTGTAAAATTTGAAGAAAAAGAGAAAGAAAGACTACAAATTGCATTAAATCCAGATGAAAAATTAGAAAATGGCTTTTCTTTTTTCTTTGATTTACAACCGTTTTCATATCAACAGGAAATTTTAGAGAAATTACAAGCAGAAAGAGAAATTCATAACCGACATAAAAACTTAATTGTAGCTGCCACAGGTACAGGAAAAACTGTAATTTCTGCCTTTGACTATAAAATATTTGCAAACAAAAATCCCAAAAATAAAAACCGTTTACTTTTTGTAGCACATAGAGAAGAAATTTTAAAACAAAGTTTGGCTTGTTTTCGGGCTGTTTTGAAAGACCAAAACTTTGGGGCTTTGTTGGTTGGTAATTTTAAACCTAATCAAATTGACTATTTATTTATTTCTATTCAGTCTTTTAATGCAAAAGATTTTCAAGAAACGACAAGCATAGATTTTTATGATTTTATTATTGTTGATGAATTTCACCACGCTGCTTCAAATTCTTATCAAAGTCTTTTGAATTATTATAGTCCTCAAATTTTATTAGGCTTGACTGCAACACCTGAAAGAATGGACGGAAAAAATATTGAAACCTATTTTGACAATGTAACCGCAGCAGAAATACGTTTGTATGATGCTTTGAATAGAAAACTACTTTCTCCTTTTCAGTATTTTGGAATTACAGATATTGTTGATTATTCGGAAATTTCTTGGAAAAAAGGCTATTATGATATTTCAGATTTATCAGAAAAACTAAACCGCAAAGAAAGAGTAAATTTGATTATTCAGGCTTTGAATAAGTATGTTCGCAACATAAAAGATGTTGTAGGTTTAGGATTTTGTGCAAGTGTAGAACACGCTAATTTTATGGCAAATTGTTTCAATGAAGCAGGAATTCCAGCAATAGCTTTATTAGGAAATAGTGATAAAGAATTACGAAAAATAGCACCTAAACAGTTGATTAACAAGGAAATAAACTTTATTTTTACAGTTGATATTTTTAATGAAGGTGTAGATATTCCACAAATTGACACCGTTTTATTTTTGCGACCTACTGAAAGTTTGACTGTTTTTTTACAACAATTAGGTAGAGGTTTACGATTAAATCCGAATAAAGAATGTTTGACTGTTTTAGATTTTATTGGACAAGCACACAAAAATTACAGCTTTGAAAATAAGTTTAAAGCCTTAATTGGACAAACTTCAAATACCATTTATAAAGAAATTGAAAATGATTTTCCCCATTTGCCTGCGGGTTGTGTAATTCAGTTAGAAAAATTTGCAAAAGAGCATATTTTACAAAATATCAAAGGTTCTCTGAATAATAATAAAGTTCAAATCGTAAATCGAATTAGAAATTTTAGCAATGATACAGGCAAAGAACTGAGCTTAATAAATTTTGTAACTCATTATCAATTAAGCCTTTATGATATTTACGATAGGGCTTGTTGGCATAGATTATTAAAAGATGCAGGGAAAATTGAACAATTTAACGAACAAGATGAGGAACAATTAACAAAAGGAATTAAACGAATTTTACATATAAATTCCCGCCGTTTTATTCAATTTATTTTAAATTGGATAGAAAATAATGGTAAAATTGATTTGCAAAATATAGATAATCAAAAATTTGCATTGATGTTGCATTATAATTTTTGGGCAAAAAGTGGTAAAGAATTAAATTTTGATACTTTGCAAGATAGTTTAAATACACTTTTTGGTAATCAATGGCTTGTTTATGAATTGCAGGACATTATTTTAATTGCACAAAATCAAATTGATTTTGTTGATAAACCTATTTTATTACCCTTTAACTGCGTTTTAGATTTACATTGTGCATATAATCGTGATGAAATTTTAACAGCATTGAACTTTAATGTGTTCGAGAAAAAACCACCACAAGGCGAAGGAGTTTTATATTTATCAGAATTGAAAACAGATATTTTATTCATTACATTGAATAAATCCGATAAGCATTATTCTACTACAACATCATACGAGGACTATGCAATAAGTGAAAATCTTTTTCATTGGCAGTCGCAAAGCAAAACTTCTGAAACATCTAACACAGGAAAAAGATACATTACGCACAAAACAACAGGAAATACAATATTCCTTTTTGTAAGAATTGATAAGAAACGAAAAAGTAATGCTGCACCTTTCTATTTTTTAGGAAAAGCCAATTATGTTAAACACGAAGGCACTCTACCTATGAGTATCACTTGGGAATTGGAAGAAAATATGCCTTCACATCTTCTACAAGCAAGTAAAGTTATTATTTCGTAATTCTTAAAATCAAAGTTGAAATTATCACAGACGAAACCAACAAAGCTAAAAAACTATTACTTTTTGTTTTGCTTACGCCTTTGCACACAGATATTTTTGCGGTGCTTTGCGAAGATTTAACACAAGCTGTTGCCAATGTAGAAAACGAAAATACATTGCTCAAAATTTTGAAACAACGGTTTACCAAATGGCAAAACCTATTTGAAAAACTAAGCAATTCGGGTTTATCTGCCAACGAACAAAAAGGCTTTTTTGGTGAATTATATTTGCTCAAAATCTTGCTCGAAAACCTCAAAAATCCTGTGTATGTTTTAGAAACTTGGTGCGGAATGTTGGCAAGTCCACAAGATTTTTATGGGCAAAATCAATGGGCTATTGAAGTGAAAACCACACAAGAAAACAGCGAAAAATTAGGAATCAATAATGAATTTCAATTAGACGAAACAGTTTTTGAAAGCTTATTTTTGTTGCATATTTCGCTAAAAAATAACGAAAATTACCTATTGGGTGGCTCAAAGCCACCCGATAGGTATAAAAATAACGAAAAACAAAGTCAAAATCTTAATAATTTGGTGGCAATAATTTTTGATTTATTGCAAAATAACGCACTTGCTACACAACTATTTAAGCAAAAGTTGTTAGATGCAGGTTATTACGATTTGCACAAAAATCTGTATGAAAATACTTTTTATGAACTTGTTGCAACAGATTTTTATGTTGTGAAAGGCGAATTTCCTCGTCTTATTCCTGCCAAAATATACGCAGGAATTACCAACACAAAATACCAAATTAGTTTACATCAGTGTCAAAAATATACCATTTCACAAGAACAAGTTTTAGAAATTTTGCAACAATATTTGTAGTGCGGACTTTCAGTCCGCACAAATAATTCCTAAATATTTACCAAACGGACTAAAAGTCCGTTCTACAATTTTAAAGCTATGAATGAACTACAAAGATTTTATGAAAATATTGAGCAAGATGTAATTGCTATGGTGGCAAGTGCCGAAGATGGTGCTTCTCCTGAAAGTAAATTTACGGAATATATGGCGGACTTGTTGGTGCAGGCTGGGGAAACCGAAAATATAGCAATTTGTACCGAAATTAAAGAGGACAAATTGGGGCGTAGAGTTCACAAAATCAATGCGTATGCACTAAGCGAAACATACGAAACGGTAGATTTATTTATTTCTGTTTATAAAACTGCCGAAAATATAGAAACTGTTGCCAAAGATGAAATTATTACCCATTGTAATTTGGCAAAACGTTTTTTGAATGATGCCCTCAAAGATAAGTTTTTGACCGAAATGGAGGAGTCGGCACCAGCTTACGATTTGGCACAAATTTTATCAAAATATTACAAAGATATTATCAGAGTAAATATTTTTGTGATAACCAACGGCACAAGTAATGCCGAAGCACCCAAAGAAAGTGAAATTGAATTTAAAGAACACGCTATTTTAGTGCAGTTTCAAATTTGGGATTTAGAAAGATTTTACCAACTTTATACGTCCAAAAATAAAAGAGAGGCAATAGAAATTGACTTTCAGAATAATTTTGGCGGTGCAGTTGCTTGTTTGCCGATGCCTTCCGAAAATGAAAATTATCAGTCCTACTTAGCCATTATTTCTGGCGAAACCTTAGCCAATATTTACCGCAATTTTGGTGCAAGACTTTTGGAACAAAATGTAAGGTCTTTTCTACAATTTACAGGCAAAATCAACAAAGGAATTAGAGAAACAATAAAAAAAGAGCCACAAATGTTTTTGGCTTTTAATAACGGTATTGCTTCCACTGCCGAATATGTCGAGTTAATTGACTTAGAAAACGGTAGCAAAGGCATTGCAAAAGTCAAAGATTTTCAAATTGTAAATGGCGGACAAACTACTGCCTCCATTTTTCATTCTCAAAAACAAGATAAATCTGATGTTTCCAAAATTTTTGTTCAAGTAAAATTAACAGTTGTCAAAAAGAAAGATGAATTTGCAAACATTGTTTCACGCATTGCCGAATATGCTAACAGTCAAAATAAAGTTTCTGTGGCAGATTTGAGTTCCAATAATCCATTTCATATTGAATTAGAAAAATTATCAAGGGTAATTTGGGCTCCCGACCCTACAAAACAAAATAAGCAAACTCGTTGGTTTTATGAAAGGGCAAGAGGGCAATACAAAAACGAAATGAACAAAGAAGGCACAACAGCTTCACGCAAAAAAGTTTTTGAACTCAAAAACCCGAAAAGTCAATTATTTCAGAAAGAAACCTTAGCCAAATTTTACAATGCTTGGAATGGTTTTCCGCATTTTGTGGCAAAAGGTAGCCAAAAAAATTACATAGAATTTTTTAAAAACATTCCTAAAATATTGAAAGACAACAAAGGTTTACCTGACAATATCTTTTTTGAAAATGTAATTGCAATGGCTATTTTGTTTAGAACTGCCGAAAAAAGTTATGGTTTAGGTCAAAATTCGATGGGAGATTTGCGTTTTATGGTTGTGCCTTATACTTTGTCGTATTTGAATAAAATCACAAATGGCAAAATAGATTTGTTCAAAATTTGGAAAAATCAAGCTGTTTCAGAGAATTTGAAAGCTGTTATTGCCGAATTATTAGGGAAAGTACAAGAGTTTTTGAAAGCAACTGTAATACAACACGGCGGTTTGCTTGGCGAATGGGCAAAAAAAGAAACTTGTTGGGAATTATTGAAAGAAACCAATTTAAAGGTTGATACAAGTTTATTGAAAGATGATTTTGTGAATGAAAATGTGCAAAAACGACACAAAAAAGAAGTTTCGGAAGTGGAAGAATTGGCAAAACAAGCCGAAATAGAGGAACTCAAAGCTATTCCATCTGCCTTGTGGAAAAAAATTGCAGAATGGGGCAAAACTACCGAAAAATTAACTTTGTATCGACTAAATTTGATAGAAGAAATTAGCAAAAAAATTAAAAATAAGACTAATTTTGAGGAAAAACATATCGCAAGTGGCTTAGAAATTTTGGCTATTGCTTTTGAAAATGCACCCGAATTATTTTTAGATAATGAGGAAGATGTAATTGTAGAACAGGAAACTTTGGCTATTGAAATTACCAAAGAATTGATAGAAAACTTGTTGATTTGGCAAAAAAAGCAAGCGTATTTCAATGCAACAGACTATAATTTTGTGAAGAAAATTAAGACAAATGATTATATTGCAACAAATTATCAAAAAAAGTATTTATTAGCAATTATCCAAAAAGCAAAACAGAGAGGTTTTTAGATTAAAAATCCCCTTAGTTATTTACGGTTTGAGTTTTGTGTGTTTTTACAACAGTATTTTAAATTTGTCATTTTGAGTTTTGCTAATAATCTTACATAATAACGTCAAATTATTAGCAAGATCGGAATGACAAAACCGTATTTTTAACATCAAAAATACTCTAGCAAGCAGTCTATTATAAAAACTTATATATAAAGCAATATCTTTCAAGTTGTTTTATTTCTCTTGTTATATTTTCTCTTGCCTGCTGTTCATAAATAGAAGTTAGGCAATGAAAAATCTTTGGCTTTGATAAAAAAGATGCCAATACTTTTCGTCTGCCAAAATTATACTTCCATGTTGGAATGTGTGCATATTCTTTACGAATATTAGCTGCATATTCATCATAAATAGTTTTAGAACTTCCTAAAACAGCCAAATCAAAATCTAAAAACCATTGCAAATCATTGTTTTGCGTTGGGTTTGTGTGTGTTTTTGTTGCTAAAATAAAATTGCTAACTTTGGTTATAAATTCAGCATTTATACCATCGGTTATGTGTGTATAAAGAGCTTTTAATTCTTCTTTTGCAATTACTGCACTTTGTTCCTCGTTATCACTTTTTTGTGGTTGATAAATACAATCATGAAACCAAATTGTCCAAAAAATGGCTTTTTTGTCCTCAATTTGTGTTTGATATTGAGAAAATAGTGTAAATAAATTTTCTATATGTGTCAAATTATGATAAAATCTTTGGGGTTCTGCATACATTTTTTGTAGCTTTTCAAAAAGAAACTTTCCTTGTTCTATATTTGGAAAAAAACTTGTGTTCATTATTTTATAAATTTTAAGTTGCTAATTTAGAATATTTTAACACATGAATTTCGTCTTTCATAAATAATATTTCATTACTTTTACTTTCTAAAAACCTTAATTTATGTCTGAATCACAGAATATCCAAGAAAATCCAATTATAAAGTTATTTAAAACAAAGCCTCAACGTGTATTATCTGTCTATTTTACGGCAGGCTATCCAAATTTGCATGACACAGTAAGTATTCTGCAAACTTTGGAAAAAACGGGTGCAGATTTAATTGAAATTGGTATTCCCTTTTCTGACCCTATTGCAGATGGTGAAACCATACAACTAAGTAGCCAAAAAGCCTTACAAAATGGCATGAATTTGACATTACTTTTCCAGCAACTCAAAGACATTCGCAAAACTGTAAAATTGCCCCTAATTCTTATGGGTTATATGAATCCAATTATGCAATTTGGTATTGAGAAGTTTTGTGCTGCTTGTCAAGAAGTTGGAGTTAATGGCTTAATAATTCCAGACTTACCTATGCATGAATATCTAAGTACATACAGACAACTCTTTGAAAATCACGGACTTGTAAATACTTTTTTAATTACTCCACAAACAACGATAGACAGAATTAACCTAATTGATAGCGAAACAGAAGGGTTTATTTATATGGTTTCCTCCTCATCAGTTACAGGTTCTAAACAAGGAATTTCTTACGAACAAATTGCATATTTTGAGAGAATAAGGGCTATGAAATTAAAAAACCCCTTATTAGTTGGTTTTGGAATTGGTAGCAAAGATAGTTTTGAAACAGCCTCACAATATTCAAATGGTGCAATTATTGGCAGTGCTTTTATTAAGGCTCTTGGCAAAGATTCTACAATGACTCTGGAACAGAAAATAGCTGATTTTATGACAGAAATTTTATAAATTTATAGCAAAATCTAAGGAATTTGCATAAAAGAAGAACTTGCAAAATGCTCATGATATGCAGGAAAATCTTGGAAAGTTGCCACATGATTAAACGAATAATGAGACATACTAAAATTTCTTGTATTTGGCGATTCTGTTGAGATACAAAAATCAACCAACAAAAGTTGCGAAACTAATTGTTTCTTTTGTTGGTAATTTTGATAATATGTTTTTCTATTACTAATTCCTATTACATTGATTATCAATAAAATAGCAATTAAAGAGCCATTAATTAAGTAAAATAAATGGACAAGTTTTTTATTCATGGTTTCTATTTATTAAAACCCACAGGCTGGTGCCAGCCCCGCTAAAGCCTATGGTACATTCTTACAAAAATACTTTTTGCACATCACAGCTTGATTCTACGCCTATTTTATCAAAATTTTGTTCAAGCCATGTTTTGCCATATTGCTTACCTAATTTGTGTAGCCATAGCAAAAAGTCCCAATTTGCATTAAGTTTACTTGATGTATTAAATTGTGCTAAATCTTTTTCAGGGTTAATATTATGCAGACGCAACTCCTTAAATTTATTACCAATGTTGAGATTATTTTCTAAGAGTTTTTGCACAAAATTTACCCTTCTCATTTCTAACATCAAACTCGAATTAAAACTTAGCTCATTGATACGGTCTTGAATTTCGAGGGCAGTTTTTGGAGTTTTGTCAATTTCTATTGGATTAATTTGCACAATAAGAATATCTGAACAATCTGTACCATCAATAAGTGGAAAAATAGGTGGATTTCCCATGTAGCCACCGTCCCAATAATCTTCGCCATCTATGGTTACAGCCTGAAATAAATAAGGCAGACAAGCCGAGGCAAGCACTGCATCTACCGATATTTCGTCAGTCTTGAATACTTTTGCACGTCCACGCCTTACATTTGTTGCACAAATAAATAGTTTTGTTTGGTCGCAATTTTTTAGGGTTTCAAAATTGATTAAGTCTAATAATATTTTTCTTAATGGGTTGATATTCAGGGGATTAAACTGATAGGGTGAAATAAATTGCATGACATTATGCAATAAATTAAAAGTGAAAGAATAATCCATATTACCTGGGCTCATCATTTTGTCAAACCAGTTTGGCTGAATAGGGGTAAAGGCATTTACCTCTGCCACTTTTCGCCAAAATTGATGTAATAGTTCTTTTGCTTTGTCTTTCCCGCCTGTCATGAGTCCGTAGGCAAGCAAAGCTGCATTCATGGCTCCTGCACTTGTACCGCAAATACCTGCAATATGTAGGTCTTTGTGTTCTAAAAGACTCTCTAATACACCCCAAGTAAAAGCCCCATGTGAACCTCCACCTTGCAAGGCAATGTCAATATATTTCATTTTTTTAGTTTTTTGACAAATTACAAAAAATACAACACAAAATATCATATAACAGAACATTTATTAAGTTTTATATTTTTTGTATCCTTTTGATATTTTCTTGATAAGTATTACTCTTTTGGAATAACAGTTTTGTAGCTAGTCCTTTCGCCTGAAAAAAATAAATCTTATCTACATGGTTCTACAAGCTCACTTGATTGAAATAGTTGTATAAAACTCAAATCAAGATTAAATTTTTGACCACGATTTTTTTTATTAAGTTGCTATATCCTATAATTTTTGTGATTATGTAGCAAAGATAGGAAAAAATGTCTAACAGTTCTTTGAGAACTGTTAGACATAAAAATAATGGTAAAATACATATTGGTAAAGTATCTAATTTATTTTCTAAGATTTTTTGGACAAGGCTATCTTGTAAAATTACCTTTGCAATTTTATTGTTTGAGTTTTTATATCTTATTGATTATCAACAACTCTACTTCCAATCTTATTTTATCCACATGCAATACATAGATATGCACACACAAGGAATAAGACACACACAAGGAATAAGAATAATTTTGTGGAAATTTTAGTTAGTGAAGTTTTTTATTTTAGTTTTTTGGAAATTTACACATAAAAATATGGTTATCAAATTATATCTTTGATAACCATAACTTAAAAGCATAAATATTTAGAAATTTTGAAAACTTACTCTTTTGCCATCAATTCCTCCGCCCAATTAAACCTATCTGAACTTGAAAAAGCCCAAGGTGCACCATTATTTTCTATATTTGCAGACATAGAATTCCAAGAAGCAGGCATGGCAGACTCTTCCATTGCCACATAACGCCGCAATTCGATAATAATTTCCAAAGGATTTATATTAATAGGACAAGCATCTACACAAGCATTGCAGGTTGTGCAAGCCATAAGTTCCTCTTTTGTAATGTAATCACCATATAATGATTTACCATCATCATAACCTTTGCCATGATTTAATTCATTATTACCAAGTTCTTCTGCCCTATCTCTGGTATCCATCATAATCTTGCGAGGCGACAATTTTTTACCTGTCATATTTGCGGGGCAAGCCTCCGCACAACGTCCACATTCGGTACATGAATATGCCTCCATAATGTTTTTCCAAGTCAAATCTTGCACATCTTTTGCACCAAAACGACCCATTTGCCCATCAGCAGCTTCTACTACTTCAACCGTAACAGGAACTCCCAACATAGATTGTACTTCTTTGGTTACGGTATCCATGTTTGTCAATTTACCTTTTGCTTCGAGATTTGCAAAATAAGTATTTGGAAAAGCAAGTGCAATATGTAAGTGTTTTGAGTAGGTAACATAAACTGCAAAACAGAAAATACCTATAATATGCGACCACCAAGCCACTCTTTCAATGACTAACAATGTGCCTGTGCTATAATTTTTATAGATTGGAATAAAAAACTGGCTAATTAGAAATGAACCAACAGGGTGAAAATGCTCTGCAATATATGTTCCCCAAGTTGCATCAGCAGTTCGAGTTTGCAAAATACTATCTGTGGCATTCATTGTAAAAAGCAAACACATTAACACAATTTCGGCAACTAAAATAATATTTGCATCAAGACGTGGAAAACCATCTAAATCTTTTGAAAACAAACGAGGAATAATCAATAAATTACGTCTTATCAAAAATACCACACAAACTGCCAAAACACCAAAAGCCAAAAACTCAAAAAAGTTTATCAAAAAGCCATAAAAACCGCCTAATAAACCTGCAAATAGTCTATGTTGTCCAAATAAACCATCAAGCAAAATTTCTAATACCTCAATATTAATCAGCAAAAATCCACCATAAATAACAAAGTGCATGAGTCCAATAAGAGGCTTATCAAACATTTTTCGCTGTCCAAAAGCAATGAGCAACATGTTTTTCAATCTTTCGTCTTTGCGGTCAAGTCGGTCAATGGCTTTGCCACGTTGAATGTTTGCAGTAATGAAGGCAATTCTGCCCCAAGCAATAGAAGCTGTCATAGCAATAGCTCCTAAAAATAGTATTTGTTGTAGTAAGGTTACAAAATGTTCCATAAAATATGTTTTTTGATATATCTACAAAATAAAGAATAAAATTGTTATTATTTATCAAAAATAAGTTTAATAAATTTAAAAGTCTAAAATTTATTTATCATTCCAAACTTATTATTTGTCATTCTGAGCTTTTTATTTGTCATTCTGAGCAAAGCGAAGAATCTGAATTATTGGTTTTGAGGTAATCATATCAGATTATTCCTCCTAATCAGAATGATAAATTATTAAAATATTTTTGTAACTCCTTGATTATCAAATTATTGATAAAGTGGTACTTTTTAAAAAACACCTACTTGTAAAATGGTACAAAGTATTTTCTGATTTCTGTTTCCTAATTATAAAATGGAACAAATGGTAAATATTTTTTGCACATTTTTGTTAAAGAAATTTTAATAAAGCTATACGTCAAAAAACCTTAGTTACTATCGAGTAAAGTTTCTCCTACCAACTTACTTTATTTGTCATTCTGAATAAAGCGAAGAATCTGATATATTAACGTCAGACTCTTCGCTTTATTCAGAATAACAAAATATATGGGTCTTAAAAACTTATAAATAACTTTCTAATCAATGTAAGTTGTACCACACTCTTTAGGGTGCGGTACATTCTACGCAACTTATATTAATGAGTTATAAATTTTGACGCAAAAAATCTAATTGGGATTAACTCACTTAAAATATTCCAAAAAATTAGTATTATAAGTTTTAATTGCTATTTTTGTATAATCAAACTTTAATAAGTATATTTTTATTGTCTAATTTTAGTTTTAACTTTTAATTTTTAATTTTTATGAAAAAAGTTATTTTGAGTTTAGTATTTATTCTATCTGTTGTGTTTTCAGGTCAGGCATCTGGTGTTAAGGGTGCATACAGTAATTTGTCTAATTATACAACCGCAGATGCTGAAACAAAACAGCAACTAAACAATGCTATGCAACTAGCTACTTTGCGTACAAACTTAGAAACATCTATTGCAAAAACGTCAAAAATTGCATTTAGCAAACGTATTGCCCTAAAATCAGTATTGAATAAAGTAAAAAAAGCTGAAAAAACAAACTCAGATATTAATGGTTTGTTGATGACCGTTGGTATTATTTTGATAATTGTTGGTTTGGTTTTATTTGTTTTAGGACTTATTGCAACAGCTGGTGGTGGTGGCTACTATGGCGGCGGTGGCAGCTTAATTGTATTAGGCTTAATATTGTGGTTAATTGGTAAATTTGTTGATTTGTAAGAAGTAGAAAATTATGAATTACAGAAATTACGAATTACGTAATCTTTGTAATTCATAATTTTAATGTGTAATTCCAAATATTTCACTAACAGTATCTTTAATGCCATTACAAATTGCATCAGTTGGCAAATCATTAGCATCATCTCCAAAAGGGTCTTCTATTTCGTTGGCAATAAAATCTAAACCAACAAAAGCATAAAATATCATTCCGACTACAATTAATGACCAATATTTCATATCTGAAACCAAACCCAAAGGCAATAATGAAATAAAAAGAAACACAAATTTTAGCAAATGCACACGATATGCATGAGGAATTGGTGTCTTTTTAATTCTTTCGCAACCTCCCGTAATGTCTGTTAAGGCTTCTAATTGCGGATTTAAAACAATCAAATGTTCTAATTTTAGTGTTCCTTCTTGGTGAAATTTATGCACAGTTTGAAAAATAAGTAAAGCTATTGCATTGGGTACATGCCTCACTCGTTGCAATTTTTCTAAAGTTGGTGGCTTTGTTTCATCTAATTCCTCGAATATTACCCCACTTCTCAAATGTTCTTTCAAAGCAAAAGCAAAATTTATAATTAGATTATTCAAATATTCTCTATCCTCTTTTTTATCTTCTGGCAAAAAAGTGTGGAGTTTCAAAGCCAAATTACGAGTACTATTAACCAAAGAGCCTAATAACTTGCGACCTTCCCACCATCTTTCGTAGGCTGTATTGGTGCGAAATACTAATAGCAAACCCAGAACAATACCCACTAATTGATAAATAAAAGGTGCTATTCTAAGTTCTTTCACAATAATATCGCCACCCAACCAAACCAATAAAGCAGTATAAAGACAAGCCACAAATAACCCAGGGATTAAAGCCTTAAATGTTTTGGCTCTAAAAAAAGAAATAATAATTCGAGCAAAAGTACGGTTATAGTTCATAAAAATAGAATAAAAAGTAGTTGAAATAGTTGTGAAAGTTGCAAATAAACAAATAATTAAGCATTTTTACTAAACATTGTAACTGCATCACCAAATAATCATGTTATTTAAAGAAATTTCGGTTCTCATTCGCAAAGAAATTATTTTAGAATGGCGACAACGCTATGCTATCAATGGTATTTTTTTGTATGCCATAAGCACAGTTTTTATTTGTTATATGAGTTTTCGCCTCAAAACAAATCAGCTAAATCCAATAGTTTGGAATGTGTTATTTTGGATAATTATGTTATTTACTGCGGTGAGTGCCATTGCTAAAAGTTTTTTGCAAGAATCAGAAGGTCGGCAATTATATTATTATACCTTAGTGAGTCCAGAGGCAATTATTGTTTCCAAAATGGTTTATAATACCTTGTTAATGAGCCTAATGTCTATGGTTTGTTATGCTTTTTATGCGTTGGTTATGGGAAATCCTGTTGAAAATCAGTTGCTTTTTATTGCTAATATGCTCTTAGGAAGTGTTGGGTTTTCGTGTACTTTGACCATGATTGCTGCCATTGCAGCCAAAGCTGATAACCGTACAACTTT
This sequence comes from Cytophagales bacterium, assembly GCA_043748455.1. Classification (GTDB taxonomy): domain Bacteria; phylum Bacteroidota; class Bacteroidia; order Cytophagales; family Thermoflexibacteraceae; genus JAAFKA01. Next base: position 17,453 of record JAYTNF010000217.1, read on the forward strand.
AATGGCTGTACTTAGTTTTCCTGTAATTTTGCCATTGTTATTGCTGCTATTAAAAGTTTCTAAAAATGCTATTGATGGACTTGCATGGAGTGTAAGTTATGATGCAATCATCTTAATTGTTGCCATAAATACCATTGTCGTTGCTGTTGCTTATATGTTATTTGCGTATTTGTGGCGGAGTTAGTAGTTTAGGCTTGTCATTCTGAGCTTGCGAAGAATCTGAAGTTATCATGTCAATATTTCAGATTCTTCGCAAGCTCAAAATGACAAAACAAACTTAGTACATAATTACTTGTTTGCGATAAGTGTCTAATTTAACCATTGTAAACAATAAAATTGTAAAAGACCACAAAGCTGAGCCACCATAACTAAAAAATGGTAGTGGAATACCAATAATTGGGAATATTCCGATGGTCATGCCAATATTAATGGTAAAATGGAAAAACAAAATTGCAACTACCGAATATCCATAAATGCGTGAAAACTTAGTTTTCTGTCTTTCTGCCAAGCTAATAAGCCGGAAAAGTAAGGCAATAAATAACGAAATTATGGTCAAACTGCCCACCCAACCATGTTCTTCGCCAATAGTACAAAATATAAAATCGGTGCTTTGGTCTGGCACAAAATCAAATTTTGTTTGCGTGCCTTCCAAAAAGCCTTTGCCCCATAAACCACCCGAACCAATAGCTATTTTTGATTGTGTAACTTGCCAACCTGCCCCTTGTGCATCTGCATCTGGATTTATTAAAACCTCAATACGCTGTCTTTGGTGAGGTTTTAGGACTTTTGACACAAAAAAATCTACACCTTTTACAATAAATAAAGCCAAAATAACAGTGAGTATGATAGCAATAATATCATCACGTTTTTTTCGCCTAAAAAATATAGTTATTACACCAATTATGGCAATACCAATCATAATGTAATTAATATACGATTTAAAAAACAGTGTTGATAAAAACAATGAAATAATCAAAACTCCGAGAAACATAATGTAATCAGAAAGCCCTTCACGATATAACACAACAATAAAAGCTGCAAAAACTAAGGCAGAACCTGTTTCATTTTGGGCAATAATAATTAATGCAGGCGTAAAAATGATGGCTAATGCGGGCAATAAATTTTCTAATTTCATGAGTTTATTGCGAGTTGGGTCAGATAGAAAACGTGCCAAAGCCAATGCTGTAACATATTTTGCCAACTCAGCAGGTTGAAATCGTATAAAACCTAAGTCAAACCATGAATGTGAGCCTGCAATATCACGACCTAAAAAAATAACAAGCACCAGCAAAATTAAGGTAAAAATATAGACAGGATAAGCAAAAACTTGAAAAATTTTAACATCTAACAACAGCATAATCAACATCAGAAAGACTGCTATTGCAAGCCACAATATTTGCTTGCCAGAACGAATATCTAAGTCCCAAATATCTTTTTGAGTGTCAGGCGAATATACAGCCGCATAAATATTGAGCCAACCTGCTAACATTAATGTTCCAAATAAAACAATAGTAATCCAATCTATACTTGCAGCACTACTTGCACTTCTCCTTTCCATTTTGATAATATATAGATAAATTCATTTGCTTTGACAAATGAATTTAAAGTTGTAAAATAAGTTTCTACAAAATTGCAATATTTCCACAAAATTTACTAATTTTGTGGAAATATGTTATTATTAGGAGTAAAATACAAAGTGGATATATAATTTTTTTCGTAGTTGGAACTACGAAATACTTGTTTTTTGGCGGTGTAGTTCAACGGATAGAATGGAGGTTTCCGAAGCCTCAGATTTAGGTTCGATTCCTAACATCGCTACTGAATTTTATACGTTGTCAATGGTGCTTTTCGCATCTTGACATCGTATAAAATATTTACAAATTTCTTAAAACACCACTTGCATATTATTTGCAGTTTTGGAAATATTTTATACGATGTCAAGATGCGAAAAGCACCATTGACAACGTATAAAATTCAGTAGCGATGTTAGGAATCGAACCTAAATCTGAGGCTTCGG
>JAYTNF010000218.1:0-2617 GCA_043748455.1 Cytophagales bacterium
AGTTGTAACACCTGATGTTTTAATATGGCTGCATGCTAATTGGTATGCAACAGCCTCTAAAAATGGGCTAAGGGTTGAAGCTGCCCTGGAAGCAAAGGATATATTTGCACAAGCAACATTAGGAAAAATGCTTGAAGCCGAAAAAATTAGCAATATTCATGCTATTAAATTTAACTCTTTTGATGATGCTCGTAATTTTTCTGCTGATTTTGCAAAAAAAATGTGGGCAGTTTCGACTTTGTAATAAGTTCAATAAAACTAAGTTTTGGAAACTAAGCAACACATAAATTTATTTGTGTGTTGTCATTATGAGCAACATCGTGCGATATTTCTCAATAATCTATCATTCTTATGTCAAAATAATAATTCAAAATGACAAATTTTAAGTGCCATAACCTAAAAAATTTAGAATTACTTAGTGGCAACACGCAATAATATACGGTGCAAAATGTGGACTAACATAAGGAATTCCTAAATCTAAACCTCGCATTATCAACAAAATACCAACCAAAATTATAAAAAAAGGAACAATTTTAGCCAAGTTTGTACGCCATTTTAAAGGAATATTTTGTTGTGTAAAACTTAATCCTAACAACATTGGCATTGTTCCCAAACCAAATAAAAACATATACAAAGCACCATAAGCTGCATCGGCTGTTGAAATGGCTGCAAAAATGGCTGCGTAAACCAAACCACAAGGCAATAATCCATTCAAAAATCCTAAAATAAAAGTCGAAAACAGCTTGTTTTCCTGTTGCATTGGTTTAAAAAACTGCCTTGCTTTTTGGTAAAATTTATAGAAAATTGGAAAATTTTGGGTGGGCAATAACACAAAAATAATCATCGAAATTCCCAAAAAAACCGATAAATATTGCTGAAATCCTGCCACATACAAACCCCGACCAAATAAACCAAACAACAAACCCAAAATTGCATACATCAAACTTCTGCCCAAATGGTATGTAATGGCATAATACCAATGTCTTGCTTGCAAAGCCAAAACAAGGCTGCCACACATTCCAACGCAGTGGAAACTTCCCAAAAATCCTGTTAAAATTGCCGTTACCATAGTTTTTTTAGTTGTAAGTTTCGGTAATATGAGTATTTTTTGTGCCGTTAGGCACTGTATATTGGTAGAAAAATGCACCACACTACTCTTTTTTTTATTTGAGTTTTGTTAAGCTCCTAACGGAGCAAAAAAGATGGAGGAACTACCTTTTTCTACCAATATACAGTGCCTAACGGCACAAAAAGAATATTTTTAAACAAGTTTCCATAAAAATCATTTTATATTCACCATTAGAATAATATTCTTTGCGTAAACTGAAAAGGCTTTTCACTGTTTATCCACGAAATAACAATATTATACGAACCTTTCGTTTCTTTTGACAATGGAAATTCTTGTATAACTTGGTTTGGCAATAACTTAAAAAATAAGTCTTTTTTTTGGTCTGATACTTTCAATAATTGTAATTTTCCTTCCATTATCTGCGTTTCTTTTGCAAATTCTACACGTAATATATTAGTAGTTTTGTCATAATTTATGATAGGTTTTTCGGGCAATTCTCGTGCATTTTTTTCTGCTTCCATCGTTTTTTGATACGCCAAATCTTTTTCATAATAATCTTTTTCGGGAATTTCTTTCGTAGAATATAGCATATATGCACCCATAGAAAGCATAAATACAATAAAAAGTATCATCGAAATTATTACTTGTTTCATAGTCTTAAATTAATTGTAAATTCTAAGTTGTAAGTTGTAAATTTTTTGAATTTTAAGTTGTGAAATTGTTAAAAAAATTAGAATTTACAACTTACAATTTAAAACTAATTAGTTTGCATTTGGTGATAAAAATGAAGTTTTTGCTTCTGTTACTAATATGTTTTTATTGGCAACATCATAAACTTCTATCACAATTTTTGTAGTTAATTTATGAATATTTTTCTTAGGAATTAGCACAAATAAAATGCCTTTTACATCATTTTGGCTCGGCAAATGCAAAGTTTTTTCACCTGTTACAAACTTAATTGTACCTAAATTATCTCTTACTCTGAGTTCTAAATTCATAGCATTTGGCGTTTTATTAACCAATTCTACGTTATATAAATTACTCATTGTCAAACTATCTGCTTCTTGATATAACATTCCAGAAGTTCGTAAAATGGTGATTTCCACAGGTTTGCGACTGATTAAAAGGAAACTTAATACGCCTAATAACAAAGTTAAGACAACAGCATAGGCAGCAATTCGAGTAGTAAAACGCAAAGGTTTTTTCTCTGTAATGCCTTCCATCGAATCATAGCGAATAAGTTTTTTTGGCTTGTGGATTTTATCCATCACATCATCACACACATCTATACAAGCTGTACAATTTATACATTCTAACTGTGTGCCATTGCGAATATCAATACCTGTTGGACAAACTTGCACACATAATTTGCAGTCAATACAGTCGCCTTTTGGTGTTGTTTCTTTTTCTAAAATTTCGCCTTTTTTAAGTTTCCCTCTTGGTTCTCCTCGCACAAAATCATAAGCTACAACAATACTTTTATTGTCTAAAAACACACTTTGTAATCTGCCATAAGGGCAAACAACAATACAAACTAATTCACGAAAT
>JAYTNF010000219.1:0-24578 GCA_043748455.1 Cytophagales bacterium
TGAGATTTTTGATTTAATAAAAGTAGATTATGTGAGAACAAATACAGAAGAAATACGCACAAAATTACTTGAAGAAGCTATAAAAGTTATTGAAAGTAAAAAGTCGCAATATTTAAAAATCATGAACATAAAATTACAAAAATCAAGTTATATTATTTCAGAACAATTTGGAATGCAACAACCTTATAATATGTACGAAACTTACAACGCATACACTACAAATAATGTTAATGATTATGATGAAAATTACAACAACCGTTTAAAAAAATTAAGTTTGCGTAAAATGACAACTTCTTATTTTTCACCCACAGATTACAGTTCTTTTGACAAAGTTTTGCAACCAATTATTATTGAACCTGTTATTCAATATAGTTTAAGAATTGTTGTGAGATTTTTGGTACAAAAAGAGTAAATAAATATGAAATATAAAACATGAAATTAACTTTTAAAATAAATATAAAATGTTAGAAAATATACGCAAACATGTTGCAACTATGCAATATGGTAAATTATTTGGTGCTGTTTTTTCAGCTTTTGGTACGGTAATTTTGCTATTAGAACTGTTTTTTATTTTTGATTCTGGACAATATCACCCAAAATTTTTAATAAGCTCTATTTTCCTTTTAGGCATGGGTCTGACATTCTTTGTGTTTTCGGGTGGCAAATTTTCCAAATCCGATTATCCTGATGTAGATTTTGACGCTAAAACAGGTTTTATGTTGCTTTGGAATCATGCACCGCAATTACACAAAATTATTTGGGTTTTGGCTGCTATTATTTTTATTGTCTTAGCATTTTGGATAGAGAATCAGTTACAAGGTTAAAACAATACTTAAACTATAAATACTTTTATGGCAAGTTTATATTCACGCAGTCAGCGTAGTTGGTTACATTTTGCCATCATTATTGCTATTGGATTAGTAATTTTTGCGGGGCTTTATAATTACTTGACTTCTATCATTTCAAGTATGATTTTATATGTACTTTTTCTAAAACCCTTTAAATATTGGACTGTAAAACGCAAAGGTAGCCCAACAATTGCAGCTATTGGCATTATTATTTTCTCGTTTGTAATCATTGTGTTACCTTTTTTGGTATTAAGTTTATTGCTTACGAATAAAATCGTATATTATAGCCAAAATTATGAAGATATTCTTGCCATTGTTGCAAAATTAGAGGAATTCGTAGGTATTGATTTAAAAAGCAAGTCTATAATTAGTGAGTTAATGCAAAAAGGTGGAACTTTGGCAGCTAACTTATTTCCTTCATTGGTTGCAAGTACCTTAGAAATGATTATTGCCATAACTTTAATGTACTTTATTTTATTTTTTACCTTTACCAACGAAAATTCTTTTTTAGCAACTTTACAACGCTATCTGCCCTTTGATGACGAAACTAACCAAGATTTAGGCGATGCACTCAAAAAAAGTGTAAGTTCTAATGTCATTGGGCAAAGTTTAATTTCATTGGTACAAGCATCATTAGTAGCTATTGGTTTTTGGATATTTGGTTTTAAAGATATATGGTTTTGGGGTGTTGTGAGTTTCTTTTGTGCTTTTATTCCGGTTTTAGGTACGCCAATTGTATGGTTTCCTGCGGGAATTATTGCTCTAACACAAGGAAATACCTTTGGTGGTTGGGGAATTATCATTTATGGGGGCATTTTAGTGATGAATATTGACAATGTATTACGTATGATTATTGGTAAAAAGATGGGTAATATTCACCCACTTGTTACTGTTGTCGGCGTTATTTTTGGTTTGCCAATTTTTGGTATTATTGGTTTGGTGATAGGTCCCTTATTGATTTCATATTTCCTATTGCTTGTAGATGCTTATCATCGTCAATATAACAAAATAGAGCCAGACGTTTTAACAGAATAATTATATCACGTTGTTAATACCTCAAAACTATATAATACAAAATGTTTATAAATAAATATACAATATTAAACCATTGATTATCATATAGTTACAAATTAATTTAAAATATTTTAAAAATATTTTAAAAACTTAGGTTACATTTTTAAGGTTGCAGTATTAAGTTCGTAATTCAACAAAGATTTTAACCTTAAAACATTTATAACAATGAAAAATTTTGCAAAATTCACAGCAGTAGCATTAACAATTACAGTATTAGGTTTGTCAGCTTGTGCTAAAAAAGCTGAAACAACAACACCTCCTGCTGATGCAACAACTACTACTACACCAGTTTCAACTGATACAACAGCTAAAACTACAACACCACCAGTACAGTAATTAGGTTTTTTTCATTTACAACTTCGGATAAACCCATTATTTACCTAACTTACATCATATAGTAGTCTAATTTATAAAAATTAGATTAATATATTAGAAAATCCTTACATTTGACAAAAATGTAAGGATTTTTTATTTTAACTAATTTATTCGCCTAAAAGCAAATATCCTAAATAAAACTATGAATATACTCATCACAGGTGGCACAGGGTTGGTTGGCAGTCGTTTGACACAACTTTTGTTAGAAAAAGGTCATAAAATAAGCTATTTAAGTCGTAGCAAAAAAAGTATTCCTCATGTTACCGTATATGAATGGAATGTAAATGAAGGAACAATAGAAAATGGTGCTATTGAAAATGCTGATGTGATTATTAATTTGGCAGGTGCAGGAGTTGCAGATAATGCATGGACAAGTGCCTACAAAAAAGAACTTTATGACAGTCGGATTTTAGGTACAAAATTGCTGACAAAGACTTTAAAAGATAGTAAAAACAATGTAAAAACTTTTGTTCAGGCAAGTGCTATCGGAATTTATGGTCTAGATACCAAAGATACTTGGTTAGCTGAAACGGCTGCATCAGGTACAGATTTTTTGGCAACATTGACAAGAGATTGGGAAAAAGAAGCAGAAGGTATTGCAAATTTAGGCATAAGATTAGTAAAGCTAAGAGTTGGTATTGTTTTGAGTAATAAAGGTGGTGCTTTAAAAAAGTTAGCTTTGCCTGTAAAGTTATTTGTTGGTGCGGGGCTTGGCTCTGGCAATCAATATATGTCATGGATACACATTGATGACATGTGTAATATGTTTGTTGAAGCTGTTGAAAATCAGGCATTTAGTGGTACTTATAATGGCGTTGCACCAACTCCTGTTACAAATTTGCAAATGACACAAACCATAGCCAAAGTGCTACACAAGCCATTAATTTTGCCAAATGTGCCAGCTTTTGTACTTACAATGGGTATGGGCGAAATGTCGGGAATTGTTTTGGGTGGCAATAAAGTTGCAGCAGATAAAATTAAAAATACAGGCTTTAAATTTCAATTTGCAGATTTGGAAATGGCATTGAAAAATTTATTGTGTTAATAGTGTTTTGCAGCATAGACTTTAGTGGAACTGCCATCAGTCTGTGCTTTTAATATCCTGATAATCAAGTAATTATTTCATATAAAGTCTGTAACACAAAATCTTAATAATCACTAAGATATAAAATTTATTTGTGGAATAGACCATAATTTATGCTATGATTTTTAAACCTTTTACTTGATAGTAAGTCAAACATAACATATTTCATAAATACTTAATCAGCAAAGTATAGACAGAAACCTATTATAACCCATCTCAAAAATGAAAAAATTACAATATATCTTTCTGATGCTATTTTTGGAAGTTTGTTTTACAAATCTTTATGCACAAGATAGTTTAGGGAGTAAATTTCAATTTCAAGACATATTATTTGTGCAACCGAAGTTGAGCTCAAAAATTAGTTTTTTACTAAGACTTGACGACCGAATCACTTTTATTCGTACAGATGCTGTTGATATTAGAGGTATACAATTAGGGTTGCAAAAAAAACGATGGAAACTTTGGTCAGGTTATTCTTTTATTGACGCACCTACAAAAAATAGGATTATTACAGAGAAAAAAATATCACAAAACCCTGATTTTAATCTCAAAACAGATACCATTGCATTCAATCTTGATTTAAAGTTTTTGAGTATTTCGCCTGAGTATGTCTTTGTTTGGAAAAAATATTATGAATTTAGTGCAGCATTTGGCATTGGTATTGGTGTGTCTGAAATTAATAAAAAAACTCTTGCAGGAGTAGCACTTAATGCAAGTCGCAGTCTTTTTATTCCATTTGAACCTGCATTAAAATTAGCAATAAAACCAACACGTTGGGTAGGTTTAAGTGCAAGTATTGGTTATCGAGAAACATTGAGTTTAAGTAACACTAATTTTAATTATAGTGGATTGTTTTATTCTTATGGTGTGAGTGTTTATATTGGCAATGTTCTGGAAGATTGTTGGAGAATGATTAGAAAAAAATCGTTGTAAAATATGAATAACGCAGATTCAGATTCAGATTTAATGTATATTTTAGGTCAATGATACACTATGACAACCCAGCACTTATTTTGTGAAGTTCCTCACTTGCTTGTTGGTATAGTAGTTTTATTTGTACTAAATTTTCGTTATTTGCCACAAAATTACCTTCGTGAAGCTGTGTGTAAAAATCTTTTATAAATTCATATAAAAGTGCAGTTCCTAATGTTCCTGCAATACCTTTTATGGTGTGAATGATAGAAATTAATTCTTTATTATCCTCATTATCAACAGTTTGGTTTGCACTACTTAGCAAGTCAAGCATATCTTCATCAAAGGAATTTAACAATATATCAAATTTATTTTTATTATTTTTGACCAAACTAAGCAATTTTGTTATTGATGTTTGGTTTAAAATCTCTATTTGTTTTATTGCAATATTTCCGATTTTGTTGTCATTACTTAATTGAATATTTGCCTTAGCACTTAATTCATTCTTCTGTATATTTACTATTTTATTTGGAAACCATTTTGCTAATCTTTCTTGTAAAATCAACGGCTCTATTGGTTTTGAAATATAGTCGTCCATGCCTTCTGCAATATATCTTTTTGCATCTTCTTCCATCACATTCGCACTCAAACCAATAATAATTGGTGAGTTTCCAGCATTTTTTATGTGTTTTGTTGCCGCAATTCCATTCATAATTGGCATTTGAATATCCATTAAAATTAAATCATATTGATTATTTACGTCTTTATTTGCAATTATTTCCACAGCTTCTTTACCATTTTTTACAACATCAACCACACAACCAATATGTTCTGCCATTGTTTTTGCCACTTCTTGATTCACAAATACATCTTCTGCAACCAAAACGTATAAATTTTCAAATCTAAATTGTTGCTTTTCAGTCTGTAATTGCTTTTGTTGCACCTCTTGGACTTCTATTGTAGTTGCAAATTTTAGTGGTAAAGTAAACCAAAAATTACTACCCTCGCCAACCACACTTGATACATTAATCTCGCCATTCCAAAGCTCTACAAATTGCTTGCAAATAGACAATCCCAATCCTGTGCCTTGTTGCTTCATATTACTATCACTATCAACTTGGTAAAATTTATCAAACAACGATGATTTATGTTCCTCACTAATGCCCATTCCTTGGTCTATAACCTCAATTTTTAGCATATCGTAGAGTAAAGTATTTTTAGTTTGGGAAATCACAATTTTTATTTCTCCAACAGTAGTAAACTTAATAGCATTGCTCAATAAATTAGTAATTACTTGTATTAAACGGCTTTCATCTGCTATAATCCACGAAGAAAAATTTATATTCCAAATATCAATAAAACGAATATTTTGTTGCAACATCACAGACTCAAACAAACCTTTCAGTTGTTCTATGGTTTGACGTATATCAAAAACTTTTAGTTTTAGCCTCATTTTACTTGCTTCTAGTTTTGACAAGTCTAAAATATCGTTAAGAATTGCAAGTAAGTTTTCTGCACTTTTCTTCACCGTTTCTGCATAATGTTGTTGTTTATCGTCAAGTGTAGTGCTTAATAAAAAGTGCGTCATTCCCAAAATACCATTCATAGGTGTACGGATTTCATGACTCATATTTGCTAAGAAGTCCGTCTTAATTCTTAATAGTTTTTCGGCTACTTCTTTTGCTTTGATACTTTCGTCAGCAAGTTTTTTTTCTGTAATATCTCTTGCAACTAATTGAATAACAACATCATTATCATTATTCATCTCTGTATCAACTAATGTAATTGCTATTTCAACAGGAATTTCTATACCATTTTTATGTATAAAAATAGTTTGGAAATTTCGATTTTCATGGGAAATTTGCTTTGGAAAATCTTGCATATTTAGCACCAATGTATTTAAACTTAACTGTAATAACTCCGCTTTTTCATAACCTAAAAGTTTGCAAGCTACTTCATTTACCTCAATAAATTTGGTGTAAGTTTTATCTATAATTCTATATATAAAAATGGCATCATAAGTCTTGTTAAATAAAGTTCTAAATTTCTCTTCTGAATTTTGCAAGGCTTTATTTGCCAACACATTTTGGGTAACATCTCTTGACGATGTTTGCAAATTGGCTACATTTCCACTTTCATCATATAGATATTGTGTAAAACTTTCTAACCAAATATATTCACCAGATTTTGTATGAAAACGATGTGTAATAATAATATCTTTATTTTTACTTGTAATTTGTTCTTGGGATTGTATTTGAACTGCGTCTAAGTCATCAGGGTGGAAAAAATCTATCAAATATTTTCCATATAACTCCTCTCTGGTATAACCTGTAATTTTTTCAGAGGAGGAGCTCACATACACAAGCAAACCATCAGGCGTGCTTAATGAAATCATCTCAAAAGAATTTTCAGCCAACATTCGTAATTGTTGTTCACTTTTTAATAATTCATATTCATTAGCAATCAAATCTTCATTGACTTTTTGGTAATCTACCAGCAAATTTGTTAGTTCTTTATCTTTTTTTATTCTTAACGTAATATCAGTAGCAATATTGATATAAGAAACCATAATTCCGTCTTCACTTTGCACAATATATGACGATAATTCTAAGATAATTCCAATTCTATCTATTTCTATTTCTCCACGATAATAACCTTTAGCTTTCAACTCATTAAACCATATTGCAAAAGCATCACCAAATAAAACTTGTGGTGTAATATTTGCTAATTCTTCATCTGTATCATAGCCAATCAACTGTCTATATGCAAAATTACTTTCTATATGAAAACCATCTTCGTCTAAAACAAAAACATTCAAATTAGATTCTTCAAAAACTTTCTTATACGATAATAGTTTGTCTTCTGTATATTGTCGGTTAAAAAAAGCTGTAAGTTGGTTTGAGATTACATTAAAAAGATTAATTTCAGCAGGTTTTACTACATATTTTGTGTATTCATGAAATATTGCAACAAATACACAAACTTTTCCATTTTTAGAAATCGGTATAAAAGAGAATGAATGAATGCCTAAATTTCCTAAAATTACTTGCCACTGAACCTCAAAATCTTGCAAATGACCAGAAATAATTACACCAGACAATAAGGGGCGTAACCAATCTCTTAACATATTTGTTAAGTTAATTTGATATAATGAATGAGTATTCCTAATTAAATCATTATTGTTTTTGAGGGTGTTTAGACCTGATATGGCTTGAGATTTGAGCAATACAACTACACCTACATCTGAATTTGTACTTTTTTCATAAATACAAACTCTTTTTGCACCAATGGCTCTTATCAAAGTGTTGCTAAGTTCGTCATAAATAGTTTGAATATCAGCATTTGCTAACAACAAACTTTGTAAATCTACAATAGCTTTTAAATATTTTTCGGGATATAGCACGATAAATAATTATGAATTATGAATTTTTTGTTTTGTCATTCTGAGCTTGCGAAGAATCTGAATTATTAGTTTTAATACCAAAATGTCAGATTCTTCGCAAGCTCAGAATGACAAATTAAATAAATAATAAATGTCAGTATCAAATTATAACTTCTTATTGTATTTGCAGTTGTAATAGTTATTTTCTAAGTAGTTTTTGCGAAATGTCTCATTGTTTGCAAATTTTCAAATTTATAGTTATGTCTTATTTCATAATGTTGTTTATTACAATTCACTTAGGATTTAATATAAATAATTAAAAAATGGTAAAAATTTTAAGCTGTTTTATAAAATATTAAATAAATTTTCCTAAATTTGCCCTAAATAATAACCACATTTAGCTAAAATTACAAAAAAATGGCAAAAATTCGTTTTTCAGCTTTAGAGCAAGTAGAGAAAAGACAACCACTTGCAGTTGAACCTCCGTCAAAAAAAATCTCTGATTATTATGGCGTAAATGTATTTAGCAAATCGGCAATGCAAGCCTATTTAGCGGCAGATGTTTATAAAAAAATTAGCCATGCTATAGACAAAGGCGAAAAAATAGATGAGCAAACCGCCGACGCAGTGGCAGGTGCTATGAAAAATTGGGCAGTAGAACGTGGAGCAACACATTATACACATTGGTTTCAGCCTTTAACAGGTGCAACAGCCGAAAAACATGATGCTTTTTTTGATTATGCAGGTGATGGCAGAGTGATAGAAAAATTTAAAGGCTCGGCATTGGTGCAACAAGAACCCGATGCTTCTTCGTTTCCAAATGGTGGCATCAGAAATACTTTTGAGGCAAGAGGTTATACGGCTTGGGATCCAACTTCTCCCGCATTTTTAATAGAAACAGGCAATGGCAAAACTTTATGTATTCCAACCGTTTTTATTGCTTATACAGGCGAGGCATTAGATTATAAAACACCATTACTAAAAGCATTAGATAGAGTTGATAAGGCTGCCACTGCGGTTTGCCAACTTTTTGATAGAGAAATAACCAGCGTAAAAGCAAGTTTGGGCATTGAACAAGAGTTTTTCTTAATAGATAAGGCTTGGTATCACGCAAGACCAGATTTGGTGATGGCAGAACGTAGTCTTTTTGGACATTCTCCCGCAAAAGGTCAGCAATTAGAAGACCATTATTTTGGCTCTATTCCGCCTCGTGTGCAATGTTATATGCAAGATTTTGAAATTGAAGCCCTAAAATTGGGAATTCCTGTGCATACACGACATAATGAGGTGGCACCTGGGCAATTTGAATGTGCACCAATTTACGAAGATGCTAATTTAGCTATTGACCATAACCAATTATTGATGGATATTATGGAAAAAGTGGCTGATAAGCACAACTTTAAAGTATTGTTCCATGAAAAACCTTTTGCAGGCGTAAATGGTAGTGGCAAACATAATAATTGGTCATTAATTACGAATACAGGTAAAAACTTACTTGCACCAACTTCGAAGGCAAAAGAAAATTTATTGTTTCTAAGTTTCTTAATCAATACAGTAAAAGCTGTTCATGATAACGCAGATTTATTGCGTGCAAGTATTGCATCAGCAGCAAATGATTTTCGTTTGGGTGCAAACGAAGCACCGCCTGCAATTATGTCTATATTTTTGGGACAACAATTGAATAAAATACTTGATGATTTAGAAAATAATGCTACTATTGCAATAGACAAAGGCGACAATATGTATATCAAATTAGGAATTGACAAAATTCCACCAATTTTGATGGATAACACAGACCGTAACCGTACTTCTCCATTTGCATTTACAGGTAACAAATTTGAGTTTCGTGCAGTTGGTTCTTCGGCAAATTCTGCTTCGGCAAACATTGTTTTGAATACGATTGTTGCAGACCAATTACGCCAATTTCATGCAGAAGTAGAAAAACGTAATATTGGCAAAGACAAAGATTCTAAAAAAGAGGTAATTATTGTTGAAATCTTACGTGAGTATATTACTGCCTCTAAACTTATTCGTTTTGAAGGAAATGGTTATAGTGAGGAATGGAAACAAGAGGCTGCAAAACGTGGATTATCTAATTTTTCAACAACACCAAAGGCTTTAGAGGCTTATTTGTCTGAAAAATCTAAGAGAGTTTTTATAGAAAATAATATTTTTAGCTTAGTAGAATTAGAAGCAAGGCATGATATTATGTTGCATGGCTATACCTTAAAAGTGCAAATTGAATCACGAAGTATGGAAAGCATTGTCTTAAACCAAATTATTCCACCAACTTTAACGTACTTGCAAAAATTGATTGAGAGTGCAAAAGGCTTGAAAGAGTTGGGATTAGATGGTGAAGCAGAAACCATTATTGAAATGATTAAGTCCATTTCAAAACATATCAAACACATTAAAGACAATACGCATGCGATGGTTGAAGCCCGTAAAGAAGCAAATGCTCTTGATGATACACACAGCACTGCAGTTGCTTATTGCGATAAAGTAAAACCATATTTTGAAACCATACGTTATCACGTTGATAAATTGGAAAGAGTAGTAGATGACGAATTATGGGCATTGCCAAAATATAGTGAAATGTTGTTTTTAAAATAAAATTTCTAATTTTAGTATTAAAAAAGGTTGCAAATAGAAATATTTGCAACCTTTTTTATATTATGTTAAATTTTTAAACCCTAACTTAGCTCAGAATGACAAAAAACTTATGCGGAAAACCTATTTTTTGCCTATCTAATTATAGTAAAACCTTTTCTAAAAGCCTCTGCTTGTCGTTTTTTAATCAATTTTATTTTTAATTCCTGCTCCTCAATCCAATGCAATTCGCTATAATCTCCTTCGGGGTGAACTTCGTAATAATACCGATAGTTTTCGCCCAAAGTTTCAAAAACTTCTTTAAATTTATCTTCTAAAATTATAAAATTTGTTGTAATATTGACTTTAAGCTCCTCAATTTCTGATGGTTCTTCCAAAATAATAGCCTCAACATGGGCAAGTTGCTTTGCTTCTACTGATGTTAATTCATTTGGTTTGTGGTCTGGTGCTAATTTGGGTAAAGGTGAATCTTTAAAAACCTCATCTGCTTTTTTTCTTAGCTGAGTACCAATAATAGATTCTTCTTCTGCAATGGCTTCAATATATAGCAACTGCTTCATGGCTTCTACATCTGCCTTATCCTTCTTAGAAAGTTTAGTCCATTTCTTAGATAAATATTTCCCCCATAATGTACGATTGTTTGGGTCTTTTTTCAGTTTTTCCCACATTGCAGGTTTCCCATAAGGGTCACTTTTTTGGGCATTGCTTTGTAAAGCAATAAAAAAGAGGAATAAAAAGGTTAAAATAATTTGTAATGCAGGTTTCATAGTCTTAAATTTATACTTAAATTTATGGAAATTAGACAAATTTTATACCAATAGAAATTTATTAAAATATACTATGATGATAATTCCATTTTAATAGCTATTGATTATTAAACTTACGAATAAGTTTTTAAAAAAGTCTATTCATGTATGAAAAAAAGTAAAATAATAGAAAATGCCACTTATTGAACTCAAAAATATTGATTCTGATTGTGTTATGGCTGTTTGGCATATTCAAGAATCTGTTGCCGAACTGTCTGAAATGTTGCCAAAATATCTAAACAAGATAGATTTGGAATTACTAAACCTCGAAAAACAACAGCAAGAATGGCTAAGTTCTCGAATTTTAGTATATCATGTTTGTGATTTTATAGATAAATTTTCTGCAAAATTTCAAAAAGATTTGCAGAAAGATAGTTTTGGAAAACCATTTTTAGTTATTGAAAATCAAATTATTCACGTTTCTATTTCTCATTCTTTCCCCTACTCGGCAGTTGTTTTACATAGAAATAAGGCTATTGGCATTGATATAGAGCAAGTAAATCCTAAATTAGAAAAAATTGCTAAACGTATGTTTCATGCAGATGAATTGCAATGGGCAACGACTTTGCAAGATTTGGCATTGCTTTGGTGTGCAAAAGAAGCTATGTATAAATGGTATGGAAAACGTGGTATTGATTTTCGTAAGCATTTGAGTATATTGCAATATGAAAGAATTAATGTTGAGAAATTATCTGTTGAGAAATTTTATGTTGGCAAATTTTATATTGGAAAATTATCGTATCCTGAAACAGAAACACATGAATTGTTAAAGTTATTTACACAGCAAATAACTGATTATCAAATAGTTGTGTGTTATTAGCAATAATATATTCACGCCTTTATTTATCAAATACTTATACAAAGTCAAATTTAACTTTTATTGTGTCTTATTACTTATTTGCAAGAGAAACATCTAAAATCCATTGTAAAACTGCCAAAACTTCATGAGGCTTTGAAAAAGTAAGTGGAATATGATTTGGGTCTATATAAAGGTTTTTATGCTCCAATTTGAGAAAACACCAAGAAAAAGCAGTTGTAACACACCCGTAAATTATATTTTTGGCATTACCTTCTTGTTCATTATACAATTTTGCGGCATACATTTCGGCACAACATTGGGCTATTCCTTTTTCTACATTATCATTCTTTGCTTCTACTAAACAAAAAATAGGTGCTGTCATTTCACCTCTATTAGTATCAGAGGAGAAAATAAAATCACAATATCCTACTAATCCTTGCTTACTGTCTATATTAAATTCGTAACCAGAAAAAGTACTAAATTTATCTATATTATTGCGTTTCAATTCTTTGATAATAGGCACTATGATATATTCTGATTTTGCTTTTTCTGTACCTAAAAATTCCGTTTTAGCTTCTTCTAATGCTTCCAAAAGAGTATTGCTAATATTTTTAGTTATTAATTCTTTAGGGAGCCACTCAGCTTTGTAATCTATAATTCCTAAACTTCGTAATTGTTCTAATTTCTTAAATTTGCTATAAGACATAGTTTTATTGTTTCGTTTTCACAAAGATAAGAAAATTGGGTTGTGGTTTAAAATGTATGATAGAAAATCTTTGTTATTTTATGCCTAAATAGTGTTCTATAAAAATATTTTAACAACTGATGAAAATTAACTGTATATAGTAGGTACGATAAAATGATTTACAAAAAATAATAATTTTTACAAAAATAGCTTATAACCTATTGATTATCAATTAATTATAGCTATCATACAATTTGAACCACAACCGAAAATTGCAATAAAATGCTACCTTTTGGAAACGGGAAATAAGTTTCCGAAAAGGTAGCATTTTTATAAGAATATGTTTAGCAATTATGTTTGCAACTATTTTTTCAAACCGTCAAAAACATTCATCACATCTTTTACGTGTTTGCGAGAAGTTTGCAATAAAGCCATTTCGCTATCATTTAATTGCAATTCTATCACTCTTTCAACACCGTTTTTACCTAAAATTACAGGAACACCTAAATAACAGTCGTTAATACCATATTCGCCGTCAAGTTTCATACACACAGGCAATACTCTTTTTTGGTCTTTTGCAATAGCTTCAACCATTTGTGCTGCCGCCGAACCTGGTGCATACCAAGCCGAAGTTCCCATGAGTTTTACCAATTCACCACCGCCATTAATTGTACGTTTTACGATTTCGTCTAATTTTGCAGCATCAATTAATTCTGTTACAGGAATACCACCAACAGTTGTATAACGAGGTAAAGGCACCATGGTGTCGCCATGTCCACCAAGAATCATTGCTTGAATGTCTTTTGGAGATACATTTAGAGCTTCTGCCAAAAATGCACGATAACGTGCTGTATCCAAAATTCCTGCCATGCCAATTAATTTTGTTCTTGGGAATTTTGAAACCACATGTGCTGCATATGTCATTACATCAAGAGGATTAGAAACAATGATAATGATTGCATTTGGAGAATGTGCAACAATATTTTCTGTAACAGAAGTTACAATTTGTGCATTTGTTGCAATTAAATCATCTCTTGTCATACCTGGTTTACGTGGCAAACCAGAAGTAATGACAACAATATCAGAATTTGCTGTTTTTGTATAATCATTTGTAGAACCTACAGTTCTTGCGTCATACAAGTCAATAGGAGCTTTTTGCCAAATATCAAGGGCTTTGCCTTCTGCAAATCCTTCACGAATATCGACCAAAACAATTTCGTTTGCAATTTCTTTGTAAGCTAATACATCGGCACAAGTTGCACCTACGTTGCCAGCACCTACTACGGTTACTTTCATGATTTTATAGTAATTTTATAATGTTTTTGTGAATAACTTTTTATGCCGCTAATATACAAACAAAAACATAATTACAAATCCAAAGAAGTTATAATTTCGTGATAATTTTCAAATGTAGCCTTTGCAAAAAATTAAAGCTATGATTTAATTGCTATGACTTGGTTTTTATTTAAGTGTTAATAAATATCTTATAGATGTCATCTTGCGAAATGTCGCACCACTCAAAAAAATGACATCTATAAGATATTTATTAATACTATTTTCAGTATTTTGCTGAATTTTATGTAAATTGCATGATTTAATAATTAATAATTAAAAATTATTCCCATTTTGGCAACTCAAAAAATATATTTTGCTTCTGATTTCCATTTAGGCTATCCTGATGGTGAAATTAGCAGATTACGAGAACTAAAAATCATACGTTGGTTAGATATGGTTGCAACAGATGCGACACATATTTATTTGGTTGGGGATATTTTTGACTTCTGGTTTGAGTATCAGCATGTGATTCCAAAAGGTTTTATTCGTTTTCAATCAAAATTAGTTGAACTTACAGACAAGGGTATAGCAATTTCTATTTTTACGGGTAATCATGATTTGTGGATGATGGATTATTTTACGAAGGAATTTAATATTGCAGTTTATCATAACCCAATTTCTATTACAGTCAATAGTACAATTAATTATATAAATACTAGTAAAAAATTTCATATAGGTCATGGTGATGGATTAGGTGCAGGAGATTACCATTACAAATTTTTAAAAAAAATATTTACGAATAAATATTGTCAATGGGCATTTCGTACATTGTTGCCTTCGTCTTTGGGTATGGGTTTTGGGTTTTTGTGGTCTAATTATCGCAAAAAGAAAAATGCACACAAAGTAGAAATTTTTTTAAATGAAAATGAATGGATTTGGGGATATTGCAAAGAAATAGAAGCACAAGAACATCATGATTTCTATATTTTTGGACACCGACATTTGCCTTTAGATTTGCCCGTTGGTGAACAAAGCCGTTATATCAATTTGGGAGAATGGCTAAATTATGATACATACGCAGTATTTGATGGCGAAAAATTAGAGTTGCTAAAATTTGAGGGACAAATGTAGTGTTGCGGGTTAAAGTGTCATGCTATTGAGAGAGTTTCTGTTAGGAAGGTTATAAAAAGCTAAAGACTTCTATCTTATGAAGATAAAAGTCTTTGGTCAAACCATAGAGTGTTAGCTAAACAGTCTCTACAGTGTATTACTCTCCCTTTCACTATGAATACTGAAACAAAGGTAAAGGTTTATTTTATATTCAAACTACTAATTCGATAAAATGACTAAAATATCAGATAAAATATACTTTTTTTCCGATAAAATTAATTGACTATTACAAAACCATTGCAAGACCATTGTAAAATTATTGTAAAACCATTGTAAACTAACCATAAATCATGAAAATATTTGTTGCTGATGTGCTATTGCATATCTTAAAAAAAATGCCAGAAGATGCACCTTACTCAATAAGTGTCATAAATTCAGCAAAAGAAATTATAGAAATTTATGAAAAAATAGCTACAAAAGGTAGTTCTACACAAAGTGAATATCACTTTTTTGCGGCAGACTATAAAAAAATTACAACAGATTTTAAAGCCCGTTTTGAAGTTATTGAGGCAGCAGGTGGCGTTGTGATGAAGGCAGACAAAATTTTGTTTATGAAACGTCTTGGAAAATGGGACTTGCCCAAAGGGAAGATTGACAAAGGCGAAGATTATCAAATGGCAGCCATTAGAGAAATAGAAGAAGAATGTGGGGTTAAAGCTAAAATTGTATATAAGATTGGTTGCACTTGGCACACATTTACACAAGCCGACAAAAGTCATAAGCTCAAAAAGACAGTTTGGTTTGCCATGGAATGTTTGAATGACAGCAATAAAGCACCACAAGCCGAAGAAGGAATTACGAAGGTAAAATGGACAAAATATGAAAATATAGAAAAGAAATTATTTAATAGCTATGCCTCTATTGTGCATATTTATCGTAAATTTGAGTGGAAACAACTGCGAAAAATGTCTGTTGTAGAAATAACAGAAGAAATTGCACCAATATAAAAAATGTGTAAATGATTTGTCATTCTGAGCAAAGCGAAGAATGACAAAATAGATAATTTGAATCTTCATTAAAATACAGAAAATTATAAATACAGGACTAACATGCAACAATATATAGAACACACAAACTTAAATCCATTAATGACTTCTGCCGATATAGATAAATTGGTTATGGAAGCCTTGCAATATCATTTTGTAAGTGTTTGTGTGCCACCGTTTTGGGTCAAAAAAACGAAAATAGCTATTGGAGATGCAAGCAATGTTGCCACTGTGATTGGTTTTCCATTGGGTTATCAACGGACAGAAACTAAATTGAAAGAAATCGAATTAGCCATTGAAGACGGTGCAAATGAATTGGATATGGTTTTAAATTTGTCTTGTATTAAAAGTGGAACAGATTTTTGGGCAAAAGCAGAAGTTGCTCGATGTGCAAAAATTTGTCATGAAAACAACAGTTTTCTAAAAGTAATTATAGAAACAGCTTATTTGACAGACAATGAAATTATTTTGTGTTCCAAACTTTGTGAAGATGCAGGTGCAGATTTTGTCAAAACTTCCACAGGTTTTGCTCCCGCAGGTGCAACTACAGCACATATACAACTAATGAAAAGTGTTTTGAAAGCCGAAACAGGTATTAAGGCTTCAGGAGGAATCAGAACTTTGGAACAAGTTCAAGCCATGATTGCAGCAGGTGCAGATAGAATAGGAACATCAGCAGGTGTGGCAATTATGGAAAGTTTATATTAGATATTGCTAATTAATAGATACAATGCAATACAATACAATTTTTGTTAAATCTTTCCTATTTCCAAACCATTTTCTAAACTGTTTTTATAGCTTTGTGAAAAATCTTCTGTTATGTTAAAATCTTCTGTGTTAAAAATTTTCACATTAAAAATTGTTTATACCATTGGCGTTATTCTATTGTGTTTGGTGCTCAAATCTTGTGCAAATATAGCCTCACCAACAGGAGGTTATAAAGACATTCGCAAACCCAGAATTCGATTTTCATCTCCCAAAAATCAAAGTGTTTTTGTTACAGGTAATAAAATTTCTATACAATTTGATGAAGAAGTTGAGTTAAAAAACATTAAAACAAATCTCACAATTATTCCCAATACCGAAAATGAGTATGAGTACAAACTGAATAAAAATCGTCTGACTTTGACCTTTGAAAAGCCATTCTTGCCAAACACGACATACGTTTTGATTTTTGACGAGGCAATAACAGATATTACCGAAAAAAATAAACCAACGAATATGCGACTTGCTTTTAGCACAGGTGCTGTCATAGATTCTCTACGTATGAGTGGTTTTGTACGTGATATTTTCACGAATAAACCTGAAAAAGAGGCTGTTGTCATGCTTTATAATGCCTCAGATACTTTTAAGATAGAAAAACATAAACCATTATATTATGCAAAAACAGATACATCAGGCAGATATACTCTCAATAATATTAAGGCTGGCACTTATTTAATGTATGCTTTGGCAGAAGATAAAAAGAAAAACATGATTTATGATGACAGTAAAGAGAAAATTGGTTTTAGTGCTGATACTTTAAAAGTGCATAGCAATTCGTTGCCCTTTGCAGATTTTAAATTGATTAATTATGATTTTAGAACATTTAAAGTAAGTACAAAACGACCAAAAAAACAGTATTACGAAGTTAAAGCAAACAAGGATATTTATGCAGCTAAGGTGCAATTTGAAGATGTTAGTTTGGTTGGAAAAATACTTTATAATACTGAAAAAGACGTACTTAGATTTTATAATAACACAGGACAAGCAACTACGGATAGTTTATTAACCTATATTACATTAAAAGATTCGGTAGGAAACGAAGCCAAAGATACAATTAAAGTAAAATTTGATGCCATAAAACCAAAGGAAAAAAAAGCACAATCTCTAAGTGTTAAAATGTTGCCGATAACAAATTCGAAGTTTATGAAAGATGAACTCGTGGCAATAAAATTCCTTTTTTCTGTTCCTGTGATAACTTTCCATGTAGATAGTTTGCTTCTTAAAGTGAATAAAGACACTTTGCAACTTTCGGCAGATGATTTTGAGTTTGATAGCACACAAACAAGTTTGAAGTTCAAAAAATCATTTAAAATTACTGAAAATATTGCTATACAAATTAAGAAAAACACTTTTGTTTCAGTAGAAAATGATACACTAAAAACACCCCAAGAGGCAACTTATTTGATAAAAAAGTCAGAAGATTTTGCTAAATTAAGTGGTATTATACGTACAAAACACCCACATTTTGTGTTACAATTACTCAATGACAAAGATGAAACTGAACAGCAACTTGTTGATAAAGAGGAGTTTACATTTGAATATGTTATCCCAGGGAAAAAACGGTTTCGGTTGGTAATAGATAAAAATAATAATGGAAAATGGGACGCAGGAGATTTTAAAAAACGAATTCCACCCGAAGATATTTTATTTTTTACAGATGAAAGGCTCAATCAAACAGCACCAAATTGGGAATATGAAGATATTATTATAGAAGTGAAGGAGTAAATTTGCAATAATTATGAATTATGAATTTTTTGACATATTATAGCAAAATAATTCATAATTCATAATTCATAATTATTTTCAAATTACTTACATACTTTTATTTCGCCTGCTTCATCTTTTTCATGACCAAACCAAACTACTGCATAACCTCCAACCATACCAATTCCAATAGCATTCCATGCGTCTTTCCAAATTCCAGCATTAATCATCACTGCATTATGTCCACTACTATTTTTCCAACCTTCTAATGCACTTGCAGGAGTTAGTGAATAACCCCAAGCACCATGAGAAATTTCATAACCATTGCCTTGATAACTTGTGAGTTCTTTGGGTTTTGACCACATTCCTGCGGCTTGTTTATGGTCGGGCGTATAGCAACAAGCTGTCCATGTGCCTTTGTTTGACCAACTGTGCATGTTGCAAGGTGCAACAGGTGGATTTGCAGTCATGTCTTTGCAATGCGTTTGGGCTACAAAAGTTAAGGAAGCTGATAATGGGATTTTTGCCAAACCTTTGCTTGCACGATATTTCATAATCAATTCATATAATTTATACTCATCTGCCGATATGCACGCAGTTTGTGAGTTATTTTGTGAATTGTTTGAGGGATTATTTTGCGTTTTCTTTTGTGCATTGGTTTGAAAAATAGCTGTAATAAATAATAATGTTGCAATAAATAAGTTTCTCATGGCTCAAATTTGTTTAGGTTTTGGCGTTGGTAATTACCTTAACCTCTTCTAACGTCATTCTAAGACAAAAAGGTTGTATAATCTATAAAAAATATTTTCCTTTGTACTATAAAATAAGTTAAATCTATAAGTTATAATCTATCTATTTCCATGAAAAAATCACAAATTAAATTCTTTATTTTAGCAGTATTGGCGTTGTGTGTGTCGTTGGCGGCTAATATTTCGAGTAGCAAAGCAGGTGTAAAAGCAACTAAATTAACGATTGTAAATAAAACAGATTCCCGTATTGATGGTATCTATATTGCTGAAGGTGATGATATTTTACCACAAACAGAAGAAATTTTGATGCCTGAAGAAACTATTGATATAGAATTTGAAAAACAAGTATCAGCTCAGAAAGACAATTACCAAATAAAACTTGTTTTTGCAGACGGAAAACAATGTTTATTGCAAGAACCAATTTTTGACGAAGATAGCATTTGGGAAATTAAAAAAGATGGTACTCATAAAAATTAATGTTTTAGCAATAGACTTCTTGCGAAAGTCTTTTTTGATGTTAAAAATGAAGTTTTGTCATTCTGAGCAAAGCGAAGAATCTGAATTATTACGTCAAATATACCAGATTCTTCGCAAGCTCAGAATAACAAATTAAATTATAAAATTATTGTAAAACTAACATTTCCTTTTCTATTTTTGCTAATGCTTTGCGATAAACAGCTTCATACATAGGTCTAATTAGCGAAACTTCAAATTCTTTTGCCCTCAAAAGTGCATTTGCTCTGAAAGTATCTAAGTTTTTGTCGTCTAAAACAGTCAAAGTATTGCGAAACATATCTTCAATATCACCCACATTACTCAAAAAACCTGTTACACCATTTACATTCAGTTCAGGCAAACCACCTGTATTACTTGAAATTACAGGCACTTCGCAAGCCATAGCTTCTAAGGCTGCCAAACCAAAACTTTCTGTTTCGGAAGGCATCAAAAATACATCAGCAATAGATAAAACTTCTTCGATAGCCTCCAATTTACCAATAAAACGGACATCATCTGCTAAACCTAACTCTTGACATAGGCTTTCAACAGGACTTCTTTCTGGTCCATCACCAACCAATAATAATTTTGAAGGTAAATGTTTGCGAACTTTTGCAAAAATTGCAACTACATCTTCAATACGTTTTACTTTTCTAAAATTTGAAGTATGCACTAATAATTTTTCGTTATTTGGGCAAATTGCTTTCTTAAAATGGTCTTTTTTCTGCCTACGAAAACGACTTAAATCTATAAAATTTGGAATAACATCAATATAATTTGTGATATTAAAATGGGCAAAAGTATCTTTTTTTAAACTTTCCGAAACCGTTGTAACAGCATCAGATTGATTAATACTAAAAGTCACAACAGGTGCAAAACTGTCATCTTTGCCAACCAACGTAATATCGGTGCCATGCAATGTGGTAATGACAGGAATATGAATACCCATAGTTTTCAGAATTTGCTTTGCCATGTATGCAGCAGACGCATGAGGAATGGCATAGTGTACGTGTAGCAAATCAAGTTTTTCACTCTGCACCACATGAACCATGCGGCTTGATAAAGCAGACTCATAAGGTGCAAACTCAAAAAGTGGATAATTGCGGATATTAACTTTGTGATAATATAAGTTTTCGCCTAATAAATCTAATCGTGTTGGTTGTTCGTAAGTAATAAAGTGGACTTGATGCCCAGCTTGTGCCATAGATTTACCAAGTTCAGTAGCCACAACGCCACTGCCACCAAAAGTTGGGTAACAAACTACACCTATTTTCATATTGCTAATTTTTTTGTTGATTGCTGTTGAATGTTATTAAATATTTTGATTAAAACTTGCTTATTAGCAAACACAATATTGTTTTCTTTTGTTCTATTGAAACAATATCTTTGTAAGGAATTTGTCATTCTGAGCTTGAGAAGAATCTGATGTAATGGTGTCAAAATCAATAATTCAGATTCTTCTCAAGCTCAGAATGACAATATTAAAAAATAAATCATTAACTCATGAAACTTTTAGACATTGTTTTACTTTCGTTTGCAGTTGCCTTATTTATGATTGGCGTGCATCAATCCACAATTTATGGCATTAAAAATAGCTATTGGATTTTTATGATTTCCTTAGTTTGTATTTTGTTTTTGCGTTATCGGCGTGCTGTTGCAAAAGTGGAAATTGAAGCAACAGAAAATTTAGACAATCTTAGTCCAATAATTAAAGAAGCTGTTGCAAAGAAAACAAAAAATAAAAAATCAAGAAAAATTAAATCATAAGTATCTTATTGTAAAGCAAGTAAAAAAGCCTTACCTTTACAATATTACAAAACAATAAAAAGTAATGGATTTAACCGCACAACGACAACCTGACGAACAACCTCGTGCCTCTCGCACAAGTAGAATTTTAGCTTTATTTGATTTTGATGGTACTTTGACTGATAAGGATACACTTTCTGAGTTTATAAAGTTTTTTTGTAAGCAAATTAATCGTAAATACTTAAAATCATTTTTACATTTACCAATTTGGTTATTTCACAAATTAGGTGTTATTTCTAACCAACGTGCAAGACGTGAGCTGATTAAAATGTATTTTAGAGGTACATCAACCGAGATTATGAGTAAAATTGTGGAAGATTTTATAGCACAACGCCTACCACAATTTTTAAACCCTAATGCTTTGGAAAGGCTGAAATGGCATAGTGAACAAGGACATGATGTTGTAATTGTTACGGCAACACCTGGAATGTGGATACGTGGTTGGGCATACGACCAAGATATTCGTGTGCTGGCAACAGAACTTGAAGTCCATAATGGATTTTATACAGGAAAATTTGCTACCAAAAATTGCAATGGTGCAGAAAAAGTTAGAAGAATACGGGCATCTTTGCGTTTAACAGAATACAATTATATTTATGCTTATGGCAATAGTAAAGGCGACAAACAAATGTTGGATTTAGCAGATGAATCACATTATAAAACTTTTGTAACTACTTAAATATCCAAAAATTAAATAATTAATGTAAGTTACTTAGAATGTACCGCACCCTTTAGGGTGCAAGGTTTTTAATAAATTTGCTTTGCAAATTTATTAAAAACTCTAAAATTAATATTATTTTCTGGATTTTAGTCCTATTTTGTAATGACCTTGCACCCTAAAGGGTGTGGTACAATTCACTACACAACTTACATTAATTAGAACTTACAATTAAAACTTATAACTGTGAACTTTGCTTTCGACCTCATTGCTTGGTATCAAGCCAACAAACGTGATTTGCCTTGGAGAAATATCGATAATCCATATTTTATTTGGTTATCTGAGGTAATTTTGCAACAGACAAGAGTCATTCAGGGAATGCCATATTATTTGCGTTTTGTGGCAACTTATCCAACTATTGAAGCAATGGCGGCAGCAGAAGAAAAAGATATTTTGCGTTTGTGGCAAGGATTAGGCTATTATTCACGTGCAAGAAATATGCACCATGCCGCAAAAATTATTGTCAATGAACACGAGGGAAAATTTCCAGATACTTATAAAGCATTAAAAAAACTCAAAGGAATTGGAGATTACACAGCTTCTGCCGTTGCCTCCTTTGCGTTTGACGAAAAAGTAGCTGTTGTTGATGGCAATGTCTTCCGAGTATTATCGAGGGTTTTTGGTGTGGAAGACGATATTTTATCGACAAAAGGAAAGAAAGCTTTTGCAGAATTAGCCAAAACCTTATTGCCTGACACACAAGTAAATAGCTATAATCAAGCAATTATGGAATTTGGTGCTTTGTATTGCAAACCAAGTTCCCCTGACTGTCCGAGCTGTATTTTTCAAGGCTCTTGTGTGGCTTTTGCAACAAAAAAACAAGATATTCTACCAATAAAAGCCAAGAAAGCACAAGTTAAAAAACGATATTTACATTATTTAGTTTTAGAATATGCTAATAAATTGTTATTAAAAGAAAGATTAGAAGGCGATGTTTGGCAAGGTTTATATGATTTTGCTTTGGTTGAAAAGAATACAGAAAAAGAAATTGTAAAAGAAATTATAACAGAACCTATAACAGAAATTACACCACAAATCACACCAGAAATAGACTTAAAAACTATTATTGATGCTAAAATCAAAGAATTACCTTTGTTAGTATTGGGTGGTACTCAAAGTATTGTAGTTGATAGTTTTGATAAAGAAATTATCTTTGTGAGAGAATCGCAAACCTATTTGCATAAACTCACACACCAAACCATGTACGTTACATTTTCACATTTGAAAACCCAAGATGCGGTTTTTGCAGAAGCAATGGCTACTGAAATTGGAGGTAATTTTTATGAACTTGCTGATATTCAGGAACTTCCAAAACCTATTTTGATTGATAATTATTTGAAAGAGTATTTTGTGGGGAAATAAAATATTAATATTTCCCTTCAAAAACTAACTTTGCTTCACCTTTCAAATAAATATCATAATATTTTCCATCAGAAAACTCAAAACTTACCGCCAATTCGCCGCCCAATGTTTTGATTTTGATGTGATTTGTTGATATATCAATCTTATTTTCAACTTTATTCACTTGTTGTTTTGTGATGCTATATGCAATAGCTGCGGCAGTTACACCTGTGCCACATGAGAAAGTTTCGTCTTCTACACCTCTTTCATAAGTCCGCACAAATAAATAATCTGCTGAAATTTCTGAAATAAAATTTATATTTGTGCCTTTGGGTTGGTAGGTTTCACTATAACGAATGGCTTTACCGTGTTCAAAAACTTTATAATTCTCAATATCTTCCACATAACTAACATAATGTGGAGAACCTGTATTTAAGAAAAAGAAATCTTTGCCTTGCAACACAGTTTCAACATCATTCATTTTTAATGAAACAACATCACCAATGATTTGAGCCTCATGAACACCATCAATAGCTGTGAAAATGGTTTTAAAATTAGTTTTTTTACTAATAATACCTAAATATTTAGCAAAAGCAACCATGCAACGCCCACCATTACCACACATAGAACTTTGTTGTCCATCTGCATTGAAATAAATCATGTGAAAGTCAAAGTCATTTTCGCTATTTTGTAACAACATCAGTCCGTCAGCACCAATTCCAAAACGTCTATGACAAAGTTTGGCAATAAATTCGTGGCTATTTAGGTCAAATAATTGCTCTCTATCGTCAATTATGACAAAATCATTGCCTGTACCTTGATATTTATAAAAGTTTAAACTCATTT
This sequence comes from Cytophagales bacterium, assembly GCA_043748455.1. GTDB lineage: Bacteria > Bacteroidota > Bacteroidia > Cytophagales > Thermoflexibacteraceae > JAAFKA01. Next base: position 24,431 of record JAYTNF010000219.1, read on the forward strand.
TATTTTCAGTATATTTGCCTTTATGCGAATGAGGTTAAACTTTATTTTTTAATATTTTTATTGTCATTTTTGTTATCTCTGTAATTATTTGTACGTTTTTCGGTATTTGGGTTATTGTCGTTGTTTTGCGGATTTCGATTTGTATGGC
>JAYTNF010000220.1:0-7553 GCA_043748455.1 Cytophagales bacterium
CCACACTTTTTTATAGTAAATTACAAGTGTGTGGACTGAAGTCCACACTACAATATTAAATTATTTATTCAATTTCTTCTGCATTACCTGATTTTAGCAATTCTTCAGCCTCTTCTTCGCTAATTTCTTCTTCTATAACAACTTCTAAATCTTTATCACTGCTCGTAAATTGTTCTTTTGGCTCAGAAATTGTAGTTTCAGATTTAGCTTTCAAACGAGGCTCACCAATAGATTTAAAATTTTCGGGCAATTTTTCTTGCAATTTATCCTCCTCACTTACATAAGGGAAAACATCTATAATTGTAGTAAGATTTACGTCTGTAATGTCAAAAGGCACAATCATAGAAGCAAGGCTTTCCTGTAATCTTTCGTAGGCTTGCTTTGGCGTATCAGCCGACACAAGCATATAAGAATTGACACGTTTTTCTTTGCCACCACCAGATTCATCAATAGACAAATAACTCATTTTGCAACGATACCAAACTTCGCAATCATCAAAATTAAAAACATCTTTAATATTTGTTTTGCGAACACTTGCAATATTAAAATCTGAAATTGTATCACTAATACACTTATAAATCCGTGCTTCTGCGTCAGTAAACGAAACGGCATCAATAAGATATTCTTCTGATACGATTTTCATTTTGCCATCATCAAATTGTTTGAGATATTGTATTTTACAAGAATACCAAATAGCCATATAGTTAGTTATTATTTATACGATTTAAAAAACAAATATAAAAATATTTTTTCAGTTAGCAAATTTTCATAATTTGATACTGATATTTTAAGTTTGTCATTCTGAGCTTGCAAAGAGTCTGAATTATTGGTTTTGACGACCATAACGTCAGATTCTTCGCAAGCTCAGAATGACAAAACAAACAAATAATAAATTTCAGTATAACAATAGAATTAATATTTCTATAAAAAATGTTAGTTCTATTTTTATAATTTTAAGGCATCAAGATTTTTAAAATGCCCATTCATTTTGATAATATTTTTAGTTCTTTCCATTTCTCTAATTGTAGGAATAGATATTTTGATATGTTCTGTCAAAAATTCTAACCTGTCTCCCTCAGACTCAATGGTAAGTAATTCGTATTCTTGTTTTTGAGACAAGCCAGCTTTATGTGCATACTCATAAGATAATAGTTCAATATTTTCTTTAATAGGAACATTCACATTTAGCACCTCATAAAGCTCTTTTAAGGCTTCAACAAACCAGATTTTAGCCAAAGCATCAATTTCGTTATCCATAGTTACCCATTCAACTTCGCCTCCTGCATGCAATTTATCGGGCATTGGATTGACAAAACTTTTCAAACGAAAAACTCTTAAACCTTTGGTTTTTACGTCCATACGACCATCTTCATATTGATTTGTTATTTCCAAAATTTTTACCTCTGTGCCATATTCTTGAATATTTCCGTTCATATAAACGGGCATACCAAAAGTGCTACGTTTCTTAACGGTGTCGCTAATGAGCTGACGATAGCGAGGCTCAAAAATATGTAAATTCAATGATTCGTTGGGATAAACAATTAAATTAAGCGGAAATAACGATAAATTCATTTATTTTAATTAGTAAGTTAGTAAATTAGTAGGTTAGTAAGTTAATAGATTGCTAACTTTTTTGACATATTTCATATTTAAAAATTAAACTGTTAAAATTTCCAGTAGTTGTTTAATAACTGTCATGTGAGGTAATTGGTTTTGCTTTTCGAAAGCATAACCTAAATTTCTTAATATTCTTTTGAGTATATCAATATTTTTGCAAGGTTCATAATAGCTATTAGAGGCTGGAATTGATAATTGTTCTATGTAATTATCCAAATCTCCACGATTTAAAATTACGCCTTTATTACTCACATTAATATAAAAATTATGAATATCTGTTTGATAAGTAACAATAAAAATATTTGGCAAATTTACACCATAAATAGGTAATTTTAGCTTCTCTGCAATCAATAAATACACACAACACAAACCAATGGGATTTCCTAATTTTGTTTCTAAAACCTTGTTAATCATAGAATTGTCTATGGCTTGAAAATCTGTATTTACTTTAAAACGCAATTTCCCAAACACAATAGAATTCATTATTTTGACTTGGTCATACGGGTGCAAATTATCTCGCAACACTTGCCAAACTTCGTAATAAAGTTGTTCTAATTCTATTTTCAAACTATCTAAACTCAAATTAGGATATTGATAACTTGCAATAATCCATAAACCTTTCAATAAATCTTCTTGTTCGTTTTCTCTCCAAACCCTTAATCTTTCCAATAACAAATTATATTGCAAATGAGATAAAATTTTTTGAATTCGTTTATAAGTCGTTTCTCTATTTTTATTTTCTTGTCTATTTTCCCTTTGATTTTCTTGGTATTTTGCTTGTTCAAGTTCTAAAAATGGTATCATTTGAAAACCCAGTGCGTAAATCTGTTTTTCAATTACAGTTAAAATTTCCTTGTCGTCTTCATCTAAAAGTGAAGCTAAAGCCTGTAACTCATTGTTAGTCAATGAATTAGGCAAGGTATCAGAAATTAAAGTATTTGCTAAATTATTATCCATCAAGTTATTAGTTGTCATATTTTAGGCAGTTAGACTGTCAAGTCTTGCACAGGTTTGTTAGAAGTTTGAAGCAAAAATCTTTCTAATATTTTTTCTAATGGTTTTAGGGCAAATATTAATGCTAATTTGAGAACAAAACTCGCCGAATAACCCCAAACACTGCCTGTTTCATTCAAAAGTGGGTCTATAAGCCATTCTGAAACCAAAAAGAAAATGGCTGCTGCAAATAAAATAATAGTAGTTGCCTTTTTACCAACCTTGACCTTAGTTAGCACATCATTTGTTTCTTTGAGTTCATCATTTTTCTTAATAACGGTTTCATTAGCTCTATTAAGTTTATTTTGCAACCTATCACTTACAGAAGTCAATAGTTTAACCTCACCCAAAAGTTGTTCATAACTTTGGGATAATATCTCATATTCCTGCTTAAAATCTTGTGCAGAAACGTCATCAATATCTTTGGTTAAAAAAACTTTGGTTGCAGCTAAAATCTTATGCTCTTTTTCAAAAACCTGCCCTTTACTATCATTTTGACGACTCATGTTGAAATGTTTTTACTGTGTTTCTTATGCAAAAATAACAATTTCACAATATTATTCAAAAAACTTAGAACTTATTACAAAATAACACATATTTATTTGGTAATTTGCCTAATATACGTGGTAATCAAGTTTTTTGATTTGTCATTCTGAGCTTGCGAAGAATCTGACGTTATTACGTCAAAACAAATAATTCAGATTCTTCGCAAGCTCAGAATGACAAATTAAAATACTATTTTCAAAACCACAAATCTAATAAACTTTAAAAACTCTTGTAATCATGGAAATTAATATTACAAATCACTCTCCAAATCCATTACCAACTTATCAAACCCAACAAGCTGCGGGTGCAGATTTACGAGCTTATATACCAGAAACTGTTGTTTTACAACCTTTTCAGCGTTGTTTAATTCCTACAGGCTTACATATCGAATTGCCAACAGGTTATGAGGCACAAGTAAGACCTAGAAGTGGTCTGGCATTAAATCATGGTATTACAGTTTTGAACTCACCTGGTACGGTTGATGCAGATTATAGAGGAGAAATTAAAGTGTTGCTCATTAATCTTTCAAATGAAAGTTTTAGTATTCAAAATGGTGATAGAATTGCCCAACTCATTATTGCTAAACATGAACAAGCAACATGGGTAGCAGGCATAGAATTGTCTGTAACAGAGAGAGGTGCAGGTGGTTATGGAAGTACAGGAGTGTGATTTAAAATATTGTTATAGATGTCATCTTTTTTAAAAGATGACATCTATAACAATATTTTATTTTAATAATTTACTGTGCAATTTGTTCTTTTGCACTTAAAATTTCCTCGATAACATGATGCGAAAAAGTTTCGCCTGCCAACCGAGATTCATTCAAAATATAATCTACAACACCCATAAAGGCTGTTCTGTTAATATTATTTAAGGAGGCTTTACGATAATAAGACTGCTCTAAATTAAGAATAAAAAGCACATCTGCTTTGCTAATATCGCATTTTGTTTCTTTTGGCAAACCGTAAAAAATTGGCGATGCAAAATCTAATGAATTCATGTACATTGTCTGTGTTAAGTTGTCGTTTGTAATAAATTATATTTCATATTTATTTTTTAACCTTAAACATTTAGACGTAACTGGTCGTTTGAAAGTTGCATTTCATCGAAAAAATTAAACCTTTTTTAAGAGATTTTAGGTATTTTTAAGTTTTGTTAAGTTTTTAACAGCTTTTTCTAAGGTTTCATCTGTCTTTGCGAAACAAAATCGTAATATATTTGACTGTTCACTGGTGCTAATATTGCTATAAAATACAGAGATAGGTATAGCAGCAACTCCAAATTCTTTAGTCAGGCGAATGGCAAAATCTGTGTCTTTTTCAGTACTAATTGCCGAGTAATCAAGTAGTTGGAAATAAGTACCCTCAGAAGGTATGTATTTAAAAGGAGTATCTTTAATTAATTCAAGAAATTTATTGCGTTTAGATTCATAAAAATCTGGCAAATCAAGATAATGAATCTCATCAATTAAATAATCAGCTATTGCATATTGTAAAGGCGTGGCAGTGCTAAAAGTCAAATATTGGTGAATTTTGCGAAATTCCTTTGTTAAAAACTCTGGAGCAATACAATAACCAACTTTCCAGCCTGTGGTATGAAAAGTTTTGCCAAAAGATGAAATGACAAAACTGCGTTTTGCCAATTTAGGTCTTAGCAAAAAACTCTGATGTATCTTTTTATCAAAAACCATGTGTTCATAAACTTCATCAGCAATTAGAAAAATATTAGTGTTTTCTACAATATTTTGCAATTCATGCAAATCATTTTCTGATAAAACACGGCCCGTTGGATTATGCGGTGTATTGACAATAATGAGTTTAGTTCTTGTTGTAATTTTTTGCCTAACTACTTGCCAATCAATACGATAACTTGGATAACTTAAAGCTATTGGTATGGCTTTTCCGCCATTTAACTCAATAGCAGGCACATAACTATCATACGCAGGTTCAAAAATAATCACTTCATCACCTTGTTGCACAACCGCAGCAATGGCTGCAAAAAGTGCCTCTGTTGCACCTGATGTTACAGTAATTTCAGTGTCTGGATTAGGCAAATATTGATATAGTTTTTCTGTTTTTTCGGAAATTTTTTGACGTAAAATTTGCACTCCTGCCATAGGTGCATATTGATTCATGCCTTTTTTCATATAAAAACTCACCAAATCAACCAATTCGGGTGAGCAAGGGAAATCAGGAAAACCTTGAGAAAGATTTACTGCTTGGTGTTCTGCTGCAAGTGCCGACATTACAGTAAAAATAGTAGTGCCAATTTGTGGTAATTTTGAAGGAATTTGTAAAGTCATTTTATAGTGTTTTTGAATATGCTTGCAAAGATATAATTACTTACAATAACTGTATATTTTTGAAGTTGTTTATGGAAAAATATTTAGCAATATTTATGGGGAATCAAGGTTTTTAGGTAAATAAATAATACTTAATTTTTATATTTTCTTAAATGTAGTAACTTTGTTTTAAACTAAATAATTGAAAAATTACAAATGGAAAAGGCAAATCAAGGTTGGGTTTACATATTTGTAAATCAGCAATATAGAGATAACATAGTTAAAATAGGGAAAACTCAAAGAACTATTGAAGATAGATTAAAAGAAGCAAATAAGCCAACGTATGTAGCCCAACCATTTGAAGTTTATTACAGCCGTTTTTTTGAAAATTGTCATCAAGCAAAAAAAGATATTCATAACTATTTGCAAAAAGATAGAGTAAAAGAAATGGATAAAGAGTTTTTTCACACAAATCCTTTATTGGCAATGCAAGTTGTTGATAGATTTTTTTATGAGGAAAAATTTAAAAACTATGATATAATTATCTCAGGACAAGCAGAAAAAATGCAGCAATATGAATTAGATATCAAAGTTCAAAGCCAAATCATAGAGGACTTGCATAAGAAATTACGATTGCAAGAAATGAAAGATAAAGCAGCTAAACTACTACAAATGTATAAGCAAGATAATGAAGGACTTGTGTAGCTAATAAATCCTTAAATAAAAAGTATTCATTTTCAACCAAACTATGCACCCAACAAACACCACCACTCCCGAAGAAATCCTCGAAATCTTTATAATTATCAAAGTCATAAAAATAAATTCATATTTAATAATTATTATGGTTTAAATTCATATATTTGCGTATTATCTACAAAAAGTAATATTAAAACCTATTTTTATGTTATTAGAATTTTCTGCTACCAATTTCAAGTCATTGAAAGAAACGCAAACTCTTTCCTTATTACCTTCTAACAGAATCAAAGAAAGAATACACTTACCTTTTCAAAATTTGCCAAATTATGCTCAAACAGAAATATTGAAAACAGTCTGTTTATATGGAAAAAATAATTCAGGTAAAACAAATACTCTAAAATCAATATTTGCTTTAAAATGGTTAGTTATAAATTCCAATAAATTCAATGCTGGTGATGAAATCAAAGCAAATGAGTTTTTTTTATTTGATATACAGATGGAAAAACAAGCTACATCTTTTGAGATAGATTTTATTGCAACTAACCAACTACGTTATCAATATAAAGTAAAGTTTACAAAATTTGAGATTTTAGAGGAAAAATTATCTTTCCTGCCACAACAAAGCAGTCATTTTAAGAAATTATTTCAACGTGAAACAAACAAGCCAATTAACTATGGAGAGGAGTTTACAGGTAGAAAAAAACACATAGAAAACGATTTGAATAAAAATCAACTTTTTTTGTCAAAAGTAGCTAATAATAATCCTAATGAACATTTAGAAAATGTTTATGCGTTTTTTAGCAAAAAAATTAAAGATGTGAATTTTGGTAGTAGTAATTATGAAGAAAAACTATTTGCTCAAAATACAACAAGAGTTGTAGCAGAAAATTCTTATGTGAGTAAAAATATAGAAAATTTACTCAATGCAGCAGATACTGGTATTATTGGTTTGGAAATTACAGAAAATAACCCTGATAATTTTCGTTTTCCTGATGGAATTTCAGAAGAAGTCAAAAATAAGATTATTGCAGACCTTAAACATAGCATTAAAATCAAGCATAGAATGTTTGATGGAGAAAATGAAATTGGAGATAAAAATGTACCTATTGAAATAGAGTCGACAGGCACGCAAAAAATATTTACATTAGGTGCTATTCTGCACGAGGCTTTTGCAAATGGCGAAATTGTTTTAATTGATGAATTGGATAAAAGTTTGCACCCTTATTTATCGCAATTACTTATTAAATTGTTTTATGACGAAAATATTAATAAAAATAATGCCCAATTAATTTTTACCACACACGACGCAACTTTAATAGATGAAAGTGTTTTTGCAAAAGACCAAATTTATATTGTGGATAAAGATTATTATGGGAAAACGGAATTAAGTACATTTTCTGATTTTACAGGTTTACGCAAA
>JAYTNF010000221.1:0-9289 GCA_043748455.1 Cytophagales bacterium
AACCATGTCATTTTGGTTTCTCAAAACAAAAATAATTTATAAGAATTTTATGTAATTCATTTCATAAATTATATTTCCTATTTCATATCTATTGAAAGCCATGTCAGATTTCACACTTTATTCACAAATAGGTTTAGAACATATTTTAGATACAAAAGGCTATGACCATATTTTATTTGTCATTGCTTTGTGTACTGTTTATACATTAAAAGATTGGAAAAAACTACTCTGGTTAGTAACTGCATTTACCATTGGACATTCTATTACATTGGCATTAGCAGTTTTTAAAATCGTATCTATCAATGTAAATATTATTGAATTTCTTATTCCTATTACAATTATTTTTACTTGTGTCACAAATTTTTTCTACAAACCAAATGAAAACCAATATTTTAGCAAAAAAAATTTTAGTGAACAAGGTAAAAATATTTTTCGTTATGTAATTACACTGTTTTTTGGTTTAATTCACGGATTAGGGTTTTCAAGTTTTCTTATTTCTTTATTAGGAAAACAAGCTAATATTGGTTTACCTTTATTAGCTTTTAATATCGGTTTGGAAATTGGGCAATTAGTTATTGTTTCTATATTATTGATTTTTGTTAGCTTATTATCTGTATTTTCAGTCAAACAAAGAGAATGGATTTTAATTATTTCGGCTGCGGTATTAGGTATTTCTTTGACTTTAGTCATAGATAAATGGATTTTCTAAGCATTTTTCACAAATGCTATGTTTTCTATCCTTCTATGTGATAAAATTTATAATCACATTTATCATTTTCCGCAAGGCAAAATTCTTTCAATACACAATAAATACCATTTTGAATTCATACGGTTAAAATAAAAGCCCATATTATTTTCTGTACTATAAACAATACGTGTTGCCAAAGCATCAACGGTTTTAATTTTTTCTTCTATTGTTTGGTCGTGTGCCAAAATGTGATGCTCCATTAACACATCATAAAGTTGCGAAAATTGTGTATTGGGTTTGTCATTCCAAAAACAACCTTCTTGAGACCATAACTGTTTCGTACAATCAAAAACAGGTTTTGCACCATATTTTATAGGTTTTGTTATTTTTGCCTCCTTCATGTAATTGATTTCACCTTCGCCTTTATATTCCATAAAATTAGCAAAGGCACTAAATTGATGTGGCAAACTATAAACACCTTCGGTGGCAATAATAATTAAATTATTATCAACGTCGATATATTTATTCAAATAACGGGTGTTTTTAAGATTAAAATCTTCTATAAACTGTTTATAAAATAGTTCAAAATCTTCCTCTCCTTGCCTATCAACTCGTTTATCAACATCTCCATCAGCTTGAACTTCATCGGTAATTCTTTCTTTATTGTTTGACTTTGTGCAGGCACTTACAGTAATAAGTAAGCAAAATAATGCGATAGAATAAATAATTTTAAATTTCATCTGTAATTTTATTTAGAAACTTGTATGATTTAACTTAGCACAAAACTAATAATTTATTGCTAAAATTAAAATATTATACATATTGAAAAGTGGTTTTGGGAGTTAATTTTTTTAGAAATAACATAAAAATAACATCTCTCTAAGAAATGTTATTTTTGGTAAGTCCCAAACCACTTTCCAACATGTACATAATGTAAGTTTTGGGATAGTGTTACAAATATTAATGTCTTTCATTTTAGCCTTATAAATACAAACCACGCATAAAAGGAAATAGAAAAAATATATTGAAGAACACTAACTATTTTTTAAAATTTAAAATTACCTTTTCAATAATATCGCAACAATCATGCATTTCTTCTTCTGTGATAACCAAAGGCGGAGCCAAACGAATAATATTGCCATGCGTTGGTTTTGCTAATAAGCCATGTTCTGCAAATTTTACGCAAATATTCCATGCGGTTTCGCTATCAGGTGTATCATTGATAATAATTGCATTTAATAGACCTTTGCCTCTCACCAAAGTTACTAAATCAGTTTTTGTTATCAATGCCCTCATTCTATTACGAAATATTTCTCCCATAGCTGCTGCATTCTCTGTCAATTTTTCATCTTTAATTACTTGCAACGCAACCATAGTAATTGCACAAGCCATAGGATTGCCACCAAAAGTAGAACCATGTTGCCCTGGTTTTATGGTTAGCATGATTTCGTTAGTTGTCAAAACTGCCGAAACAGGATAAAAACCTCCAGAAAGAGCTTTACCCAAAATTAACATATCAGGTTGAACATTTTCGTGATGAGAAGCTAATAATTTTCCTGTTCTGCCAATGCCTGTTTGCACTTCATCCATCATGAGAATCACATTGTTTTTGCGACAAAGTTCTTGTGCTTTGTGCAAATAACCGTTTTCAGGCATATAAACTCCTGCTTCTCCTTGAATTGGCTCTACCCAAAAACCACAAACATTTGGATTTTGCAAAGCTATTTCTAAGGCTGCAATATCGTTGTATGGAATGATTTGAAAACCAGGCATATAAGGTCCAAAATTATTTGTAGCACCCGTATCTGTTGAGGCTGAAATAATTGTAGTAGTTCTGCCATGAAAGTTTTTGCTTACTGCTATAATTACAGCTTGATTTGCAGGAATTCCTTTAACTTCATAACCCCATTTACGAGCTAATTTAATGGCAGTTTCATTAGCTTCGGCTCCTGAATTCATCATTAAAACTTTTTCATAACCAAAATATTCACACAGATATTTTTCGCACTCACCTAATTTATCATTGTAAAAAGCACGTGAAGTAAGTGTAAGAATATGTGCTTGTTCTGCCATCACATTGGCTATTCGTGGGTGGCAATGTCCTTGATTTACAGCACTATACGCAGAAAGGAAATCATAATATTGCTTGCCTTCCACGTCCCATACATTTACACCTTTTGCTCTCGATAATACGACAGGCAAAGGGTGATAATTGTGTGCCCCATAATTGTCTTCCAAATCCATGAAATATTGGCTCATGGTCATTGTTTCTCTTTCTGTTTCTAATGTGCTTGTCATGGCTTTATATGGTTATATTTGTAATACCACAAAATTACAAAATTTGTTCTATATTTTATATGTAAATTTATAAATTTACTGCTATATTTGTTTACTAACTATGTTATATAATTTCTATGAATTGTATTATTTGCAACAAACCATTAATAGACCCTGAAAGTATTGTTCGTTGTATTGGACCTGACTGTTGGGAAAGATTACAAACTGATGTGGGCAAAAATATTGTTGGTTTTATAGACCGATATTGCGGTGTTTTGGCAGATACTGTAATTATGATGCGAGGAAAAGATGATGCACCATTAACAAATGTAACACATAAAGTTTTTATGCACAGTTCACAAGGTTATGAATGGGGAAATGTAGGCGAAAATGTGTCAAAAGGTGCAGCAGATTTAGCACTAAATATTTTATGGCATTTTACAACTCCTGCTGCCGCCATTCGCTGGCATCAATTATTTAAACATGACTTTTTAATTGCCATGCCACATCAAGGAGGTGTAATTGAAGCCATAATAATAAAAAAATGGATTGCAGCAAAAACTAAAACCTTATTTTAAAGAATAATTGTAGTTTAATAATACATTTAAAATGTCAATATCTAATTTCTGAATAATTTATTATACAAAAAATCCTTGTTTGGTATTAAATACTAAACAAGGATTAATCTTTTAAAACTACCTTTCTTAATTTCCCAAATAACTCGGCAAAGTTCCTTCATGCAATTTTCTTGCTTCGGCTATTGTCATAACTACTTGATTATCAATAACAAAGTTGCTTAAATCTGTAACTTCGCCTAAATTTGTAGCCATAATATTAGCACTTGCAACAAGATTTACAAATGCTTTTTCTTGGGCTGGCGAAACAGAAACCACTACACGACTTTGAGATTCACCAAACAAGAAGGCATCTAATCTTACATTTTTACCTTTTTCATTTGTTTCAATTACAAAACCTAAATTATTGTTGTCATTTGACAAAATACTTTCTGCCAAAGCCACAAACAAACCGCCATCAGAAATATCGTGTGCCGACTGAATAAGTTTTTGTGTAATCAAGTTTGCAATTAATTGTTGCAAATTATATTCTTCATCGAGGTTAAAACTTGGTGCAGGAGATGCTTTTACATTGCAATAAGAGTATAAATATTCGGAACTTGAAATACAATTTTTGGTTTTGCCAATTAAATAAATTACATCACCAACATTTTTGAAGTTCATGGTCATTTTATTTTCATAACCTTCCAATAAACCTAACATTCCAATAGTTGGAGTCGGGAAAACTGCATTTTCAACGCCACCAGACGCATTTTTAGGAGTAGATTGGTTATAAAAACTCACATTTCCGCCTGTTACAGGAGTTCCTAATTTCTCGCAAGCAGCTTTCATTCCTTTGATAGTTTCTACAAATTGCCAATAAACTTCTTTAATGTAAGGATTTCCGAAATTTAGGTTATTTGTAATAGCCACAGGCAAACCTCCCGAACAAACTACATTCCTCGCAGATTCACAAACTGCAATCATTGTACCTACAAAAGGATTTGCTTTTACATAACGACCATTGCAATCAACGCTAATAACAATGTTTTTGTTAGTTCCTTTCACATTTACCACCGCAGCATCAGAAGGTTGATTGGTGCTTGTGTTTGCAGTTCCAACCATCGAATCATATTGTTCTGCCACCCAGCGGCGTGAACAAATGTTTGGATGTGCAAGTAAGTATTTTGCTATTTTCGCAATATTTTCGCTATTTTCTCCACTTATTACGTCTGGAATTGTATTAATATCGAATTTTTGAAACTCTTTGTAATATGCAGGCTCTGCCCATTCTCTATGATACACAGGTGCACCGCCACCCAAAACCAAATCATCAGCAGGCACATCTGCCACCAATTCGCCACGCATATAAAAATGTAATCTTTCTGTATTCGTAACAACACCAATTTGTTCGCAATTCAAATCCCATTTATCAAAAATTTTGCGAATATTATCTTCTTTGCCTTTTTCAACAACAACCAACATTCTTTCTTGTGATTCTGACAATAAAATTTCAAAAGGTTGCATATTTTGTTGGCGAGTTGGCACTTTGTCAAGCCAAATTTCCATGCCATGCTTGCCTTTTGCACTCATTTCAGAGGTAGAACAGATAATTCCCGCAGCCCCCATATCTTGAATACCAACCACAAAACCTGTATCAATAATTTCCAAAGTAGCTTCTAATAATAATTTTTCTTGAAAAGGGTCACCAACTTGCACCGCAGGAAGTTTTGCGTTTGACTTTTCGCTGATGTCTTCCGAAGCAAAAGTTGCCCCATGAATTCCGTCTTTTCCTGTTGCCGAACCTACAATAAATACAGGATTTCCCACTCCGTATGAAGTTGCTTTTGCCACTTTGTCTTTATGCACCACACCTGCCGAAAACGCATTCACAAGTGGATTTACTTGATAACAATCGTCAAAATAAAGTTCTCCACCAACGGTTGGAATACCAAAAGCATTGCCATAGTCACCAATACCTTTTACAACGCCTTTCATCAGCCATTTTGTACGGTCATTTTCCAAATTTCCAAAACGCAGTGTATTTAATTGTGCTATGGGTCTTGCTCCCATCGTGAAAATATCCCGATTAATGCCTCCCACGCCTGTTGCTGCACCTTGATAGGGTTCGAGGGCTGATGGGTGATTATGCGATTCTATTTTGAAAGCCACACCCAAACCATCTCCAATATCGACAAGTCCTGCGTTTTCTTCGCCAGCTTTTGCCAACATTAAAGGTGATTCTTTTGGCAAGGTTTTGAGCCAGACAATAGAATTTTTGTAGCTGCAATGTTCCGACCACATGACCGAAAAGATAGAAAGTTCTGTAAAATTGGGCATTCGTCCCAAAATTTCCTGAATTTTTGTAAATTCTTCTTGCAATAAGCCAAGTTTTTTGGCGGTTTCAAAGGTTATTTGTTCCATTGGTTTTTGAAATTATGGCTGCAAGTTAAAAAAGTTTTGTAAGAAATTGCAAAAAATAAAAAAGGTAGTAACTGTTTCGTAATTTTTTGTGTAACTTTGTGAATTATAATCATAGAAATTATTCGGTTTTAATATGTCAAATTATGATAGACTACATAGAAATAAAAAATTTCAGATGTTTTAAACATACACGAATTAAAAACTTTGGCAAGGTAAATTTAATTGGAGGGCTAAATAATGCAGGTAAGACTGCTTTGTTAGAAGCCTTGTTGATTGGCTTTTTCCCAACACCAAAGACATTTAACTTGATTAAGGATTTTAGAAATGAAGAAAATGCAGATAAAAATTCTTGGCAATATTTCTTTTTTAATAAGTCTATAGATGAAAACATAAGTATCTCCTTACAAAAAGATAAAATAGAACAATACTTTATAGAAATAAGTTGCCAACAAGACTTTGACCTTGTTACAACAGCATTAGACAAAGACAGACTAGCATACGCATTTAGAGGTGTTACTAATCCTTCTTTTGTCAATGTAAAAGGGAAACTACAAGAAAAAGAGTTTGATTATTTCCCATCACCCAAAGGAGTGCATATGATTCCGCAACACGTTGGCAATCCTCCAAAAAATATAGATGGTACAATACCTTTTTTACATTCTTCTACAAGAAAAGATGCTATGGAACTTACCACCTTGTTTTCTAATGTTGAACCTAAAAAAAACATTGTTATTGAAGCACTATCTTTTGTAGATAATAGGATTATTGATATTAAAATACTTACGCCCAATAAGAAATCTAATTTATTCCTTTCTCTAAAAAATCAAGGAGATTTTCCTGTCAATCTATTTGGTGATGCTATTAGGAAAATAATTGAAGTGATTTTGGTGCTACTCAATACCTCTGATTCTGTTGTGTTGATTGACGAGGTAGAAAATGGTTTGCATTACACCAAACAAGCTGAATTTTGGCGTTTGTTATTTTCTCTTGCTGCAAAAGACACACAAATTTTTGCAACTACTCACAGCAAAGAAATGATAACAACTTTTGCGAAAACTGCAGAGCAAAACCCAGATGTTAGTGCTACTTATTTTCAACTGTATAGAAGTGGAGTAAGTAATGAAATAGTGGCTGCACCTTACACAGTATCAGAATTACAATATGCACTTACAAACAACTTACCATTAAGAGGCGAATAATGATGAAAAATATTTTGATTGTAGAAAGTGAGAATGATAAGGCTTTTTTTGGATTCTTACTTGCTCATTTACAAGTAGTTACCACCACACCTATAACTATATTTGGATTAAACGAGTTAGTATCAGGCAGAGGTTTAAGTAAGGCAAGACTACAAGAAGCATTAAAAGTAAACCTGAAACCCATCACAAAAGGGTTGCAACAAGGTGTTACCCCAAAAGTTGGTATTCTTATAGACGCAGACGAGCCAAATAAAGGTAATGACGATATGCTTGGAGGTATTGAACCTCGTTTAAAAGCTATAAATACCATTATAGAAGATGTAACAAAACAAAATCCTAATTTTAAGCAGCTATGTGTCAGCAATACTGATTTTTATGAGATTAGAATTCAAACAGATACAGAAGAAGAAATAAGTATTCAAATTGGTTGTCACCTAACCAATATAGAAGGACGAGGAAATTTAGATACTCTTAAAAGAGCAATAGCCCATAAAGACCAAGCCTTGATAGCAAATTGTTTAGAGAAATGGCGTGAATGTTATGAGCAAAAGATACAAAGTGGTTCTATTCAGGCGAAATTGAAAATTAAAAAGTTGGATAGTGAATTTGAAAAATTGTGGGTTACTTTTGCAGAAAGATATGATGATTTAACAGCCTCAATTTTTGAAGAGCAGTGGAATAGCTTTTATGCTAAGTATGATACACTTCCAGAAGATAAACGTGGTAATAGTGGACAACGTAATGAAGTCTATACTTTACTCAAAGAAAGAGGTTTAACAATGTTTGATTGGAATAGCTCACAACCCGATTTTAAAAAACTATGCTCTTTTCTTAAATGTTTTATGTAAGGTGTTTTAGTCAAGACGTATTACAGGTTAGGTAAATCATAAAGTTCAAATGCTAAACTATCCCCTTCATCAGTAAAACCTTTACCAAAATCATTAGAAATATTACCATTACTACCAATAGTAATTTTCATATTGTTATTTGGCAAGCTATTTTCATAATAAATTACAGTATGTTCTGTGGAAATTACACCTTTTTTTGTCAGAACTTGTAATTTTCGTATAAAATACTCACTATGTGTTTCGAGAATAAATTTAACCTTAAATTGTTCATAAGCATCAACAAATAAATCTGCCAATTTTGATTGAAAATCTGGGTGCAAACTGTTTTCGGGTTCTTCAATAATCAAATATTCTGTTTTACAAATCACAATATGAATAAGAATGGGCAAAAGTTGTGTAACACCAAATCCTAAATCTGTTAAATCTAATTCTTTGTTATTACGATAAAGTTTTATCCTTGTACCTATTTGCTCGTCCCAAATAAATTGTATATCATCAGCTATTCCCAGTTCTTTTAACCATTTTTTTATAAACAATTTTTCTTTACTTTCATTTGAAAAATACATTTTATTAAATCTGTACAACAAACTATTAAAGGAAGTCCCTTCCCAAGTATTTTTATATAATCTTTTTGAATTTGCCCTTACAGCACCTTCATATTCAAAAGCTATTTTATTTTGAAGTGTTTTGATAAATAGGAAAGCATCATTAGGAATTTCTAACAAATATTCTGCATACTCTTTTTTGAGAATATCACGTATGCTCAAAGTTGATAGAGCCTCAAAAAAAGGTTGATAATCTTTGTTATCTAAAAACTCTCTTTTGATATAAGGAAAATTACCTATTGTGGCAAGTTTTGCAAAAGCACTAATTTTTTTCATAGTGTAATTGATTATAAATATAACCAATATCTAATTTATTAAAATTATTTGGAGTATAAGATAACCAAGTAACTGCATATTTATTTAGGTTATATAAGAACTCGTTACTTAAATTTGGGTTTATATAATTTGATATTTTTTTTACTTCTTCATTGATTATATTCAAATTTAGTGCAGTAGAATTATCTTGTTTGAAGTAATCTTCTTTGCTTAATAAATTTTTAAATTTTTCTTGTATAAAATAAGCAATACCAAGAAAACTAGAATAACTATTACTATCTCCATGCTTTATACCACAAACAGAAAAATAGGTATTTGTACCTTCATTTAATCTTTGCACACTAAAATATAATAACCTACTATTTGTTAAATATTTCTCATATTCCAATAATAATTTATAACGGCAGCCTTCTATTTC
>JAYTNF010000222.1:0-10111 GCA_043748455.1 Cytophagales bacterium
AAAAGCTTTTTTGCTTTTGGAAAGTTTGGTGTTTCAAAACCAAACTTTAAATTTTCACATCTTTGTCTAAAACTGCCTTCTCAATCAGTGCCTCTGACATATCAGTAGCCACCACAATAGCAGGTTTTATATTTACTTGCGAAACTTTTTCTAATAACATATTCATTGTTTGCATAATTTGCATGTTAAATGTATTTTGTTGATTATCAATGTTTTGCGTGTTGTTTTTCAATGGATTATAGTTTGTTGTTGCTGTATTTCCCACATAACCACCTTCTATAAACCCTGCTTTATTTGTGCGTATGCTTTCTGTCATGGCTGCAAAATTTGCAATTTGTGGCACTTTCAATAAGTGTGCAGGGATTACATATTCGCCTTTGTGCACCACACCTGCCACCTCATAGATATTGCCATCACCTGTGTAACCACCAACCACATAACCCGAATTTCCGCCACCACTTGCCCCACTTTCTGCACCTTTTGCAGAAGCTGTTGGAGTTGGTGCAGCTTCTATAACAGATTTTGCTTGGGCAATACTTCCCAAAACAGTGGCTGTGATGGTTGCCAAAGTTCCTGCAAACACAAAAGGAGCAGCAGGACCTGACATTGATGCAGCTTTAATCGCCAAAGGTATAGATTCTGCCAATGCAGTTCCTGTACTAATGGCAATTTGAGTAAGTGCCAAGGCTTTACCAAATGCGGAATTTTTGATGCCTAATTGTTCTAAAGAACTTGCAATACTGCCTGCAGCAGTGCCAATTTGGGTTAAACCTTTGCGAATACCATCACTTTCTTTTTTGCGTAATAACTCTTTTTCTGTACTAATTCTTTTGGCATTACTTAACTCTAATTCGGCTTTTTTGGCAATAATATCCGTTTGTTGAGCCATAAAACCATCTTCCAACTCCTTTGTTAGAAGTCCATTTTCACGATCCAACTCCTTTGTTAGAAGTCTATTTTCACGATACAACTCCAATTTTTGGTTTAGAAAATCTGCTTCTCTATCTAATGCAGCTTGTTTTTGGTCATAATCTAAGGCTGCTAAGGCTGCGTCTTGCAATTCTGGTGTTTCGCTAAACTTATCAGCAACATCAGCGGCTGCATTGACATTGTTTAAACCTGCCTGAGCATCGTCTAAACTTTTATCACTTTCTAAGTTTTTTAGCTTTTCATCAAAAGTTTTTTTGTTAGCTGCTAAAATTTCTTCTGCTGTTTTTGCACGCCATTTGTTGTCAATTTCAAACAATTTTTGGTTTAAAGTTTCTTGTTGCAATGTTGATATTTCGTCAAATTGCAGTTTAGAAATCATTTTGTTTGCAAACAACTCTTGATATTTTTCTAAACTTTTGGCATTTGCTAATTTCGCCTGTGCAATTTCTTTCTGTTCTTCATCTTTTAAAAGTTCTAATTTTAAAGCTGCAATGGCTTCATTTGCATCTTTTTCAGCCTTTAATCTATCTTCTTTCAGTTTGTTATTCCGTTCTTTTGCGGCTGCATCTTTTTTATCATTTTCGGCTTTGTCGGCTGCGGCACCATCTGCGGCACGTTTTTTATTGGCTGCAATAAGAGCTGCATCTTCGTAGCTCATGTATTCAAGGTCATTTTGTTTGGGTTTTTCTTCGGGTTCAAAACTGAATAATAAACCTCCAGCATCTTTTTTATTTTGCTTTTGCTGTTGTTGTTTAAATTCATTGCTTTGCAATTTTGAGCCAACAGGTTCGTTGATGGTTGGGGTGATGCCTTCTGCAAAAATGTTTTTTACTTTTTTAAATGCAGTGATTAAGGTATCAAAAGCACCTGAAAAATCTAATGTTAAAACATTTACCCAAAAATCTATAACTGCACCCACAAAAGTTTTATAGGCTTCCCAAAGGGTGTCAATTCCTTGCTTAACTTTTTCGTTTGTGTTATATAAATAGGTCATGCCAACCACCAAGGCGGCAATGGCAATAATAACCAAACCCAAAGGATTTAAAGCCAAAACCGCATTCCAAGCTGCAGTTGCAGTGGTAATTATGGGCATCAGAAGGGTTGCAGCCCTCATAGTTGCGTTGAGGACAACAAAATTAAAATTAGTTCTTAATATATTAGCCTGTGTTGCAATTAAAGATGAATTGAAACCTATCAAGGCAAAAACTAAGGTGGCAATAACTTCTCTATTATCTTTAAGAAACTTGGGCAATTCCTTTAAAATGATGACAAAGGCAACAGTTTTTTCAACAATCTTTGTCATAGCAGGCAATAAAGCCGATGTCAAACCTGCCACAAGTCCGTTAATTTCTTTTTTTGCCAAATCTACTTGGGCTCCAAAAGTGGACATTTTTGCATTAAAAGCATCTTGTAATTTGGTATTATTGGCAAATTCATTAGCCATTAAAGTTTGAGCTGCACTTACTTTTTCGGTGTTATCTTTCAAAAGTGCCATGACTTTTACCGTTTCGCCAGACGTAATTTTCATACGTAACAAACCTGCCAAAACTTCATCATTGTCTAAACCTTTAAAAGATTTTGCCAAATCAATAAGCATTTTATTTGGGTCATTGTTTTGCAATTTTTTAAACTCCTCCACAGAAATTCCTATCTGTTTGGCAAAAGATTCAGCTTCTTTACCTGCTGTAATAAATAATGCTTGCAAACCAGAAGCTGCAATTTCAGAACTCAAACCTAAGTCTAATAGTGCAGTTCCCAAACCCAAAGTTTGGGTTAGTTTTGGACCTAATTCACCTATGGCACCAAGTCTTTGTGCAAAGTCTGAAATTTGTGGGGCTGAAGCTGAGGAACTTGCACCTGCTGCTGTGAGTGCAGAGCCTATTCTTTCCATTGCCTCACCAAATTTCATATTTTTGGTTTCTGCAAATAGGTTTTTGATTTTACCTAATGCGTTTGCCACTGCCTCTGCACTGCCTCCAAATTCTTTTGAAAGTGCCACATTGGCTTTGTCAATAGATGTTACAAAGCCAAGAATTTCCTCTTTTGCCACGCCGAGTTGTCCACCAATCATGGTAATTTCTCTTAAATCTCCTGTGCCTGTTCTGGTGTTGAGTGCCGATAATTCTGAATTTAGCTTTTTGGTTTCTTCTGTACTAAGTCCTGTAAACCGTTGAATGTCTGCCAATTCATCAGAAAGTTTTGCAGCTTGACTTACAGTTCCCACAAGTGCTTGAGTCATTCCATCAAAAGCACGCATGGCAATTTCTCCGCCAATATTGCCCAGTGTCGCCACGCCAAAACCTTTGATTTCATCTTTGAATTTTTGCCAGCCTGTGCGGGTGTCTTGAAGGTCCTTTTGTTGATTTTTAATCACGCCACTTACTTCTTGGATTCTATTTTTTAAATCTTTATAGGCTGCTGTACCAAAAACAACGCCATTAAGTTCTTGATTGAGTTGTTTTTGATAATCTCCTAATTGTTCAATGGTCATGCCTGCAAGTCCGACTGCTGCTCTAAGAGCCTTAAAATCTTGGGTGCTTGCTTTTAAATCTGCTTTTTGATTTTCAATTACGCCATTTACTTCTTGGATTTTATTTTTTAAATCTTTGTAGGCTTGCGTACCAAAAACAACGCCATTCAGTTCTTGATTAAGTTCTTTTTGATAATCTGCTAATTGTTCAATATTTAAACCTGATATGCCAACAATGCTAATTAATTCTTTAAAATACTTGGTGGTTGTTTTTAAATCTGCTTGTTGATTTTCTATGGCATTATTAACATCTTGGATTCTATTTTTTAAATTTTTATACGCATCTGTGCCAAAAACAACGCCTTTCAATTCTTGATTTAGCTCTTTTTGATAATCTCCTAATTGTTCAATGGTCATGCCTGCAAGTCCAACTGTTGCGACTAAAACTTTAAAATCTTGGGTTACAGTTTTTACATCATTTTTTTGACTTAAAATGGTGTTGCTAACCTCTTGAATTTTGATTTTTAAATCTTTGTACGCCTGTGTGCCGAATGTTACATTATCAAGTTCTCTATTTAACTCACCTTGATATTTTCGCAGTTGTTGCATAGTCATGGCTGTCAAGCCATATTCTTCTCGCAATTCTTTTATTTTTTGTTCTGCACCTGCAATTTTTGCGTTTGTATCTATGTACTCTTGAGTAAATTTTGCGGTTGTTTTTAATTCTGATTGCACTTTTTTCATTTCGGCTGCATTGGCAGCTAAACGCAAATTTGTATTTTCTATGTTGTCTGTGGAATTTGTAAGCAAACGGTTATGAAACTCTCTTTGTTTGTTGAGTTCTTTGATTTGCTTTTCGTCTTTTACTTCTGCCTGTTCAAGTTCTTGAATTTTGGTCGTTAATTCATCAACTTTATTTTTGCTAATGGTTTGGGTACTTGTATGGGTTTTTAGAGTTTCATCAAGTTTGCTGTATTGTTTTTCTAAATTCTTTGCAGAAACTTCTAATTGTTTAAAACCTTCATTTTCTTTAGCAATATCTTTTAATGACAAACGCAAATCTTTTGCTTCTGCCTCTAATTTTCCAAGTTCATTAATGGCTTCTGTGCCTTGTATAATGACTTTCATTTCTATACTATCTCTGAATTGTGCCATGGAACAAAGTTCTCTATTTTGGCAAAAGTTTCAAAGGACAGGTTTTTCTTAAGCTGCTTTTTGGTTTTTGTAATCTTGTGCTTTTAGCAAGATAATTTCCTCGATAATTTTGTCGATGATTTGGTTATCTTGTTGCATTTCTTGTTCCAATTCCATCATTATTTTTTCCGTATTTACGAGTATTTTGATGAAATTTGTTTTTTCTTCTTCGGGCATTTTATCTGGATTATTCATTTCTTTTACAAGTTTTAGGTTTCTAAAAGCCATTCAGCACCATTTATTTTATTAGTTGTTAGTTCATAGTGTTTGCTTAGATTTTCTAACAAGACTATCATTCTTTGTAATTCTGTTTGTAGCTCTGTATCTTTTGGATATTGCTCTACTTGTGCAGTAAGTTCTTCTATTTGTGTTCTTGCTTCTTCTATATGCAAAGCATATTTTGCTTTTTGCCTATATAAAATAGCTAAGTCTTTTTTAATTAGGTCTATTTGTTCTTGTTTGAGCATAGTAATTTTGTATGATATGCAAATCTATAAAAAATATTTCATATTTCATATCTGATAATTAAAACCTGTCCTTTTGTTTTTGTGTGTGATGTGTGAACTTTGTGATAAAAACTTTCACAAACCTTACATACACTTATGTCTATAATTTTTAAATATTTAGTAAGCATTTTTGATGATTTCCATTATAATCCTTTGTTGTTGTTTTTGCCTTTGTTAGAAGTTCCTGCGGTGATGTCTGGGGAGTTTGACCTAAAAAGTATGATTGAAAAATTAGGCATTATCGGGGTTTTGGCTTATTTGACGCATCAACAACGGACAGATAACAAAGAACAAAATAATACTTGGCGTGAAGAAGAAGCCAATATTCGCAAACAAGCTGCGGAAAAAGAAGATAAAATGATAACTCGTTATGAGGGACTATTAGCTGAACAAACAAGAGATTACAAACAAGTTGTGAATGAAAAAGAAAAAACCATTCAAGATTTGCACAAAATTATTTTAGAAAAAAGAGGGTAAAGAATTATGAATTATGAATTATGAATTATGAATTATGAATTTTTATAATTTATAAGTCAAAAAAATAATTCATAATTCATAATTCATAATTTGAAAAACTATGATAAATCAAGACACCTTAGAGTCGGTTTCGGGCTGGGCTTTACGAACTCGTCAAATCCTATCGGACAATATTGACAGGCTCAAAGTCATAGAAACTGGCGAATTAAAAGCAAGTTTGCGGGTTGATACAAAAATATCAGGAACTGAAATTATTTGCAGCTTTAAGTTTATGCTTAAAGGTAAGTTTGTGGATATGGGTGCAGGTAGAGGTCGCAAAGCCAATGATAAAAAAAATAGCAAAAAAACTAAGCAATGGTATTGTAGGGCTTTTTATGGTCGTTTGAGTAGTTTAAGAGGTATGATTGGGTATAGATTGGCGGAGGAGGTAGTTAAAAAGTTATGAGTTATGAGTTTTTTCACGTCAAAAAAACAACTCATAACTCATAACTCATAACTCATAACTTATAACTAAACACTCCATTCATTAGGTTTATAATAAATCTCAGGGCTAATACTTCGGTGCAAAACAAATTCAAATAATATTCCGTAATCTTGAATATCTGGTTTACGCATGACCTCAGAAATTGTGATTGAATTTCTGTCAAAACCTTGTAATTTTGCTTCGGTATAATCTTTATACAACCTTCCTAAAATTTGATAGCCAATAGCTTCACATTCTTTAATTGTTGCATCAATTCCTACAAAATCATCAGCTTTACAGTTTTTGACTATCATCATAACAACTTGGGTTTGATTGTGTGGATTGTCGGACAACAAATCTGTTACATTGGCACGTGGAAAACCTACAAACAAGCAAGGTGTTTTTGTGCTAATTCCTCCTTTTTTTACAGAAATTAGGTCTTCATCAAACTCCATTCTTCCGAATTTTGGCTTGGCGACTGTGTGCGAAATAGCTATATTTTCTGTGGCTATTTGGCGGAAATATGCGGGATAATCTGTTATCTTCATAGTTGTAAAATAGTTATGAGTTATGAATTATGAATTATGAATTATGAATTATGAATCATTTTATAATTATGAATTATGAATTATTGTTTTTTTGACGTATGAAATAATTCATAATTCATAATTCATAATTATTTAGTCTCTCTAATTAATTCGTTATAATCAAACAAAACAATACTTGCATCAAGGTGTAACAATTTGTCAAGCTCTGTAATGTGTGCTGCCCTGTTGCGTGCTACTTGCAACCAATTGAGTTGCATTTCTTCAATTTTATGGATACTAACTTTTGTGCTGTCCGATTTGCTAAAAATTAAATCATAGCTTTCAATGAGTTCATCAAACTCTTTTCTAATACTTTCTATGATTGGATATTTGATGAGTGGGTGCAAATTTTCAAATAGCTTTGCTTTTTCTTCTACTTTTTCATCTTGATAAACCTGTCCGATTGGGTGAAAAGAAACTGCCAACAAATAATTCATTGTTTTTGTGAGTTCTTGTAAGTTTTCTTCCGTTTTTTCTTCTTGGTTTTGGACTGATAATAAAGAAAAATAGTAGCTTAAACGTACAAATTCTATAAAAGACATGGCTTGTCGCCTGTATAAAAGTGTGGCTTTTTCCCTATTATTTTCATTTTTAGGAATGATAAGTATATGCTTATCTGCTAAAAATAGTTTTTGTACCTGATTTGCAAAATGAAAGAAAGTTTCAAATTGTAGGTATTTCCAAATTTTCAGAAATAGTTTAAAATACCAATTACGCACTATGACTATTTGCGAAAATATCGCAAATAGCAAAGGTTTGGGTAGATTTGGCAAATAAAAAACTTTTGCTAAATAGTTTAGCTGGGCTTGTGAAAGTTCTTTATAATGGATTGCAAAATAGATTTTGAAACCGAAAATTTGTAGGTAGTTCACGTTTTTTACTGTTTTACTTTCCAAAAGTTTTTTCAACTTTTGGAAAGTTTGTTGTTGTAGTAACGAACTTTTGGAAAGTTTTTTCAACTTTTGGAAAGTTTGTTGTTGTAGTAACGAACTTTTGGAAAGTAAAAAAACTTTCCAAAAGTGTTTTTAAAAAAAGAAAGTTGTATCTTTTTTTGTGTTCATAATAATAGGTTCTACAATTAAAATTGGTGGTTTGTAGAATTTGCTTGTTTGGAAATTGGCAAATTCCGCAAAGTCTGTAAACTGTTTTTGCAGAAATTCTATGAGTAACGTTTTTCGAGTTTCACTTTGCAGTTGCAAATCACGCAAAAGAAAAGCTAAATGATTATCGGGAGTTTGGCTCTCTTGTTTGGTATTGTCATCATCTTTTGCAGTATAGCGAATTAGTCCATCTTTGAAAGAAATATTAAGATAAGGAATTGCTTTAAACATAATCATTCTTGATAAATAGGCATTGATTTTGTCTTGCAATATTTTTTCTATTGCCGATAAATTGTTATTTTTTAACTTGTTTTTGAGTTCCAAATACAATTCTTCGCCCAATAAAGGCACTAAATAGAGTTCTTCATTTTCAAACAAAAGAGGTTTTATTTGTTTAAATAAAAGTCGGCTGTTTCCAATAGGTACAGATTTTGAGAACTGTTCCGCAGTTTGCAAAAAATATTCTAAGTGTATGGTATAAAATGGTGATGCTGTCCACAAAGGAAACTCAGCTTTGTTAGTTTCCATAAATTGCAAGAGAATTTCTAAGATTTCTAAGCCTGTTTTTATGGCTTCCTCTTTCATTTCTTGCTTTTGGTATTTGAACAAAGATTTATGATTTTCATTTTCTATTCTGGACATAGTACCACTTGAAGCTTGGACATCTCCAAAAGGCAGATGAAAAGCAAAGGCAAAATTTGCGGTAATTTCTTGTATATATTTCCACGCTTGTAAACGAATATTATTTAGTGTATTAGCTTGATAATCAGCTAATAAACTTTCATATTCGGTTTGAGAAATGTTGGGAATAATAAAACCACGAATGGCTTTATTTATCGCATAGTTGGCTGCTTCAATGCTAAAAGTATTGGTAACAGGTAAATATTGTTGGAAATCTTCGGTGTCTTTAAACATATCAGTTATCAGTAAATAGTTATCAGTAAACAGTTATCATTTTTTTTAACTGATAACTGTTTACTGATAACTGATTATTTTAGTTTCTCTGTTCTGGTGTTACTTTGTCTAATGTTTGTAGCATTGGAATTTTAAAACGAATTTCCCACCCTTCCCAACCATTAAAAGGAAAAATTAGTCGGTTAAAAGTTTCGAGAATAAGTTCTTGCTGTGGTTGAATTTTTTTGACATAAATATTAAAATGTTCACGAGTTGGTGTGCCACTTCCGCCACCCATTCCCGATGATGAAGGCAAATTTCCTAATAAATCTACAGGCATTCCAAGTGCAAAAAGCAATAAAGAACAGGCTTCTTGGCTGTCTTGAATGTATCTTCCATCATTTTCAGTATTGTTAATTTTGGTAATTTTGATAAAAGAATATTGCTTTCCTTGTAACATATCTACTTCCATAGGGGCAAAAATGGTTTTAGAGGCATTTTCTGCACCTGTTAAATTGTCTTGAATTTCTGTTTTTACTTCTATAACTCTTGTTGCTTTTAGCTCTGGTTTTTCGTGCCAATCTGAATACCTTTTTTCCCAGTAAGCTCCTGCAATTTCTATCAAATAATCTGCGGAAAGTTGGTTTTTCATCAACGCTGATTTGTATTGAGGAATTTGGTTTGCCCATTCTAAAACTTTTGCGTTTATAGCTGCGTGCCAAGCTGCCATTGGGTAATACGTGGCGGTTAATTCGGGTTCATACAAAGAATAAATATATCGGTTTCCTGCTGATACTCTATTTTGTAAATCTTGTACAGGGTTAAAATCACGTTGAATTAACTCACGAGTTAGGGTATATTTGCTGTTTTCAGAGGTGATTTTGTCCCAATTTGCATTGATATAGCAATGATTGATGCGACCAAATTCATTTTGCAAACTGTATCTGCAATGTGTGGTGTCGTGTGTGGAAACATTAATAATTTTTCCATTTGAGCCGATAACGACTTCTGCAAAGGCGTGGTTGAGCCAATAAATATTTTTAGCTGTCCGATAGACATAATCTTTAAAATTAATGTTTCTCAAAAAGCTGCGAATTTCTGTATTTTCTTTTGGTATGAAAATTTCCTCACCATCTTTGTATTCAAGTTGTCCGATTTGGTAGCCCATCATGGCTAAGAAATTGGTTTTTTCCCTAATAATAGAGGTTACAATAGGATTTTTAATAGCAATATCAAAAATCTCGTGAGGATATTGATTATTTAAGCCCCAAGGATAGGCTGTTCAGAATTTCCCCTATTCCCCCCCCAGTTTTTATACTATTCTGGGGAATTTTTTCGGTAGTTTTTTAGGTCTTTTTCCTTGACTGTTTCCAGCCCTTTTTTAACTTCTGCCTCCGAATAAGTACTACCAATACTTGCCAGTGTAAGCACAAAAACTGTCATTTGTCTATTAGACTTAGGATTAATTTTCTGTTTTAGCTTACCGAAAG
>JAYTNF010000223.1:0-9608 GCA_043748455.1 Cytophagales bacterium
AAAATCTTTCATAAAGTTAATTTTGTGGCTTGAATAATTACAAAATTATACTTTTTGCAAAGATTTTACTATTTTATTCTACGCAACTTACATTACATAATGAGATTATTTTAGAAAATTCCACAAAATAAACAAATATTGCTGATTTACGTAATAGGTTTAAAAGCAATTTCATACCTTTGCATTTTAAAGTTGAATGTGCCTTAGATAAACTCTATATAAACTCGTTAGGAAGTTGTTATGAAAGCAATACAAAATACCAAACCAAATAAATACCAGAAATACCCAAAAAATAAGTTAAAATATAAATTTTTGCTAAGTTTTTGTGCAATTTTATTGCTATCAACTTACCAAAGTTTTGCACAATTTACTCTTGACAAAACAAGTGGCTGCGCACCTTTAACCGTTACAGCTATCAATACATCGGGCATACCTTCTGTTTTGTATGATTTTGGACAAGGTGCTGGTTTGAAACCCGAAGCTGTTTCGCAACCTTATACCAAAGCAGGCACCTACACCATTCAGCAATTAGTAGGCGGATTTATGGGCACAAAAACCCAAACAATTACCGTTTATGATAACGAAACTCCAAAATTTGTTGTAGAATTTTGTGGTGATAATATTGTCAATGTAAAAATATTGAGCAATGGAATGCCGCAATATATGATAGATTATGGAGATGGCACAGCACAAAGCACCGTTACAGGACTCACAAGCACAACGCACCAATATACGAATACTATGCCCAAAACCATAACGGTTTCTGGTTTTATTGCAGGTGCAGGCACTTGTGGAATAGCTATGCAAACCATTACACCATTATCACGAGTAAGCCCAGCTTTATTCAAACAAGTGAAAGTTTTGTCAAATGCTAACATAGAACTTACATTTGAGCAAAATGCTGAAAATAGTTATAAATTAGAAGAATTAAACGAAACGACAAGCCTAAAAAAGCTAACAGACCTTGCACCTTCTACAACAAGTTTAGTTTTGACAAATAGAAATTTAGATATTGACAGTTATATTTATCGCATAAATCCTTTTGATAAGTGTAAAAATACCACCACACAAGCCACAGAAGCTATTGGAACTGTAAATTTACAAGTTACAGCACAGGCACAACAAAATTTATTATCGTGGGATATTCCGCTATATTTTGGATTTGTGAGTTATGAAGTTTACAGAGATAATGTATTAATTACAACACTTAGCTCACTCAATGCAACAAATTATGCAGATAAAAAGATAACTTGCAATAAAACTTACATGTATAGAGTAGAATTAGTCTTGCATGGTGGGAAAAGTAGGTCTATTAGTATTAACCGCAGTGTTACAGCCATTGCATCTTCTGTCCCAAAAGTTGTGCAAAGCCCAATAGTTTCTACTCAAAATTCTCAAATAGATTTGACTTGGAAATATGCAGCAGGTGATACTGCAAAAACTATTATTATTAGCAAAACCGTTGATGGAGTAGTAGAAAATGATATTATTTTGAGTGGAAATTTGACAAAATATTCAGATATTAAAGTCAAAATTAACGAAAAACTTTATTGCTATAATATAACCTATTTAGATTTATGTGGCAATAAATCACCAAAAAGTGCGGCAGTTTGCAATGTTTTACTCAAAGGTACAGAAGACCCACAAAATGTATTGCTTTCTTGGCAAGGCTCTTTTCCAAGTGGTTCGCAGGTATTTTTAGAAAAAATTATAGACAAAGATGTTACAGTAATTCCTGTAAGTGGCATGTCATATTCAGACTTAAAAAGTGCATTTACTTCGCCAAATGTAAGTTATCGTTTGCGAATTATAAGCCCAGAAGGTGTGAGTTATTCTAATATTTTTGCTGTCCGTTTGCCATCTGAATTTGAAATTCCTAACGCATTTTCTCCAAATGGTGATGGTTTAAATGATGTTTTCAGACCAACAACAAGTAAATTTTTGACAAATTATAAGATGACAATTTTTAGTCAATGGGGAACTATTGTCTTTGAAAGTGCCAATGCCGAAACAGGCTGGGACGGGACAGGTTTATCAGGAACATTAGCACCAACAGGAGTTTATGCTTTTCAAATAGATTATTACGACAGTATAGGAAGACCAACTATTAAGCAAGGAATTGTTACCTTGATAAGGTAAAAAGAATTATGAATTATGAATTATGAATTATTTAACGTAAAAAAAACTATGAATTATGAATTATGAAATATTTGACGTACAAAATAATTCATAATTCATAATTCATAATTCATAATTCTTTTAAAACTTATTTTATTTTCTCATTCACAATTTCCAAAACCTCTTTTTCTAGCTTAATAGCTTGATTCTCAACATTTTGTGATTTTGCTAAAATTGCATTAACAAAATCTTTATCTTTGTAAGAACTTGCATTAATTTTTACATTCAAATAGGCACCACGCACCGCAGCACAAGCACACAAAGCACCAACACCTGCATCAGAAACTGAATTTGGATTGCCAATTTCTGCCATAGCTTTTAATAATTCAAAACTTTGCAAACTTGTTTCCATAACTTTTAACGGAACTTCAATCGCATATTTTGTGGCATCTTGAATGGCTTGTGTACGAACTTGTTTTTCTTCATCATTGCTTTTTGGCAAGGCAAAAGCAGCCATAATTGCATTAAAAGATTTTGTATCTTCATCTACTAAATGCAATAAAACATCTTTCAAATATTGCCCTTTTTCTGCCCAAGCCGAAAATTCTGCCCAACGGTTGTCCCAACCTTTTTTGTGCGAAGATAAATTTGCAACCATTGTACCCAAAGAAACTCCCAAAGCACCTATGTATGCCGAAATAGAACCACCACCAGGGGCAGCAGATTCTGAAGCTGTTTCATCTGCAAAAGCATTGAGTTTCATATTGACCAAAGGCGTTGCTTTTTCATCTTTAAGTAAATATTCAATGATTTTTTTACTTGGCTCAAACGGTTTTAATTCGTCCATTCCCATACTTTTAACTGCAATTTTAATCAGTTCTGCTTCTGAAACTCCTGAACTGCGTTGTTGATTTTCTAAGAAAAACTTACCAGCATCAAGCATCACTTTTAATGGAACTAAACCTACTAACTCAGAACCTGTTACACGCAAACCTCGTTTTGTGGCACTTTTACAAATCTCATCAAAAGCAATATGCAAAGGTGTAATATTGATATTTGTCAAGTTCATAGAAACTTGTGCAATGCCATATTCCTCAATAAACCAACCAATAGCCTTTGTAGATGGACAAGTTCCTGCAATTCTTAGAGATTCACCGTTTGCATCTAAAACTTTTTTACCATCTTTTTCCACCACACGACCAGCCTCACGCACATCAAAAGCCACTGAATTTGCACGTCTTACCGAAGTTGTGTTTAAGTTGAAATTATAGGCAATTAAAAAATCTCTTGCACCAATTACTGTTGCCCCACTTTTAGCATTAAAAATAGCTTGTCCAAAATCAGGTTTCCATTCGGGCATTTTCATTTTTTGTGGCAAAGCCTCATATTCTCCTGCACGAATGGTTGCTAAATTTTGACGTTCTGGCAAAAAAGCTGCCGATTCATAGCAATAAATGGGAATATTCAGCTCCTCCCCTACCATTTTGGCTAATTTCCGAGCAAAAACGACAGTTTCTTCCATAGAGATATTGGCAATAGGAATCAATGGACAAACATCTGTTGCACCCATGCGAGGGTGTTCTCCTTTGTGTTTGCTCATGTCAATGATTTCTCCAGCTTTTTTGATAGCCAAATATGCAGCCTCAATCACAGCTTCAGGAGTTCCTACAAAAGTTACAACAGTACGGTTTGTAGCTTTTCCTGCATCTACATCTAATAATTTTACGCCTTCTACGCTTTCTATTTCGTCTGTAATTTGTTTGATAATGCTCATATCCCGACCTTCTGAAAAATTAGGGACACATTCTATAAGTTGTTGCATGATTTTATATGAGTTTATTTGATTACAAAGGTAAAAAAATAGGAATTGAAACATAATTTTATTTTTACACAACATAGCTTAGAATAACAGATTTAAAATATCAGCACCAAAATACTACCATAATTTACTGAATAAAACTCAAATAAGGTATCAATTTTGCTAAATATTTACGAAGTTATTGGTTTAAAATTGTGAAATCTGTTTTATTTTGTTAATTTGCAAACGAAATGCGTTAATTAAAATGAAATATTGAAAAACTATTTTTGAAAATCTTATTCCAGCTTAAAACTATTTATTCATCATATATTATGAAAAAACTTAATATTTTATCTTTATGGATATTGTGTCTGAGTTTACTCACACACATTGCACAAGCACAACTTAGTGTGGGTTTGGGAGGTACTTATACCCGATATATCGGAGGAAATAACAGTGTTTACACTGCTCAGAATTTCCCCATCATAGACACAGAACTTATGCCAACCATTGTAGGTGGCAAATTATTGGGTTCTTATGGCTTTTTAGAACAAAATGTTGTACGTTTTGGTGTTGGATACAATATGGGCTTAGGAAATCTTCCTGTTGATGGTACATTTATGTTCCTTGCAACAGGTAAAATTAGCTCTATCGAGGCTTCCATAGATTATCAACGCTATTTATTAGGTTCTTACAATGGTGGTGGTGGACTATATGCCTTTGGTGGGTTCTCTTTTCTTAATACAAATTTAACTTTTGATATTCCTAATCCAACAGGTTTAGCTGCAACAGGTGAGGCAAAGTTTTTTAATGATAGACTTATACAATTAATCACATTTAACGCAGGTTTGGGTGCTGAAATATTAGCTTTTGATAAATTCTATTTATTTGCAGAAGGTAATTTAGGTATTCATACAAACGCATACGTGGATAATACAACAATTAAACAAAGTAATTTAATGTATTTATTTCGTGCAATGGCAGGTGTAAGAATCCCTTTTGGTGGCACTTCAAACAAAAAATATCCTAAGAGAAAAAGATTTTAACTAAAAAAATATTTAAGTTTAGTCATTTTGATTCTACTCAAAATGACTAAATAGTTATTGCCAATATCCTAAAAGCTCTATACGTTTTGTAAATATTCTCTTTAATTTCCTATCTCCCCAAATCTTTAAATAAAGTATTAGGCTTCATAACTTTCATAAAAAGATAAAATAAATTTTTACTCTTAGCAAATCTATATTACCCCAAAATGATACTTTTTCATAATTGGCGAATGATTTGCAACCTCAATACATAGAAATTACGACAATTTGTTAATATTTTTCTCAAAAAATGCCTTCAAATTTTTCCGTAAGGTTTGGTTAAAAAATATTCCAAACTATATTTTTTTATCAACTTAAAAAAATATCAAACCATTTTTTCAAATCCTCAAAAGCATTATTTTGATAATCAAATTTAAAGTTTTTAAAAACTTTGTGGCAAGTTTCGTAAAGCAACGCCTTATTTTGATGTTTGCTTAGATTTTGATTTTGTTTATAGCTTTCTAAGCAATTATTAAATTGTTCTATGCAAGTAATAATTCCTTGTTGTTCTGTTGGTAAAGACTTTCTTAGTAAAATTTCTAAATCTCCATCATCTTGGTTATTAGGTAACAAAAAGAAATCTAATAAAAGATTATTTGTTTGAATAATATTTTTGAGCCATTCTTTTCTTTGTCCGTAACCACCATTGTTAGCATTTTTTTGTGGATTATCTGCATCTAAAATTATAAAACATTGGTATCCTTTTGCGGTGTAATCTTTTACATCTTCTTGTTTTATAGTGTGTTCTATTGCACTACAACCACTTAAATCATCACCAGATAAGGTTTTAAGGGTAAGTATTATATTTTTATGTTCATTTGTTAGTGTAACCTCTCCCTTAAAACTCTTTGGTTTTTCAAAATTATAAACTTGGGCAATAAATGCAGCAATTATTTGGAGGTCAATATTGCCTTCTACAAATATGAATATCTTTTTCTTTTCCATTATTCACCTCCTCTAATGTTATAACCTTCGTCAATAGCTTCTTGAAAAGCCTCAAAATTGCGTGTACGTGCTTGTACGTTATTGTCTTTTGTTTGGAAAAGTGTAATAGTTCGGGCTTGTGAACTCAAATGCTTAAACTCATCTTTTTCTAAAACCTCTTTAAAATAACTAATACATTCAACATTATGCGTAGTTGCAAAAATCTGCACATCATTTTGTTTGGCAGCTTCTAAAATATATCGCCAAAAAGTTGTAAATCTTTGATGAAAAATTCCTGCATCTACTTCGTCTATCATTAATCTTTTACCTTTGCAGGCTGGTAATTGCAATAAAATACGTACTAACCTATTTACTCCATCTCCATACATTGATAGTGGCATAAAAGAGTTATCTATTTCACGTATTCCTAACATCTCACGCCCATACCATTTAGTTGGTTCTATGTCTTTAATGGTCGGAATAAATAGTTTTAGAGTTTCAATAAACTTATCTTTTCTATCTTTTTGTGTATAGTCAAAGTAAAAATTCAGTAAATCACTTTCATAAGTTTGTGCAAAAAATATAATAGGCAACGGCTGTTTATTACGATTTCTAAAAGCTAAGGCTTGCCAACGCATAAATTTACTTTTATCATTTACTTTCATCATCAAATAAAGCCTATAAGAAATTTCATCTTCATTTTTAGTCTTATAAAAACTACGATAATCTTCTAAATAATTTTCAAAAAGTGCAATTTCTGTATCTGCTACTAAACTCATTTTTTGAATATTACCGTCTTTATAGGCAAATGCAGTTTTAATACTTTCATTTTTTTTATTTTTATTGATTAAAAAAGTCAAATAATTATCCTCCACATCATTAGTTTCACGATTATACATCTCTCTCAAAAATACAATACTTCTTTGATTTAAAATTGCAGTTAGATTAGAAATATAGTTCTCAATGCTTTCTTCGTCAAAAGCCAACGCCTCCAAAACCGAAGTTTTGCCAACATTATTATCTCCCAAAATCAAATTAAATTGCCCAATATTATCCATCTCAAAACTTTCAAACCGTTTGAAGTTTTCTACTTTAAAATAAGTAAGGTGTTTTTCGTTCATAATTTTTTTAATCAAGTTTGGAAATCAAATTTTATTGCAAGTAAAGAAATAAATAACAAAACCTTTCCAACAGTTTAAAAATTTTACCTTGCTAAAATCAATTATTTATTTTATCTTTAATTCCTTCCAAAATAGCTTTTAATAACAGAACACATTTTTCATATTCCTCACTATCATTCATCATTGCAGTTGCTAAATTACTAATTTTATTTGTTGTTTGAATAGTTAAAATTTGTATAATTTGTGTTTTCAATATTTCATTTTCGGCAAAAATAGGTGTAATTAGTCTTCCTAAAACTTTTGCAGCCCAAATATTTGTATCTAAATTATCACCATCAGGCATTAAATCATGATGTTCATTGAAAATCTCATTACTCATTATTTCAAAATAGTTTTCTAAAATAAAAGCCAAATCTGTTGCATCTTTTTGTCTGTGTTCGGGTCTATCATTCCAAGATATTAATTTTAAAACAACAATAGCTTCTAAACTTGTAGCCTTAAATTCCAAATTATTTTCAGTGCTAATTATAGAACTATTTTGGTAGGCTTCTTGCAAACCAAGTGTAGAAATAGTACGAAAATTATTTACTTTATTCCAAACATCATAATTTTCTGTATTTTCAATTTCTCCAAAAGGTATTATATCAACTTGAATACGCTGTTTAAATAACAAACAAAATTTATTTTTTGTGGTTGTAAAGTTTTCATTTTCAACTAAATAATTAATTAAGTTGTCATATTCCTCATTATTCGAAACTAAAATAGCTAAATCTATATCTTTTGTGGCTCTTTGTGTGCGAATATTGTTCAGATGTGTAGTCCAAATATCTCTTGCAAATGCCCCCAACAGAAAAAAATCAATTCCAAAAACTTGAAATCCTCGTTGCAAAGCTAAGAACATTTCGTGCAGTCCTTCGGGACTAATTTCTTTCAAAGAAATTTGATAAGTATTTTTCATAAATGATATTAGCTGTTTCTAAATTTCTACTATCCTCTGACAAAATCAACTCTACATAAGCCAATAGAGGAGGCACACAGTTTTTCTGCGGAAATAAATCTTGTAAGGATATTGTCCAAAATATATTTTGAATTTCTAAATTACCTTTTTCATCGGGAACAGCCCTAAATAGTTGGAGTAATTCCTTTCTATCAATAGCTGTGTAAATACTTAATTGTTCTGGTCGTAAATAATTTGTTTGCAAAGCTGCTGCCGGTTCTGCTCCCCAAAAAATGGACTTATTTTCAAAACTTAGTTCTTTCCAAGTAGTTAATATACTGTTATTCAGTAACTTATATTTTTTGCTATTCAATTTTGGTTTTAAATATTCTTGATAACCAATAATGAATTTTTCAAGTAATTTTTTACGATTTACCAATACTTTTTCACCATTTTTTAAGGTTATTAAAAAATTATGTTCCTTTAAACTCTTAAAAATTTCACTTAAAGAACCTGTTGCAATACCTGTAAACTCTGCTATTTCTCGATAAGTTTGGTTTAATAAGTTTTCATTGATAAACAAGGCAAATAACAACTTAATACCCGTACTTTGAAAGGCTTTGGGTTTGGTATAAGTTTTTTCTATCTCCATTTTTTTACCTAAAACCATTACAAAAACACTTTCTATTTTTAGATAACTATTACCAACACAATCTATAAAACAAATATTATTTGCAATCAATTCTTTTGCAATATTTTCTGATATGTAATTACTAATCAGCAAGTTAGGAATAGTAGATTTAGATTTATAACGGTATAATTCAAATTGGTTTAT
This sequence comes from Cytophagales bacterium, assembly GCA_043748455.1. Classification (GTDB taxonomy): domain Bacteria; phylum Bacteroidota; class Bacteroidia; order Cytophagales; family Thermoflexibacteraceae; genus JAAFKA01. The sequence goes on from JAYTNF010000223.1 coordinate 8,819, forward strand.
AATATATTTTGCTGTTATTTTATTGATAGTTCCTTTGATTTCTGTTGCTAATAAACTTTCTTTTCCTTTATGATTAATAAATTTTAAGGTGCAGTCTATCAAATTATTAGCTGTTTCTTCCTTGTCTAATAATAAAGTTAAACCTGTATTTTGATGAAATACTTGTATGGCTTTTTCTAAAATATTTTTTTCTATATCAAACATTTGTAGTATTTATAAAAAATGAACAAGCAAAAATAGTGAACAAAAATTAGAAAACAAAAACCTTTTGGAAAGTTTTAAACTCTCCAAAAGGTAAAAACTTCACTACGTCTGTATCACCCCCACATTATACCTTTTCGTAATTGGCGAATGATTTGCAGCCTCAATACCCATAGAAATCACTTTGCGAGTTTCTTCGGGTGCAATAATTCCATCAACCCAAATCCGAGAAGCCGCATAATAAGGCGAAAGTTGTTCTTCATACTTGCCTTTGATTTCGTCTAATAATTCTTTTTCGGCTTCAGGTGTAATTTCTTGACCTTTTGCTTTTAGCGAAGCCACTTTGATTTGCAACAAGGTATTTGCAGCCGCCGCACCACTCATTACGGCTAATTGCCCTGTTGCCCAACTATAAATTAAACGAGGGTCATAAGCCTTGCCACACATCGCATAATTGCCCGCACCATACGAATTACCTACAATAATGGTAAATTTTGGCACAACAGAATTTGCCATTGCATTTACCATTTTTGCACCATCTTTGATAATTCCACCGTGTTCCGACCTACTTCCAACCATAAAACCCGAA
>JAYTNF010000224.1:0-2701 GCA_043748455.1 Cytophagales bacterium
ACAGAAAATTAATCCTAAGTCTAATAGACAAATGACAGTTTTTGTGCTTACACTGGCAAGTATTGGTAGTACTTATTCGGAGGAATAAGTTAAAAAAGGGCTGGAAACAGTCAAGGAAAAAGACCTAAAAAACTACCGAAAAAAATTCCCCAGAATAGTATAAAAACTGGGGGGAAAATAGGGGAAATTCTGAACAGCCTATCCTAACGGGGCAAAAACCAATTTCTTAGCTTAATAGCATTGGACTTTAGTCTGTGCCTTCAATATCTTGATAATTAAGCAATAATTCCACAGACTAAAATAGAAATTTAATTAATTATCAGCACGTTAAAAGCACAGACTAAAGTCTATGCTACATACTTTATTGTGAGTTTGTTAAAATTTACTAAAAAACTATATTAATCTTAACTTTTAGTAATTTTTTGGTAATTTGCTTGCATAAAATACCTTATATTTAACCTTAATTTTTATGCAAGTAGACAAAACCATCAATAAACTAACAAGTTTATTTTTATTAGCAACTTTATTATTATGTAATATTGCAAATGCCCAAAAACAAACTCCAAAACTTACCTTAGAAGATATTTATCAACGCAGGGTTTTTCAAGAAAAATCTGTTTCTGGGATTAATTGGTCTAAAAATGGGCAATTTTACACTTCTCTCGAACAAAATGGCGTTGTAAAATATGACATCACAACAGGAAAAGCAGTAGAAACCTTAGTAGATTTTTCGCAGCTTAGTCCTAAAATTGAAGTTGATGATTATTCGTTTAGTGCTGATGAAAAAAAGTTATTGTTCACTACCAACACAGAAGCTATTTACCGCCGTTCTTTCCGTGCAGATTATTATGTGTATGATTTGCCAACAAAAACTCTAAAATCATTAGCAGAAGAAGGTCGTCAAAGTTATGCAACTTTTTCACCTGATGGAACAAAAGTTGCCTTTGTGCGTGATAACAACTTGTTTTTCAGCGAATTAGCCACAAATAAAATTACACAAATTACAAATGATGGCAAATTTAATGCTATTATCAATGGCAGCACAGATTGGGTGTATGAAGAAGAATTAGGATTTGCACAAGCATTTTTCTGGTCGCCAGATAGCAAAAAACTTGCCTTCTATAAATTTGACGAAAGTCGAGTAAAAGAATATAACATGCAATATTGGGACGAAAAGCAAGCATATCCTGTTGATTATCGTTTCAAATATCCAAAAGCAGGCGAATTAAATGCCATTGTTAATATTTTTACTTATAATTTGGCAACTGCACAAACTTTAAAAATGGATATTGGTACAGAAACTGATATGTATATTCCGAGAGTAAAATGGACATATAATTCTGAAATTTTGTCTATTCGTCGCCTAAACAGATTGCAAAACAAACTTGAAGTTTTACATGCAGAAGCAAGTACAGGAAAAAGCACTTTGATTTGGGCAGAAATTGATGAAAATGCTTATGTTGATGTTGAATATGCTGATGATTTAATTTATTTGAAAAATGGTACGCAATTTATTTTGACAAGTGAGCAAGGTGGTTATAAGCATTTTTATTTGTATGATTTTACTGCAAATAGCAGTAAATTAGTCAGTCAAATCACAAATGGAAATTGGGAAGTTGCTGATTTTGTGGGAATTAACGAAAATGTAAAACCAAATCTTATTTATTTTACTTCAACCGAAGATTCTCCATTAGAACGTCATTTTTATAGTATCACACTTGATGGCAAGAAAAAAACTAAGATTTCGACAGAAAAAGGCACAAATACAGTTAATATGAGTCCAGATTTTAGCCATTATATTTTGTTTAATACAAGTGCAAAAAATCCTATGAAAGTGAGTATTTTCAAAACTGATAAAAATGAATTGAAATCAGTAAGAGAAGATAACGCAGAGTTGAGAAAACAAATTGAAAATTTTGGATTGATGCCAAAAGAATTTTTCAAATTCCAAACCAAAGATAACACAACTTTACATGGCTATTGGATTAAGCCTAATGATTTTGATGCAACAAAGAAATATCCTGTTTTGATGTTTGTTTATGGAGGTCCAGCTTCTCAAAGTGTAAAAGATGCTTGGTCAGATGGACAATTATATTATCACCATTATTTGGCTCAACAAGGTTATTTAGTAGCTTGTGTTGATAATCGTGGCACAACTGCAAGAGGTAGCATATTTAAAAAAGCCACTTACGCAAATTTGGGAAAATATGAAGTGCAAGACCAAGTAGAAGCCGCAAATTATATTGGCTCGCAAAGTTATGTAGATAAAAGTAGGATTGGAATTTGGGGTTGGAGTTATGGTGGTTACATGAGTTCTTTGTGTATGACAGTGGGTGCAGATACGTTTAAAGCAGGTATTGCAGTTGCTCCCGTAACAACTTGGAGACTTTATGATTCAATTTATACAGAAAGGTTTTTGAAAAAACCAGACCAAAATGCAGATGGTTATGATAGAAATTCGCCAATTATGCATGCTGATAAATTGAAAGGTTCATATTTATTAATTCATGGAACTGGTGATGATAATGTGCATTTTCAAAATGCAGTTTTGTTCCAAAATGCGTTGATTAAGGCAGGAAAACAGTTTGATTCTTTTTATTATCCAAACCGTAATCATGGAATTTATGGTGGAAACACAAGGTTACACTTATATCAAATGATGACAAATTTTTGGAAAAAAAGTTTGTAGTTTTTGCAAAAA
>JAYTNF010000225.1:0-26952 GCA_043748455.1 Cytophagales bacterium
GAAAAAGTTACAAAAAACTCCGATAAACTCACCGTACCAATTACATAACTTGATTTTCTGCCCTTCGATAACAAAGTAGATGTAACAATTGGACCCCAACCACCGCCACTAAAAGCATCTAAAAAGCCACCAACAAAGCCCAAAGCACCAATATTTTTTATCTTTTTGCGGGCTATTTTCTTGCGAAAAGCAATGCTTATCAACCGAATACCAATTAACATTGTATAAATTGACAAAATTCCGTAAGTAATATTTTCAAATCTGCTACCTAAATATGTGAGTAACAACGCACCCAAAACTGCACCAATTACGCCCGAAGTTGCTAACCAAAATAGCAATTTTTTGTTTACATTCCCAAATTTATAGTGCGAATAACCACTAATTGCACTCGAAAACATCTCGGCTGTGTGAATACTACCACTAATTGCAGGTAATCTAATGCCTAATAACATCATACTTGTTGCACAAGTTACGCCATAACCCAAACCAACTGCACCATCAACCAACTGTGCAAAAAATCCAACTAATAACATTCCGTAAAATTCATTTGGAATTTTGGTAATTTGGGTTTGCAATTCTGAAACTGTTAAAATCGTAGAAAAACCATAACCAACAAATAAAGCCAAAAATATAACCGTAAGTTGAAAAGCAAGTTTTTTGTATTTTACGGTTTCTTTTGCTTGGTTTTTGGCTAAAACTGCCGTTGCTTGGTTTAAAGTTGCGATTTTCTTTTCAATTTCGCCTCGATGATTTTTCCTAAAATTATTCAATTCCTCGATGCTATCATTAATTGTATCAGGAATTGCTTCCTCCAAATGTTCACGCATACGCCGAGCCAAAACAGGAGATTTTCCATTTGTTGAAATCGCAATTTTCAAATTTCCTTTGTTCACAATAGCACCCAAATAAAAATCACACAAGGCAGGTTGGTCGGCAGCATTCACCAAAATTCCTTTGGCATTTGCCTTGTTTTTGATACCAATATTCAGTTCTGTATCTTCGGTTGCAATGACAACAAAATTAATATTCTCCAAATCTTCGTCCCGAAAACTCCGTTCTTCCCAAACAATGTGCGGAAATTTTGCAAATACTTCTTTCAATTCTGCACAAATTTCTATGGCTATCACTTTCAAAGCAATATCAGGATTTTGTTTTAGCAAAGTTTGCGTTTTTTCTAAACCAATTTTACCACCACCAATAATGAGAAATTGGAATTTTTCGGTTTTTATGAAAATAGGAAATAAAGTATTTGTCATTTTGATTTAATTTTAACTGTAGAACGGACTTTAGTCCGTTATTTGTATAAAGTTCATTGTTTTGTGTACATAAAACGGACTAAAGTCCGTTCTACAGATTTATTTATACAGCTTAATTTTATGAAAAACTGTAAAACGTAAAATATCACGTTGATAAAACTTATTTCCCGATTTTTGCTGTTGAAACCAATTCAAATAACCCATTTCGAGAGATAAATTAGGCGTAATTTTATAATTTAAGGCTACGTACATTCTGTTTTGGTCAAAAAAATTATAAACAATGTTTTCGCCAACATTTACCATAATTTCATTACTAAATTTTACCGCTAACAATTCACGTTTTGTAGCTTTATTTTTCCAAATTGGAATTTCCAAACCAATTTGATAACGAAACCTAAAATTTCCAAAATCATAACTTTCTGCCAATTCATTATTTTCTGTGTGATGAAAAAAACGTGCTTCCACTTGATAGCGTTGATTTAGATTTCCAAATTTTAGTTTTTGCTGCTGTGCAAACGCAAAATGTGGTCGCAATTCGGGAATTATCAAATCATTTTTGCTTGGGTTTTCGTTAGGACTTTGCAAAAACAAACACATTCCCAAAGCCACGTCCCAACCACGTCCCAAATTTCTATGCAAATGACTTCGCAACACAAATTGATGTTGTGCAAAAGGTTCAACAAAATGACGTTCTTGAATTTCGGAAGTCAAAAAATACTTTTCATTGAGTTGCAAAGTCAAATAATAGCCATACCAAACAAGTTTTTGATGTGTAATTTGCTTAGTTTGTTGAGCAAAACCGTTAAAAGTTTGTAAAATTATAAATAGAAATATAGTAAAGTATTTTGTCATTGTTTGTTGTTTAGCTACGTTGTCAATGGTGCTTTGCACGGGACTGCCTAAGTCTTGACAAGCGTAGTTTTGTTATGAAACTACACTTTTATACGCTTGTCAAGGTGCAAAAAGCACCATTGACAACGTATAAAAACTTACATTTTAATTCATAAAAACCCTATTCGTAAAATCTCCAAAAGTTTCATTTTCTTGTTTTTTCGCCACATATTCTCCAAAAAGAAAATCAACTTCTGCCAAAATTTCAGGTTCTTTCACTTGTTTTTTGTAGATTTTATTCAGCCTTGTGCCTAATCTATCACCACCAAGCATCAAATTATATTCGTTTGGTGCAGTTCCCACAAAAGCAATTTCAGCCAAATAAGGTCTTGCACAACCATTCGGGCAACCTGTCATACGAATAATAATTTCGTCATTTTCAAGATGATATTTCTTTGTCAAAGGCTCAATTTTACTAACTAAATCAGGTAAATAGCGTTGTGCTTCTGCCAAAGCCAACGGACAAGTTGGCAAAGCAACGCAAGCCATAGAACTTTTACGCAACGGTGATGCTGCTTCTTCAATGCCATATTTTGCCAATAAATTGACAATTTTGTGTTTATTTTCTGCCGCAATATTGCCTAAAATTAAGTTCTGATTACAAGTAAAACGAAAATCTGAAATTCCTAATTTTGCCACTTCAAAAAGCAATTCTTTTTGATAAGGTTTCACAACGCCGTGTTCCACAAACAAGGTGTAATACCACAAATTTTGATGATTTTCTAACCAACCAAACCTATCATTTCTCTCTGTAAAACGGTAAGGTTGTGCGGGCAACAAGGCAAAACCAATACGATTTTCTAGTTCTGTTTTGAAATTTTCAAGCCCCATATTGTCAATCGTATATTTGAGCCTTGCCAATTTTCTATCACTTCTATTGCCAAAATCACGTTGTATAGTCAAAATTTCATACACAGCTTTCAAAGTTTTTTCTTCGCTATCTGTAAAACCAATCAAGGTAGCAATTCGAGAATAGGTATTTGGATTTCCGTGTGTGTTCGACAAACCGCCACCAACTGCAATATTGAAGCCTTTTAGCTGATTATTTTCGATAATTGCAATTAATCCAATATCATTTGCAAACACATCAACATCATTTGAAGGCGGAATGGCAATAGCAATTTTGAACTTTCGAGGCAAATATCTGTCTTGATACAAAGGGTCAATTTCGCTAACTCTGTCATAAATTTTTTCGCCATCAACCCAAATTTCATAATAAGACTGTGTTTTTGGCAACAATAAAGTCGAAATTTTATCGGCATAATCATAAATTTCTTGGTGCAATTCCGAAACTTGCGGGTGAGAACTGCACACAACATTACGATTTACATCACCACAAGCCGCAATAGCATCGAGTTTTGCCAAAGCAAAATCCTGAATAGTTGGGCGAAGTTGGTGCTTCAATAAACCGTGCAATTGCAAAGTTTGTCGAGTGGTAATTTTCAAAGTTCCTGTGCCATATTGTTCAGAAATTTCGTGTGTAGCAAGCCATTGTTCCGCTGAAATTACACCCGCAGGCACCCGCAAACGTATCATAAACGAATACAAATTTTCGAGTTTTTTCTCCGCCCTTTCCTCACGCCTATCTCGGTCATCTTGCTGATACATTCCGTGAAATTTTATCAATGCCTCATCATTTTGACGAATTGCACCTGTAAAATTGTCTAACAAACTTTCTTTTAATGTGCCACGTAAACCGTCACTTGCGGTTTTTATGGGTTCTATGGGTGATAATTTGCTCATAATTTTCTGTTTTTTTGTTAAAATTTTCTTACGTTGGCAATGGTCGAAGACCTTGACAAGCGTAAGAAAATTATTTAGATTTTATACGATTGTCAAGACTTAGGCAGTCCCGTGCAAAGCACCATTGCCAACGTAACTAAACAACGTAAAATAATTTTAATACACATCTTTCAAATACCTTCCTTCTGCCTCAATTTCCGCTAATTTTTCTGTTGCTTTTTCTATTGAAATCTTATTTTTTTCTGCAATAATTTCAATAATTGTATTTTCCACGTCAATACTCATCGGATTTTTTTGTCCACAAACATAAATATATGCACCATTTTCGAGCCATTCATACAGTGTATTTGCTTGTTGTTTTAGTCGATGTTGCACATAAATTTTTTCTTTCGTATCTCTCGAAAAAGCTGTATCTAATTTTGTCAAAACTCCTGTTGAAAGAAATTCTTGAATTTCTGTTTGGTAATAAAAATCTAAGGCAAAATGCTGTTCCCCAAAAATTAACCAATTTTTTCCGCTTGCATTTTCGGCATCACGTTGAAACAAGAAACTGCGAAACGGTGCAATTCCTGTACCTGCACCTATCATAATAATGTCTTTGTCTTCGGCTGGAAGTTTGAAAATTGGATTTTTATGAATGTAAAAATCAAGCTGTGTATTTTTGGGATAATTAGCCAAAAAATCAGAAGCCAAACCTATTTTTTCAGTGTCATCAACTTTAAACTTATGCAAACCAACTGTTAAATGCACTTCGTTTTCGTGGGCATCAGGTGCAGACGAAATAGAATATAAACGTGGTGTAATTGGATTTAACAAAGCTATAACTTGTTGAATATCAATATTTTGTTTGCTATTGTTATTCAATTTATATTTTGTTAAAAACTCAATTAAATCTATTTTTTCTTCTGAAATTGTAATTTCAAAAAGTGTAGCCAAAGCCGAAATTGTTTTTTTACCTAAGTTTCTAATACTTTTTGTTGCCAAAATTTCAGTAATTTCACTAAGGTTTTTTATGGCACTTGTATCAAAAAATTGCAATACTTCTTCGATACTTTTTGTGTCATTTTTTGGATAAATACCCAACGCATCACCTGCCGAATAAGTAACTTTTTCGTCATTTGCAATTTCAATATGATAGGTTTCTTTGTTAGAACCTCTATCATTTAACACAACTTTATGCTTGATAATGCCCGAATAAATTTTCTGTAGAACGGACTTTAGTCCGTTTTCTTGTATAACAGACTTTAGTCTGTTACTTGAATTTTCCTGTAGAATGGACTTCAGTCCGTTTCCTTCTGTTACCAAAATTTTTGCAATATTTTCTATCCATTTTTGACTTGTTGCAGTAAAATCGACATCAGTTTTTTGCAATTCCAAAATCCGTTTTGCACCCAATTTTTCTAATTGCCCATCAACATCAGCCGCAGCCTGACAAAACAAAGGATAAGATGTATCACCAAGCCCAAAAACTGCAAATTTTGTGTTTTGCAAGTTGAAATTTCTGTCGTGCAAAGCATTAAAAAATTTCGCTGCACTTTGTGGAGGTTCACCTTCGCCTTGCGTACTCATCACAATTAGCAAAAGTTCTTCTTGCTCAATTTTCTCTAAGGCATATTGCGAGGCATCAAAAACCTTTGCAGAAATCTTATTTTTCTTCAAAAAAGCCTGTAATTGTGAGGCAATTTTTTTAGAATTTCCTGTTTCTGTGCCGTAAATAATGGTTGGTTTTGGCAAAGTTCCATTCGGACTTGCTAACAAATTTACAGTTTCAATAACCGTATTTTCCCTTGTTTGTATCCAATTTTTTTGTTCCAAAATCCCTGAAACATAGCCATTTATCCAAATCAATTCTTCCCTTGTAACTTTATTTACAAGGTCTTTAAACAAATTAAGTTTATTTTCAGTAAGCATATTTTCAAGTTTTTTATGTTTTTTTGACTATCAAGTATTTTTAAGTCCGTTAGGACTGGAATATTTATAGCAAAAAATGTGTGTAATTCACCCAAAACCCCGTAGGGGTGGCATATATCACCCCCGGGGTTTTTACAAATTTGTCATTGTATATTCTATAAATATGTCAGTCCTACGGACTTAAAAAAATATACAAATAATTTGTGTAAATACTTTACGCATAAACTCCCACCAATTCCTGATGAATTTTATGATTATCAAAATAAGATGCGTGTTGATTTTTCTCTTTAAACCACGCAAATTTATGGTGTAATTCGACCACTTTTCCAATAATTAGCAAAGTTGGTACATATTCAAATTCTGGTAATTGCTTGTAAATCAAGCTATTGAATGAATAAGTCGATGTTTTTTGAAACGGCGTTGTTGCTTGCTGCACAATGGCAATTTCCTTTGAAAGTTCCACGCCATTCTCGATAAAAGCCTTTGCCAATTCATTCATTTTTTTGCCACTCATATAAAAAACTAAGGTATCATCAGTTTTTGCCCACTCTGCCCACTGCGTTTTTGTAACCGAAGGCAAATCAAAAAGTGTCAAAAAACGCACACCTCTTGCATTATTTCGAGCCGTTAGCGGAATACCTGTGTACGCCGCCGCACCAAAAGCTGCCGAAATCCCAGGTACAATTTCGTAGGGAATATTATTTTCGTGCAATACTTCGAGTTCGTCTAAAATATTCGAAAACAGCGAAGCATCACCACCTTTCAACCGCAAAACCAACTTATTTTGCAAAGCATATTCGACTATTAATTCATTAATTTCTTCTTGTGGCGTTGTCAAACCTCGTGAACATTGCTTGCCAACATAATGCACAATAGCATCTTTTCGGGCATTGTCCGCAATTAATTCAGGCGAAACAAGTCGGTCAGTCAAAATAACATCTGCTTTTTGCAAATATTTTAAGGCTTTTACCGTAATCAAATCAGGGTCTCCACAACCTGCCCCAGCTAATATAACTCTTGGTTTTTGTTTGTTCATAGTAGTAATTTTTTTATGTTTTTGCCCCACCCCAACCCCTCCCCAAAAGGGAGGGGCTTTATAAATTCTTAATCTTGAACTCCCTCCCCAAAAGGGAGGGAACTTTCCCCTCCGACATTTTATCCCCTCCCTTTTGGGGAGGGTTAGGGTGGGGCTATTTTTTACAACAACATACAAGCCCCAACCGTATTATAACTTGTTTCGTCAATTAAAATGGCTTGTCCGTTTGCTGAAATTTTATCAAAAGCATCAAAAAATACACTTTGATTAGATTTTATGGTAACTTGTGCAATATCATTTAACTTTAATTCGTTAGTTTTGCTAAATTGCCATTCATTGATATTCCATTTTTGTTCAATAGACTGCACTTTTATTCGCACCGTTTTAAATCTGTGCTGCAATAAATACGTTTTACCTAATTGTATTGGCGTTGTATCTAACCAGCACAACCACGTTTTTAATTCATTTGCTTCTCTTGGCAATTCGTCAATTTTCACAATGCTATCACCACGACTAATATCTATGTTATTTTGCAAATGAATGGTTACATTTTCGCCAGCTTTTGCAAGGTCAATCAACTGTTGTTTTCGTTCAATTTTCTCAATAATGGTTTCAATTCCCGAAGGCAAAACTTTCACTTTATCACCAACTTTATACGTGCCACTCAAAACCAAACCCGCATAACCTCTGTAATCGTGATATTCCTCTGTGTTTGGACGAATTACCCATTGCACCTGAAACCTCGAAGCCTGTTTTTCGAGAGTGTCCAATTCCACTTTTTCCAAATAGGGCAACAAAGCCTCACCTTGATACCAAGCCATATTTTCAGATTTTTCGACAATATTATCACCCAACAAAGCACTAACAGGAATATAAATAATTTGGTTATAGTGTAATTCTGTACTTTTTTGCTCGAAATCTGCTTTGATTTGGTTAAATATTTCCTCCGAATTCCCCACCAAATCCATTTTATTTATGGCAACAACAGCTTTTTTTATGCCCATCAATGAGCCAATACTTGCGTGTCTTTTGGTCTGTTCTGTAATTCCTTTTCGAGCATCAACCAACAAAATAATCAAATCTGCATTTGATGCTCCTGTAATCATATTTCGAGTATATTGTTCGTGTCCTGGGGCATCTGCAATGATAAATTTGCGTTTTGAGGTCGAAAAATACTTGTAAGCAACGTCAATCGTGATACCTTGCTCACGTTCTGCACGCAGCCCGTCTGTTATCAAAGACAAATCAATTTCGCCACTTTGCAATTTCGTTTGCTTTTGCAACACGCCTAATTGGTCTGTGTGAATACTGTTCGAATCGTAGAGCAAACGACCTATTAAAGTGCTTTTGCCATCATCTACATTTCCTGCGGTTATAAATTTTAGTGTTTTCATTTTGTTATGTTTTTATGTTAGACCCTAAGGGTTTTAAAAACCCTTAGGGTGTTTTTGTTTTATTAAAAATACCCTTGTTTTTTTCTATCTTCCATTGCTGCCTCTGAAAGTTGGTCGTCTAAACGAGTTTGTCCTCTTTCGCTGATGCTGGTTTCGATAATCTCTTGAATAATATCTGCAACCGTAGAAGCCGATGAGGGAACAGCAGCCGTACAAGTCATATCGCCAACAGTTCTGTATCTAACTTGCTCATTTACAACGGTATCCGTTGGCAAAGGCTGAATAAAACTTGACGTTGCAACTAATTTATCTTGATACACAATACATTCTCTTTCGTGTGAAAAATACAAACTTGGCAATTCAATATTATATTTTTGAATGTAATTCCAAACGTCTAATTCTGTCCAATTACTAATCGGAAACACTCTAACATTGTGTCCTTTGTGGATTTTTCCATTCAAAATATTCCATAATTCTGGACGTTGTAATTTTGGCTCCCATTGCCCAAAGTCATCACGTACCGAAAAAATCCGTTCTTTTGCTCTTGCTTTTTCCTCATCACGTCTTGCACCACCAATGCAAGCATCAAATAGATTTTCTTGTATCACATCAAGCAAACTGTATGTTTGCAAAGAATTTCGAGAAGGAAAACGACCTTGCGTTTCTTTCAAATTGTACTTTTTAATGCTGTCCTCAACTGAGCCAACAATGAGTTTTTCGCCAATTTGAGCCACTAATTTATCTCGAAACGCAATGGCTTCTGGAAAATTATGCCCTGTGTCGATATGCACCAACGGAAAAGGAAATTTCGCAGGGCGAAAGGCATTGAGTGCCAAATGTATCAAGACTATCGAGTCTTTGCCACCCGAAAACAACAAAGCAGGTCTTTCAAATTGTGCTGCCGTTTCTCGCAAAATATAAATTGCTTCGTCTTCTAATTGGTCTAAATAATGATTTGAATTTTGCATAGTTTTATGTTTTTTTAGTGTTTTATTTTTCTATACCCTAAGGGTTTTAAAAACCCTTAGGGTATAGAAAAGATTATGAAAATTATTTATGTAATCCACATTCTTTTTTGCTGTCATCTTCCCACCACCAACGTCCTGCCCTAAAATCTTCGCCTTCTTTTATGGCTCGTGTGCAAGGAGAGCAGCCAATACTGACAAAACCTTTATCGTGTAAGGTATTGTAAGGAATATTATTTTTTTTGACATATTCTTTAACATCTTCACTTGTCCAATGTAATAATGGATTATATTTATAAAGTTGAAAAGTTTCGTCCCATTGGATAATTTCTAAGGCATTTCTGTTTAGCGAATGTTCTGCCCGCAAACCTGTTATCCAAATTTTAGCACCTTGCAAAGCTCTTTTTAATGGTTCTACTTTGCGAATTGCACAACATTCTTTGCGTAATTCGACAGATTTATAAAAGGAATTGATACCATTTGTATCTACAAAATTTTCAAGTGCTTGATTATTAGCATAATATGTTTTTATTTTTGTGTGATATTCCTCGTTTGTTCTTTCCCAAACTGAATAAGTTTCTGCAAACAATCTTCCTGTGTCTAAGGTAAAGATTTCGATATTCGAAATCTTTTGTGATAAAATTGCGTGTGTAATTACTTGGTCTTCAATACCAAAACTTGTAGAAAACACAATTTTTTCATTCATAGCATTTGTTAAATCCAATAAACTTTTTTCTAAACTTTGGTTTTTGATGATATTTTCTAAGTTATTTTTCATAGTTATTGTATTTTATAGATGTAATTAAAATTAAATAAAATGATTTTTTAAGTCCGTTAGGACTTTAATCTTGGTAGAAAATAACAATACAGACTATCCAGAAACTCCGTAGGAGTTTAACCTTATGAGGATTGTTAAACTCCTACGGAGTTTATACTTTGTTGTGGCATATTTCTACCAAGCTTAAAGTCCTAACAGACTTTAAAAACAATAAATTGAAACCGAAACTAAATTTTTGAAGATTTAGCCCGTAGCAAAAAGCAGGAAATAGGGAATTTTATTTGTGTAGATTTTGATTCTGTAGAACGGACTTTAGTCGGGGACGCCTAGTCCGTTTAATATTTTGCAAACAGACTAAAGTCTGTTGTAATACTTATCTGAACGGACTAAAGTCCGTTCTACAGTTTTACCAAAAAACAAATAGAAAGAATTAGCAACAGCAGCAACAACACATTCGGTTGTTTGTAGAAGGAATAGCAGAAGATAACAAAACAGTTTTAGCAACAGAGTTTGCTAAAATAGAGTTTGTAGAATTTTGGGTACTAAAATTTGTGTAATTTTTTGTGATTTTCATAATCGTAATTAATTTATATTTCCTAAAATATTTAATTTAGGTAAGGAATTAGCACCTTGCTTTTGCGGTAGGTTGCTAAGAGTTCGTAGAGCCTAATCTCTCCCTCTTTCTCTATAAATCAGTTACAAGATTGCACGAGGTAAGTTTATTAACTTTTAGGTGCAGACGTGTAAGTGATGAACTTTGATAGTGCAAATATAGATAGGAATTTTGGAATTGCAAGTTTTTTTTGGAAATTATTTTTTGAAAGTTTATGAAAAGTATAAAATTTATAGCATTACTCATAATAAAATGATAAAGTTTTAAAATGATTAGAGTCAATTTTAGCGTATGAAAATTGCCTTTTCACTAAAATTATTTATCTTTGAGAAAAATACAATTACAATAATTACATATTTTCTCTTATGTTTTTTAGTTACCTAAAAATTACTTTTCGGAATTTTCGTAAAAATCCACTTTATACTTTTATCAATGTTTTTGGTTTATCATTGAGCATTGCTTGTTTTACGGTACTATTTTTATTGGTTCAGCACGAAACAAGCTACGACAAATTTAATCAAAAGTCAGAACAGATTTTTAGAGTTATTGAGTATATTGAGAAATCAGGAGTTGGTGAACATTCGGCGAGTGTGCCCTTCCCAATAGCTGCCGAATTACACAAGACCTTTCCGCATGAGATTGAGAAAACTGTCCGTTTTTTTAATTATCAAGCTCCCTCTTTGTCTGTTTCTTTGGATACACTGAGTTTTAATGAGCCTCATTTTTTCTTTGTTGATAGCACAGTTTTTGAAATTTTTGATTTTCCCTTGCAACTTGGAAATTCAAAAACAGCATTAAAAAGCCCTAATCAAGTTGTTATTAGTCATAAAATTGCAACAAAATATTTTGGCAATAAAAACCCACTTAACCAAGTTTTATTATTACAGGGAAACACACCTCTTACTGTGGTTGGTGTTTTTAGTGAATTACCAACAGCTTCACATTTCAATTTTGATTTTATTGCCTCATTTTCTACACTAAATAATCAATATATTAGCAAATTTTATAATACTTGGCGTTGGAATCCATGTTGGACATATATTTTATTGCAAAATCAAGATACTATTCAAGAAGATGTGAATTTTATAGAGTCTCAACTCAATAAGTTTGTCAAATTACATTTTGGTGATGATTTAAAAAATACAACAAAGCTATTGTTACAACCCTTAACAGATATTCACTTATACTCTGCATTAGATTATGAAATAGATACAAATGGAAATATTATTTATATCTATATATTTTCAGTTATGGCAATATTTATTTTGCTATTGGCTGCTATCAATTTCATGAATTTATCAACTGCTAAGTCTTCAATAAGAGCAAAAGAGATTTTGGTGCGTAAAATGTTAGGTGCTGCACAATATGAACTATCAAAACAATTTATTTTTGAGTCTGCAACTTTGGGTAGTTTGGGAATTTTTATGGCATTTGTTCTTATTGAAACCATTGCACCTTATTTGACTGACCTTTCAGGAAAGCCACTGCCTGCTAATTTTGTAAATGGGCAAACTATGGTGGCTTGTATTTTACTGACTGGAACTTTTTTAGGACTTTTTGCGGGTGCTTATCCTGCTTATTGCTTTGCAACTTATAATCCAATGGATATTTTGCGAGGAAAATTAGAGTTAGGTTATGGTAGCAAGTGGTTTCGCAGAACTTCGGTCATGATTCAGTTTGTGATGGCATCTTTGTTATTGATGGCAACTTTTGTGAGTAACAAACAGTTAGATTTTATGAAAAATAAAAGACTTGGTTTTGATACAGAGCAAATTTTAATTATTCCCATTGCACAGCAATATGAAATTATAGAAAAATTTGACGAATTTAAGAAACAATTACTTAGTAATACCTCTATTCTTTCTGTTACGGCAATGGAGGAAATTTTGGGTGCAAACCGCCAAACACATCGTTTTACAGTAGAAAACGATACATCAGAAGTTTTTTATCCGACATTATTTGTGCGTTATGATTTTCTTAAAACCTTTAATATCAAGTTGTTAGCTGGTAGAGATTTTTTAGAAAATCCAAATCTTGAGAAACAATATAGAATTACTGATAATACTAACAATACTATTAAGCAGAAAAATAATGAACATAATGATGAATATCAGGCTGTAATTATTAACGAAGAAATGGTAAAACATTTGGGTTGGGGAACTCCACAAAATGCACTTGGTAGAAATTTTAAATCCACAAAAGGTAATGAAAAAGTGGTTGGCGTTGTGCAAAATTTTCATACAACATCGCTACATAATGAAGTTACACCTTTTGTTTTTGACATGCCAAAAGATTATGAAAAGTTAGCTTATACAAAATATTTAGCCATAAAATTTGAGAATAATAACGTCAGTAATGTAAAAAATTATGTAGCTAAAATTTGGCATGAATATACGCAAACGCCATTAGATACGTTTTTGCTTAATGATAGTTTAGATAAATTATACAAAAAAGAACAACAACTTAGCAAAATAGCAAGTGTTTTCTCTATGATAGGAATTTTTATTGCGTGCATGGGTTTATTTGGTTTGTCATCTTTTGTGGTTGAAAATAGGTATAAAGAAATTGGTATTCGCAAGGCTTTGGGTGCAACTTGGGTAGATTTGGTATTGTTATTATCAAAAACCTATTTTATTATTGCAGCTTTTAGCTTGGCTATTGCAGGAATTATTGGTTATACTTTAATGTATTTTTGGTTAAAAACTTTCTCTTATCACATTGATTTTGATGTAATTGTGTTTTTAAAAACAGTTTTAGTAGTTTTGGCTGTAACATTATTTACCATTAGTTATCATACAATTAAGGCTGCATTGCAAAATCCTGCTGATGTAATTAGATATAAATAACAAATATAATTTATGAACTTGCCTCAACTTATAACTAAAATTTATAGCTATTTATACCGTCAAGTATTCCTAAAAAATATTTATGTTTGGTTGTATAAACCCGTTGGATTTTATGAAAAAGTAAGTGATTATTTAGAAAAAAATCCAAATATTTCAGTAAAAGAAATAGATTTCTCAAAAGCATTTTATTGCAATGTTTTTCCTGCTTATCAGTCCGTCATTACAAATCCAACGTACATAGATTTTTATGCACGTTGTAATGCTACAAATTATGTGATTAAAAATAAGTTGGTTGAAACTATTGCCGATAATTTTGTACTAAATGTTCCAAATGGCAGAGTTCACACAGATTTAGGAGCCAATACCGCCATAATTAGCCATGATAATAGACTTATTGGTGAAGTTTCTTTTCAATATGACGATAAAAAAGGCTCTGTCGGTGTGGCATATAACACAATACTACACAAAAATATTATTTATCCCTGTAAATATTATAAAGGAATTGTATTTTCAGCTATTGTTGGCGGTGGCAGTAATAGCAATTATTTTCATTGGCTTGCAGATACAATTTGTCGTTTTTACCTGCTCAAACACATTGGAATTTGGCAACAGATAGACTATTTTTATATGCCAAATTACAGTTTTCCTTTCCAAAAACAGAGTTTAGCTTTTTTAGGAATCACAGCCGAAAAGGTAATTAATGCCCAAGAAATTCGTCATATTAAAGCTGATGCTATTCTTTGTTCACACATTGGTCGTCCACGAGGGCATTTTCCAAAATGGATATGGGAAGGATTGAGAGAATTATTTATGAGTCATAAATTAGGAATTAATCATGATAAATTAGAATTACAAAATAATAAACTAACTAATAAATTTATTTATATTTCTCGTCAAGATGCCACACATCGCAAATTACAAAATGAAAATGAATTAATTTTATTACTAAAAAGCTATGGTTTTGAGATTTGTTTATTGGCAACAATGGATTTTACAACACAAATAGCCTTATTTTCTGCTGCAAAAATTGTGATAGCACAACACGGAGCAGGTCTAACAAATATTATTTTTTGTCCTCCCAAAACTCTTGTCATCGAGTTGTATGGTGGTTTGGTAAATCCTGATTTTGCTGGAATTTGTCAAACAGGAAATTTAGACCATATTGGTTTTGATTGTGATATTTTACAAAATCATGGCGAGGGAATACATTATGTGGAAAATACAGTTGTGAATTTGGAAAAATTAGAAAAATTATTGCAGGCAAATCAACTCATATAATTTAGGTAGTAATATCTGCAAAAACTACATGAGTTGGTTGTTATTTATAATTTTATTCCTAAGCCACCGACATATTTTTAAACTGCATTTGGTGCAAATGAAAATAGGCACCTTCTTTGGCTAAAAGTTCCTCGTGATTACCAACTTCTTTAATTTCGCCTTTATCTAATACAAAAATCTTATCCGCATGTTGAATGGTTGCCAAACGGTGTGCAATCACAATAGCTGTACGTCCTTTCATCATTTTTTCAATGGCATTTTGTATAAGTTCTTCGGTTTCGCTATCCACAGATGAGGTAGCTTCGTCAAGGATAATAATGGTTGGGTCATAAACAATGGTACGAATGAATGAAATTAGCTGGCGTTGTCCCACAGAAAGTGTTGCACCTCTTTCCATAACATTATAATCAAAACCACCAGGTAGCCTTTCTATAAATTCTCTTGCTCCAACTCTTTCAGCTGCTTCCATTACTTTTGCTCTACTAATGTTTGGGTTTCCTAATGTAATATTTTCATAAATACTTGCAGAAAACAGGAATACATCTTGCAAAACCACACCAATTTTTGACCTTAAAGAATCTAAGGTAAATTCTTTAATATCTTTTCCGTCTAAGGTTATTGTGCCTTTATTAATCTCATAAAAACGGCTTATCAAGTTAATAATCGAGGATTTTCCTGCACCTGTTGCACCCACAAAGGCAATCATTTGACCTTTATGCACTTCAAAATTAATATTTTTCAACACATAATTTTCATCATTATAGGCAAACCAAACATCTTTAAAACTTACATCACCTTTTACTTCTTCGGGTGCATAAATACCTTCGGCTTGTGTAAATTCATTGCTATCCAAAAGTTTTAAAATTCGGTCTGAACTCACAATTCCAAGCTGTAATGTATTAAATCTATCTGCAATCATACGAACAGGTCTCAAAAACATGGCTAAATAGAGAATAAAAGCAATTAAAGTTCCCAAAGTCATGTCATCATGCATTACTCCTCTTGCTCCATACCAAACCAATAAACCTGTTCCCATTGCACCAATAACTTCGGCAACAGGAAAATAAACTGAATAATAAAAGACAGATTTTATATTTGCTTTCTTATGTTCTTTATTAATGGTTTGGAATTTTTTTAACTCTTTGTCTTCCGCACCAAAAATTTGAACAATATTCATTCCTGTAATATGTTCTTGCAAAAAAGAATTAAGATTTGACACCGCAGTACGTACTTCGTTAAAAGAAACTTTCACTTTTTCTTTAAAAACATACGTGGATAATATTAAGAAAGGTAATGTACATAAACCTACAATACTTAAACGCCAATCTGTATAAAACATCAGTGCTACAATGAAAAGGATTTGTAATAAATCTCCAAGTATTGCCGCCAAACCTTCTGAAAATACACTTGCAAGAGTTTCTACATCAGAAACAGTCCGAGTAATCAAACGACCCACAGGAGTTTTATCATAAAATTGCAGTTTCATACTCAAAATATGCTTATATAATTGCACACGAATATCACGAATCACATTTTGCCCCAACCAATCAGACATATACGCCTGAAAAAATTGCACAACAGCTTGCAAAACCGATAAAACCAACATCAAACCAATCATTTGGTATAGACCTGTATAATTTCCGTTTGGAACATGGTTATTTATGGTATATTCAATCAAATAAGGTCGTGTGGGCGTGAGTATGCCACCTAAAAGAATGAGGAAAACGATTGTGTAAAATATTTTTTGATAGGGTTTTACGAATTGAAAGATGCGTAATAAAACTTTTCCGTCAAAAATGCTACCACTTGATTTTTCTTGTTGTGCCATTATTATATAAGTAGTGAGTATGAAATATTATTTATGAAATTAATAAATTGTTTGTCAAATAGGTAATAAGACAGATTTAAAGTATATTTTGTACCACAGATTTTAGTCTGTGAGGTTTTGATAATCAACACTTTACAGACTAAAGTCTGCTATACATTTATTTTGTCCTATTACTTAGTTACAAAGTTCTGCAAAGTTTATAGAAATAATGCTTTATAATAAAAAACAAATTTAGCAAGTCTTAAAGACTTGCTAAATTTTGTAATACTTTATATTTTAAATATCAGTATCAAATTAGCAAAATTTTAGAGTTTGATACCAACTATCAATACATCGTCTATCTGTGCTAACTTACCTTTCCACTTTTCAAATTCTGTGTGTAATTTATCTTTTTGGATTTCTATATGTTCTGAATGTAACGTGTATAGGAAATTCTTAAAGTTTTTTGTCAAATACTTTCTATTTTGTTCTCCACCAAATTGGTCTTGAAAACCATCTGAACACAAATACAGCGTTGTTGGTATTGCAATATCAACTGTATGTGTGGTGTATGCTCTCTCCACATATATTGACTGTCCACCTATTGGCATTTTATCAGCTTTAATTTCTATAAACTGTTCATTCTGAATATAATACAAGGGATTCATTGCACCTGCAAAATAAGCCTTATTTTCAGTTTTATTAATTGTAATGATGGCAATATCCATACCATCACGGCTTCCTGTTTCTTGTTGTTTTAAAACTTTGGAAATACTGCGGTGAAGTTCTGTTAAAATCGTATCTGGTGCATGAATTTCAAGGTCATGCACTGCTTTGTTTAGTGCCTCACTACCCAACATACTCATTAAAGCCCCAGGAACTCCATGACCTGTGCAGTCTCCAACTGCAAGTATGTAATTGCCATCTTTTTCTGCAAACCAATAAAAATCTCCACTTACAATATCTTTTGGCAAGAAAAACACAAAAGAATTTATTTTGCTGTTTATCTCTTGCACCGAAGGCAACATAGCATCTTGTATGCGTTTTGCATAATTAATACTTGAAGTAATATCAAAGTTTTTGCGTTGAATTAAGTCGTATGCTTCTGAAAGTTTTGCAGTTCTATCTTTCACTTTCTCCTCCAAATTTTCATATAACAAAGCATTGACAACAGAAATAGTTATTTGTGAACTCAATAAATTCAACATCGCTAATCTTTTACTTGTAAATGCACCAGAAATAAGGCTATTTTCAAAATATAAAATTCCTATTAAATCTTTTTGATGAATTAATGGCAAACAGAGTATTGACTTTGAGTTATTTTGTTTGACATATGTTGATTTTGCAAATTTTTCATCTTGCTGAACATTATCAATTACCAAAGTTTTACGAGAATTTATTGCATAATTAATTATTTCTTCGGGTAGCAATAATTTTTCTATTGCCTCTTTTAAATTGGTATTTGGTATAATTTCTGTTGATGTTTTTGCTAATTTCTCTGCAAAAACTAACATTTCACCTTGTTTCTTTATTACCAAAATTCCACGATTTGCTCCTGCACTTTCTACCACAACCGCCATCAAAGTTTGACAAAGTTTATCTAAAACAACTTCACTTGCCAACACCAAATTAGCCTTAACAATACTACTAATATCTATTTGTGAAAATGTACTTTCATCATTTGTGTAATTTTTATTACTGATAGTGGCTGAACTACGAGATAAAGTCTGTTTTGTGCTTGTGCCCCTATTTGTTGTATTTTGTGTACTTGTTTTTTCGAGAATAAAACGGTTTTCAATTTCCAATAATTCAACCTTTGCATAAGCACCCCAATTTGCATAATTATAATAGGCTTCCAACATGTAAATTTCTTTTATTTTATTACGATTCATGCTACCATAATAAATTGCTGCAAGCTCATAATATAAAGCATAGTCATTTAAAAAGCCGTTTTGTAGTGCCAAGTCAATAGCCTCATCAAACAAACGCATAGCTTCGCTACTTTCATTATTCATAGCTGCCTGAATAGCTAAGATAATGGTATGACGTTGGCTATAAATATGTGGTGCAATGGTGTTAAGCATTTCTAATTTTGGAAAATAGGTAGAAAATTTACTTTCTGCCAACTGTAATAACTCGCTATCTTTACTTTGCCAAGAGGTATAAATAGCCATCAAAGGCATGAAACAAAAGAAATCTATTTGATAAACTCCTCCATTTTGTGAAAATAGATAGTTTTCAGATGCCAATAAATCTCTAAAACCTTGCTCATGTTTTCCTAAATAAAAATTTGCTAAACCCCAACTATAACTATAAGAAAATAAAATTAAAGGATTATTTTCTATAACATATTTCCTTTTAATAGCTCCAATAGATAATTTTAGGTGAGAAACTTGTATTTCGTCTTGCTTTGGCTCTGATAATAAATGTAACAACATTCCATCAACAAGAATACTACTTTCTGCAAAAAAGTTTTGGGCTTTTTGAGCAACAGCAAGGCTAGTATTCAAATAAGAAAGTGCTTCTTTAATAATATGACTACTATGAAATAACAAAGCTAATGTATTTCCAGCTGAATAGGAGGCAAATTGCAATTCGCCTGAACTTACGCCATTGCGAATAGAGTCTAATAAAGATTCAAAAGCACCTTTAATAGAGTCTGTCCAAGCCCTTAAAAAAGTACCTACTACAAAAAGTGCAGAAGTTTTTACTCGTAAATTGCCATATTTATCAGCTATTCCGATTGCTAACTTTCCATATTCATATCCAGAAACGTAATCTGAAAACGCAGCACCTGATATAATTCCAAAAGAACTGTATGCAGTGCAACTTTCGGGCATATTTCCTTTTTTGAGAGAAATAGCTGTAGCATTGACAATTACATAAGTCCATAACATTTGCTTGCCCAACAAAAATGCTGTTGGTGCTAAATTAACCAGCAATTTAACCGTCATTCTGTCTGTTTCAGATTCAATATCAGGTTGGTGAACCAAGTCTGCAATCACACGACCACCCAAACTTACCATCACATCACCAATGCCAGCACCCACCGCAGGAGGTAAATCTTCCTCATCAGGTACTTCAACCCCAACTAATTTTAAGCCAATAATGCCACACGCAATAGCTTTAACAAAATCTTGTTTTAAAGTATTTTGTATAATTAAATTATTATACATTTCTGCTTTTTCAAGAGGAGTTTTTGCATTTTCTATAATTAAATTTGCATAACTCTCTGATTTATCAAATTTACCATTTTGATATTCCGATTCTACTAAGGCTGTAACAAAATCTATGGTTTGAGTATAAGCTGTCTGCCAAGAATTTTCGGGCAATAATTTATAGCCTATCAACAAATATTCACTTGCATTGCTAAAAGCATTACCAGATAAGGCTTTTTTACCTGCAATTAAATTATAATTTGCAACAATAGCTTTTTGATTTTCATCTTTAATTGCCGATAAAGCAAAATTATATTGATTGCTAATATTAAAAATATTGTTTTCTAATTGTTCTGTACTGATATTTTTACTCCACAAAGTTGCAATTTCTAAGTGCATTTTTACTTTTTCATCTTTTGCAACCATTGAATAAGCTGCCTGCTGCACTTTATCGTGCATAAATTGATAATTTTGCTTGCGTTTAACTAAAATCTCCTCCTCAATAGCTATTTGTAAATACTGCTTGGCTTTCTCCTCTGTATTTTCGGTAATGGCAGCAACAGTTTCTACATCAAAAGTATTGCTAATGGCTGCGGCATAACTCAATATTTTAATCAATTCACTTGGTAATTGGTTAATTTTTTGAGCAATAAAATCAGCTACGTTGGCAGTTTGGTTAAGTTCTTTGATACTTTCTATGTCCCAAATCCATTTTTGATGAACAAGGTCAAAATTAAGTTGGTTACTTTGATATAAACTATTTAGAAATTGATTTACAAAAAAAGCATTTCCTTGTGTTTTGCTAAAAATTAATTTTGCTAATTCTGCCGTTGCATTAATATTTTTGCGTTGCAAAGTATCATTCACTAAATTAGTAATATCTTGTAATTGTAGGTTATCTAAATGAATATTTGTAACCCTAACTCCTTGTTTTTCAATATTTTGTATTGTTTGAAGTAATGGGTGTGCTGTATCAACTTCATTATCACGATAAGCACCAATCATCAACAAAGATTTTCGTTCAGGCTCTTGCAACAACACTTCCATGAGTTTTAAACTTGAAGCATCTGCCCATTGCAAGTCGTCAATAAACATACATAATGGGTTTTCGGAAGTTGCAATTACACGAATAAAGTTTGTAAATGTATTTTCCAAACGGTTTTGTGATTCGGCAGATGGCAAAACTTCTACTTCGGGCTGTTCTCCCACGATTGCCTCTAAACGGGGAAGGAAATTCATCACAACCTTAATATTTATATCAAGTGCTTTGAGTAATTTCTCTTTCCAAATAGCTAATTTTGCATCACTTTCAGTAATTACTTGGTCTATAAAATCATCAAAAGCATTTAATAAAGCCAAATAAGGGATATTACGTTGTAATTGGTCAAATTTTCCTTTAATAAAGAAACCATTATTTTGAGTCATAGGCTTGTGAATTTCGTTGATTAACGAAGTTTTGCCAACCCCCGAAACTCCTTTTATGAATATTAATGCGGCATTACATTCTAAGTTTACAGTATCATAAATAGTTAGTAATTCATTTCTTTGGGCTTCTCTACCATATAATTTTTGAGGAATTTGCAACTTTGTAGAGAAATCTACTTGGGCAATCTTAAAATTTGAAATTAAACCTGTTATAGCCAAATTCTCTTTACAAAGTAGCAAATCATGCAATAAACCTGCCGCAGAATTATACCTATCTTCTGCATTTTTTGCCAATAACTTTAACACTATTTCAGAAATAACTTCAGGAACTGCTGTGTTAATATAATGTAAAGGTTCGGGCGTAAGAGCAATGTGTGCGTGAATTAACTCCAGACTGTCATCAGAAATAAAAGGCAATCTTTTAGTAAAAAGTTGATATAAAACCACACCCAATGAATACAAATCAGTTTTATAATCTAATGACCTATTTACTCTACCTGTTTGTTCGGGAGAAATATAATCTAATGTGCCTTCTAATTGACTTAAATTTATCAAATCAATAGTTTCTCGTACTTGCTTGGTAGCTATACCAAAATCTATTAGTTTGATACTTAAATTACTTGGATTTATTAATATATTATTAGGATTAATGTCTTTGTGAATAATATTTTTACTGTGTATATATTGTATGGCTTCTGATATTTGGATAGCAATATGGAGTATTTGAGTAGTTTTTAGTTCAGGTTTTGACTGTAAAAAACTACTTAGCGAAATTCCCTCAAAATACTCTCGAAACATCAAAACTGTTCTTTCATTATCTAAAATTTCAAAAATCTGAGCTATATTTTCATGTTTCAAATCTTTAGCTATCTCATATTCATGGCGAATCATCTCTATGTCTTGAATAGGGGGAAATGGATTTGCTGTAGTTTTAATTAAGATATTTGTGTTATCTGATGTTTTAGCCGAAGAAACCAAAGTTCTCAGACTTTTATAAATTGGTGATACTGGTGTTAAGTCTTTATAGTTAATATTCATGAGTAGTATAGCAGGTTTTAATATTTTAACAAAAATAATGATTTTTATCATTTACGAAAATAAATTGAAAAAAATTAGTGTAAATTTATTAAATCTCTTTTATTAGCACTTATAAATTTCTTATAACTTTTATTTCTAAATAAATTTTATGCCTAACGAATCTCCTATAAAACCTATTGTTTCAAGTTCACGTCAAAGTCTTAATGTGGCTTTGCAAGTATTAGAAGGTAAAATACCTACGGACTTATACGGATATGCTTATATGAATACGCCGTCTGGAACTGTTAATTCTGCACTTCCGTATCCTAAAAATTATGCTGATGGAGGTATGAATCAAGAATATGGCTCACCTTCTTTGGGTGGTGATGCATACATCATGCGTTTTGACTTTTCAAAAGCTGGTACAATTCAGTTGAAGACTAATATTTTACAAACTTTCCCTGCTTATCAAGCTGATGAAGCTACTAAATACGGCAAAGAAGGGCATGAAATATTAGGGTTTCGTAATTTTGGAATTGCACGTATTTCACCACTTTTAGGAGCAAGAGACCAAGCAGCCACAGCTTTTGTTCCTGTACTTTATGCAGGTGAAACAAATTACCGTTTGTATGCAACCTCAGATTTGGGACGTGCCTACGAATTTGACCCTGCAAGCCTAAACTGTTTAGCACCTGTTGGCAAAATAAAAGATTTTGTACCTGCAACTCCATCTTATGTTCCCTGGGTTTTTCCATTGATACAAGGCACTGCTCACCCTGTTTTTGATACTGACACCAAAATTTTTTACACATTAAACTACACAAAATCATTAAGTGATTTATTAAGTTCCATAAAATTTTTACAAAAAATTACAAGTCTCACAAAACTTAAAGATTTTGAAAAAGAATTAGAAGCAAAAATTATTCAACTTAAAAACACCAAGTTATCTCGAAAAGAACAAGCTCAAGAAGTGATTAAATTTTTCAATGATAATGATGAATCAACACCTAATAACTTAAATAGTTCGGCAAAAAGTAGTGGAATGATTGATGCGGTTTATATTCTGGCTTATAATGGCAAAGGAGATTTTCAAAAGTGGAATATTACTGACCAAGACGGGAAAAATATAGAAATTATCCAATGTGTGCATCAAATGGGCATTTCTAAAGATTATGTATTATTTTCAGATTCTGCCTTCAAAATTACCTTAGACATTCTTAGTCCTTTTGCCTATAATGCAATTATTGACGATTTTATTCGGTATCTTACATCTGTACCACAAGAAGCTTTTACAAATTTATATATTGTCAAAAAAACAGATTTACAAGCAGGAGTTAGTAATGTTAAAGCAATGACTTTTAAATTGTCTCCTGAATTTGTGCATTTTACTTGTGATTATATCAATGATAATCAGACAATTACGCTATATTCTGCCAATAACAGTGCTGCATGTTTGGCAGAATGGATACGTTTTTATGACACTTTGATTGATAACACAAAAGCTGACCCAAGCTCTGCAGGTATCTTAGCCACTGGTGCTATGGACGTAAGTAGAATGGGTAAAGCCGTCATAAATCTTAATACAATGACTTTTTCAGCAGATTACTTACATTTAACAGGTAACGAAGCTGGTGCTAATGGTGCACATACTTGGATTGCGGGTTTTTATACCTATAATGGCATGTTATCGCCATATAAACAAGTTGAAAAAATTAAAGACTTATATTGGCAGTGTTCGGGATTAGAAAATCGCCGACTTTCAAAATTTATTTACAGTTTGTATGAAAATTATCCAAACCGCATAGTTCCTCTAAATCAAGTTGTAGATTACACAGAAAAAGGAGTTCCCTTTCAAGTAAGTCGTTTGAATACTGAAACGATGAAAATTGAGGATTTTTATTCTTTGCCAAAATCTTGCGAAATTATGTCATTGCAATTTGTTCCTCGCAAAAGACCAGAATCTACTGCACCCATGATACACAATAGCCGAGATGGTTATATTCTATGTGCAGTTATTAATGAGATAAATCCTACTTATTTTAGACGTGAAATGTGGCTTTTTGATGCTGGAAATCTTCAAGCAGGAGCAGTTTGTATACTTTCGCACCCTAATTTAGACTTTTCAACCACCTTACATTGGGTTTGGATGGAAACTGCACCAATTCAAAAAGTTTCTATTATAGCACATAAAAGTGAAGTCATAGATTTAGCAAAAAATATAGAAAGTGACGTTAAAGACACTATTAGCCAATTTGTTAAGAAATTTTTACACAAAAAGGCAAAAAAATAAGGTAAAAAGGACTTGTGTATAGGTTTTCTGCACCAAAACCATTATTAACCACATTGTAACATAACACATAGAAAAATTATTTTTATGTATTTTTTGAGTAAAAAGCATCAAAAAATCTCAATTCCATTGCGGGTTCATTCCGTGTGGTCTGTGTCATCAGTGTTTCATAATTTAGCAATAAAGTATATTCTATACATAAAAACTAGTGATGAAAAATGTATGATAACTTAAATAGTTGAAAATCAATACTTTATGGCACACAGATAACACAGATTTTACAGATAATCACAGACAAATTACATAAATCCCAATTCCATTGCGGGTTTAATCAGCGTAATCCGTGTCATCTGTGTTCTACTAAGTTATTGATAATCACAAACTTAGATAATCATACATTTTTTACCACAACTACATAAAAATTATTTGTTAATTTTGATGCGGAAAATCTAATTTGTGTATTAGAGATGATTAAGATTTGTAGCATAGCTTTTAGTCTGTGCTACAATTAATTTTATTCACGAATATTTTGATAGCAATTAAAAAAATATCAAATTACAACACTTAGTAAAGTAATAATAAATCATGAAAAAGAAAATATTATTTATAGTAAATCCCAAATCAGGAACAAGCAAAAAAGAAAATATGGAATTTCTGATTGCACGTTGGATAGATAAAGAAAAATTTGATTGTAATGTGCATTATACGCAATATGCGGGTCATGCGACTGAAATTGTATATCAAAATAGGCATTTATATGACGCTATTGCAGCTGTTGGCGGTGATGGCACAGTAAATGAAGTAGCAAAAGCACTAACAGGCAGCGAAACGGCTTTATACATTGTTCCCACAGGTTCGGGAAATGGTTTGGCAAGACATTTACATATTCCTGTTGGCATCAGACCTGCTTTATTTAGATTGAATAACTATGAAGAAACTGTAATAGATACTTGCAAAGTCAATGACACACCCTTTTTTTGCACATCAGGTATGGGTTTTGATGCCGAAGTTGCACACCGTTTTTCATTAGCTCCAACTCGTGGCTTAATGACGTACATCATGACAAGTTTTAGCACATTTTTTACCTATCAACCACAAATTTACGAAATAGAAATAGACGGGCAACACATCACAAAACAGTTACACTTACTAACTTGTGCCAATGCTGGACAATATGGTAATGATGCTTATATTTCTCCTGCTGCCGATATTTCTGATGGCAATATAGATTTATGTATGGTAAAACCTCTTGGAATTGTCAAAGCCACTACTTTTTCTTTGAGATTATTTAGCTATTCAATGCACCGAAGCAAATCTGTGGAAATTGTAAAAGCTAAAAATGTAAAGATAAAACGCCAAAATTCTGATTGGTTACACGTTGATGGTGAGCCTGTGGCAATGCCCGCAGAACTTAATTACCAGATTTTGCCAAAATCATTGAAGGTTTGGAAATAGATAATTAGGCAGTTATAAGTAATTGGACATTTTAAAAGTATAGTTTTGTCATTCTGAGCAAAGCGAAGAATCTGAGTCAGATTCTTCGCTTTGCTCAGAATGACAAACAAAATCTCAGATTTAGTCGTTTTTTAAAACTATACTTTTATAGTGTCTTATTACTTAAAACTTAAATAGTTGTAAGTTTTTAATTATAAATTAAAGATTATTAAGTTTTTTTTCATTCAAATATTGCCACATCAGCGTTGCTGTATTTTCGGCAACGTCTTTTGTCCGCAATAACTCGTCTAAGGTACGATAATCACCTATAATTTGCAGCCTTCTATCTGACAACACTTCTTGTAACATGGCTGCCAAATTTCCAGATGTAAAATTTTGTTGAATTAATTCAGGAACTGCTGCTTTATTTAGGGTCAAATTTACTAAGGAAATATATTTTACTTTGATAAGCCACGAGCCAATTAAATAAGTCAAGGTTGATTTTGTGCGATAACACACAATTTGAGGCACTTTAAATAATGCAGCTTCCAAAGAAACTGTGCCAGAAACCAAAATTGCAGCTTTTGCAATATTTAGTAATTCGTATGTTTGGTCAAAAATAATACTTACTTCATGATTTTCTGCATCTGAATATACTTCTCGAGGCAATGAACTTACACCACCAATAACAAACTGATAATCAGGAAAATAACTCGTAATAGAAAGCAAAATTCCTAAACAAGCTTCCACTTCTTGCTTACGACTTCCAGGCAAAATAGCAATAATAGGTTTGTCGGGCAGCCTATATTTTTTGCGAATATCAAACGTTGAGATGGTTTCTGCTTGAAATTTTTTAACTGCGGTATAAACAGGATTTCCAACAAAATCTACTTCATAATCAAATTTCTGATAAAAGTCTTTTTCAAAAGGCATAATCACAAACATTTTATCTACGTTTGCCTTAATTTTCTTTGCCCTGCCTTGATTCCACGCCCAAAGTTTTGGCGAAATATAATAATAGACTTTAAAGTTCTTGGTTTTTGCAAATATTGCAATTTTCATATTAAAACCTGCATAATCTACCAAAATAATCACATCTGGTTGATAATCAAG
>JAYTNF010000226.1:0-4343 GCA_043748455.1 Cytophagales bacterium
TTTTCGGGATTGTTAAAAAGATAAGTAATAGTTTCCCAATACTCTTGAGAGTTTCTAAAAACTAATCTACCATTTTGGAATGAAGTTTTATCATTCATGCTTAGCTCACCTGCTTTGGTAGCATTTTCTGTTTGAATGGTTTTAGCAACTTCATTCATGGTGTCATCTTTACATGATGTAAACATACTAACACAAAGTGAGGCTGTTAAAAATAGACCTGCGACCTGCGACCTGCGACCTGCAAAAGGTACGAAATTAAAATTAAGTTTCATAATAATATGAGAGTTTTTTAAATTTATTAAACTTGCAAGTTCAATTATATAAACTGCGATGTAAAGCTATATATAGATTTTAGATTTCCTATTTTTATTATATTAATTTTAGTTTAATTCATATAAACTGTGTAGTATTGTAAGTCAAAATTACGTATCTAAATAGGAATAAATCTCATGCTATTTCAAGATTCTTTCAATTTATTCTCAAAACTTAGTGCAAAAAAACTTGTCAATGCCGCACATATTTTGCAAAGTTATTATGCTTCGCAACGCAATAAAACGGTGTTTCATAAAGGTTTGCCCATAAGTTTAGCCATTGAGCCAACAACTTCGTGCAATTTGCGGTGTCCTGAATGTCCGAGTGGGTTGCGGTCTTTTACACGACCTACGGGCATGTTGCAAGAAGAACTTTTTAAGAATGTGATTGATGAATTGCATGAAACTCTGATTTATTTAACTTTTTATTTTCAGGGAGAACCTTATTTGCACCCAAAATTTACGGATTTGGTAAGTTATGCAACTTCCAAAAAAATTTATACCTCAACATCAACAAATGCCCATTATTTAGATTCAGAAAATGCTCGGAAAACCGTAGCATCTGGTTTAGACAGATTAATTATCTCGATAGATGGCACAACACAAGAAACTTATCAACAATATAGAATTGGTGGAAAATTAGAAAAAGTGTTGGCAGGCACAAAGGAAATTGTGGCTTGGAAACAGAAACTTCATAGCAAAACACCACATATTATTTTTCAGTTTTTGGTCGTAAAACCTAATGAACATCAAATTCCAGAGGTTTATAAATTGGCAAAACAACTCGGAGTTGATGGCGTACAACTTAAAACAGCACAAATTTATGATTTTGAAAATGGCTCTTTGCTAATTCCTGAAAACCCACAATATAGTCGTTATCAACTACTTAGCGATGGAAAATATGGTATTAAAAATGCTTTGGATAATAATTGTTGGCGAATGTGGCAATCTTGTGTCATTACTTGGGACGGTGCCGTTGTGCCTTGTTGTTTTGACAAAGATGCTCACCATAAATTGGGAACTTTGCAAGAGCATGATTTTAAAACAATTTGGCAAAATGAGGCTTATCAAAATTTTAGAAAACAGTTATTAATTTCACGTTCTGAAATAGAAATGTGCAAAAATTGCACAGAAGGCACAAAAGTATTTGGCTAGGAAATGAGTTTTTGTCATTCTTCGCAAGCTCAGAATGACAAAAAAATTAAACAAAATCACTAATTTCACTACCAAATAAATTTATTTTTTAACTTTGTTAAAACACATAACTAAATTATTTATATAGAATGGTGTGATTAAAATTACTTAGACTTTTAACATAAAAAACAATGACAAACAAGAAAATACCTGTTACTGTATTGACTGGTTTTTTGGGAGCAGGAAAAACCACACTATTAAATCGGATTTTGACAGAACAACATGGATTGAAAATTGCCGTTATTGAAAATGAATTTGGCGAAATTGGTGTTGATAATGAGTTAGTTATTGGTGCTGATGAGGAAATTTTTGAAATGAATAATGGTTGTATTTGCTGCACTGTAAGAGGTGATTTAATTAGAATTTTAGGTAATTTAATGAAACGCAAAGATAAATTAGATTATATTCTGATTGAAACAACAGGCATGGCAAATCCTGCACCTGTTGCCCAAACTTTTTTTGTTGATGATGAATTGCAAGAACAATATGAGATTGACGGAATAGTTACGGTTGTAGATACAAAACATGTGATTTTGCATTTGGATAATAGTGATGAATGTAAAAAACAAATTGCTTTTGCTGATGTAATTTTGCTCAACAAAACAGATTTAGTTACTGCCCAAGATTTATATAAATTAGAGCAACGCATTAAAACTATAAACCCGTTAGCTAAAATTCATTGCACACAAAATTGTAACATTGAAATTGCCTCGATTCTAAATATTCGTGCTTTCAATTTAGACGAAAAAATTGAGATTAATCCCGAATTTTTGACTGAAGAATTGCCTTTTGAATATGCTTGTGCTTATGAACTCAACGAGCAAGAATATCAAATTAGTGTTCACGAACACGATGCACATGAACACCATCAAGAGCATAATCACACACATGAGGAGCATAAACATGAGCATCAGGCACATACACACAAACATCATCACGACCATGAGATTAACAGTATGGAAGTTTTATTGCTAAAAATTGATGATATTGATGAGGAAAGTTTGCATAAAGCTAAAAAAATAGCAACTGTTAAATTTGCTGATATTGCAGACAAACAAAAACCTAATTCTTTTGTGCATAATACAGGTGTTTTGGACGAATTGCAACTCAATGAAGCTGAAAATTTATTTAGACTAAAAGTAAAGAAAGCAGGAAAATACATATTATTTACTGAATTTGGGCACGAGGAAATTCATTTACACCTTCGCCAAAATAATACATTTTTGAAACCAATTTGGAAAAAAGAATTTGCCCACAGCCATACTCATGACGAAGATGTAAGTTCAGTAGGAATTATTTTAGATGGAAGTTTAGACGAATATAAATTCCAAACTTGGCTAAATCGGTTGTTGCAATTTAAAGGACAAGATATTTTTAGAATGAAAGGCATTGTCAATATTAAGGGCGAGGAAAATCGGTTTGTATTTCAGGGAATCCACATGTTATTTGATGGAAAACCAGATAGAGCTTGGAAAAAAGGCGAAGACCGCAGCAATAAAATTGTGTTTATTGGCAAAAACTTAAATCGTGAGGAGTTAGTTGGTGGCGTTGAAAGCTGTTTAAGTTAGTTTTTATACGTTGTCAATGGTGTTTTTCGCACCTTGACAACGTATCTGATAGCTAATTTTTATTGAAAACAAGTAAATTTAATTGGCGTAGTGTTTCGATAAATTGGCAGTGCTTGACATATAATTACATTATCATAACGAGTATCTTTTTTCATAACCTCATAGCCAAATGTAATTTTCGTGTCTTGTTTTGGCACAAAACCCTTGATTGCAGCCGCAACTGTTGCATCACTTGCATCATAAGGTTGCAAAACTGTTCCATCTTCTAATACAATGACGTAATTTCCCCAAACTCCTACATCACAAATATTACTTTTTAATGTTCCTGTTACAGAACAAGTTGGGGTTGGTTCAGATTTCTTTTCAGAACACTGTAAAGAAGTCAAAATTACCAAAATTGTAGCCATACCAAAAGAAAAACTTAATAATTTAGATTTCATAATTTTAAAGTTTTAAAGTGAATTTTGTACTTAAAATTTATCATTCTGGGCTAAGTGGGCGGCAATCCGCAAGAATCTGAATTATTGATTTCAATACCATAAAATTAGATTCTTGCGGACTGCCGCCCACTTAGCTCAGAATGACAAATATTGTCATCGAGTTTAACATTGCTTTCTATACGCAAAGTTTTACTTTTCATTTACAAGGATTAAAAATATTTAGGTTTAGTTTTTATTTTCATGTTATTTAACTACTTTGCTAATAATTTCTTGACTAAATTTTAATCAAACAAAATTATGAAAACTACTTTTTTTATTACACTGCTTTTTTGGTTATTAACTAACATAATTTTTGCACAAAGTAAACCTGAAATTGTGCATTTCAAAAAAATGACCAAACAAAAATATGATGAAAGGGTAAAAGAATATCCACATTTTGATGTAGTAGAGTTTCCAGATATAAAAAATGAAGACGAAAAATTTAAAATTATGGATAAGGAATGGCATAATCTGTGGGAAAATTTTATAATTTTTTACCATAGCAAAGGCTTATATCCTAAAAAAAGACAAGTTGTTGATTTGTGCTTATATTTTAATGGCGAAGGACATTTAGACCATTTTGCTCATCATTTTAAGAAAGAAAGTGAATTTTCTGAACTATTTGTCAAATATTTTGACGAATACATGGAAACTCACAGGTTTGGCGTGAAACCAAAAGTAAAATTTTCACAATGTGGACAGATAGAATTATTACCGAAAAAAAATTAGCTTGATACCAATATTTTAGATTTGTCATTCTGAGCTTGCGAAGAATCTGAATTATTGATTTT
>JAYTNF010000227.1:0-2330 GCA_043748455.1 Cytophagales bacterium
ATTTCGGCTGTGATACGTTTATTAAGACGTTTTAAATCTTTGTAGATTTCCAAAATATCTGTTTCAATAGTTGCAAAGGTTGTATTTTCATAATCATAACCTTTGGCTAAAAATCTTTGTGCCGCCACATTCCAATCTTTCACATAACCACGCAAATAAGTAGTTTTGTACCTGCTACGTTTATACTGGTAAGTAATAGAAAAATGGATTGTACCTTTACCATTTTTCTCGATGAGCTTTTCTCTTTCTGTATGACTAAGAAAATAAAAATTAACAACAGGTAAGGCATCGGGTAATGTCCGTTTGTTGTTTGGCAAAAATTCGCTATCTTTGTTCTGCAAATTTTCAGTTGTCAAGGCTGGGTTTTGCGTGTTGGGTTTAGCCTGTTCAGGGGCTAAACCTTTTTTTGTGCTTACACTTTTTTTAGGTTTCATTGATTTTAAAATTTAAAGGTTTGTTAATTCTTTGGGTGCTACATTCAAAACTTTTGCTATCCGTTCTACCTCGTCAAGGTTAGGCTGGGTTTCGTTACGGACTATTTGCCAAAATTTGCGTTTTCCTACGCCTATTTCCTTAAAAAACAAGGTATTAGGCTTGAATGGAAAGCCATTTGTAGCTTTCTCTTGTATGACTTTTTCTATTTTGTTCATAGTATAAATGTTTAAATTGCTTTTAACAATACAAATATAGCTTTATAAACTAATAATACAAATTTTTAAGCTAATTTTTATTAGCTTTTAAAACTATTTGATTAATGCTTTAAAAGCAATATATTTGCTTTATGGAAAAAATCTATGAAAATATTAAAGCTATTCGCAAAGCAAAAGGTATTAGTCAAGCTGATATGGCTGATAAATTAGGTATGTACCCTGCAAATTATAATAGATTAGAAAACGGACTAACTCAATTAACTATTGAAAGATTAGAACAACTTGCTGGTATTTTTGGAATGACTGTAATAGAAATTATGCAGTTTGGTGGGGGTGTGGAAAGTGTGAAAGTAGATAGCGAAAAAGTTAAGGAATTGGAGAGGGAAATAAAGAATTTGAAAGAAAAAATACAATCTTATGAAAAAACTATGCAAGAGTCTATTAATGCTCATAACAGTATGATAAACTTAACTCAGGAAACTGCAAATCTTTATAAGGAAGTAATAGACATGGCTCATAAAACTATTGATATTTTACAAGAAAAAATAACAATATTAGAAAAAGAAATAGAAAAATTAAATTATGAACTTGTAAATAGAACTAAACAAGCTGCATAGTCTTAAATGATAACTTATAATTTTTCGTTTAGGTTTTAAACAGATAATCGTATGCAATTTGATTTAGGTTTTGCAAAATAATGTTTTAACGATAAAAATTTAGTGGTTTTTTCACATTTTAACCTTTACAGTTATGCAATTAGTAGCAAATTTTGAAAATAGCAAGCACTTAGAATTAGTGCAAATGCTTTTTGAACAACTAAATATTTCTTTCTTTTTGGAAAGTGATGAGGAAGATGATGAGGAACTTTTGGCTTTATATGATGCCCACAAAGACGATAAAGTAGAAAGTTGGGAAGACGTTAAGAAACAACTAAATATTTCTTAAATGGCTAATACTATCGTTATCACAAGTTTTGCACGTAAGCAATTAGAGAAATTGCCAAAAGATGTGCAAGTTCGTATTATGAATGCTATCAATGGTTTGGTAGATATTTCACGCCCAAATGGTTGCAAAAAACTCAAAGGTAGAAAAAATGCTTATCGTATTAGGATAGGTAATTATAGGGTTGTGTATGGTATTGAAGACGGTCTTTTAATCATTACAGTTGTTGCTATTGATAAAAGAGATAGTGTGTATGATTAGTTTTTAGGGTTTTGTACGCACTTTGTACACACTTGCATAATTACAAATCACAAACTATTGATTTTTAAGGTTTTATCTTTAAAAATTTTGTTCAGTACAGTTCACTATTGCCAAAAAATTAAAATTAAAAAGTGCCTTTACAGTAGTGTAAAGGCACTTTTTTTGTTAGTGATTTGTAAGAAACCTTAGAAAGAGTTTGCTTTTCTACAAATAGTAGTTATATTTTAAAATTACTAAAAAAATGATGAAAAATAGTGTACTAAATATTTTTGCAGATAAATGCAATGGGGTTCTTTATAGAGTATGTTTAGAAACTATTTTTTTCAAAAGTGGTTTAAAATCATACTTATAAATACTAATTTTATACTAATTTTATCATAATTTCAGAATTTTGGGCTTTTTTTTCATAGTCTTTTGATAATCTTCTATAAAAGTTAAGCCAAGCAATGACTGGGCGGCACTCCGCCTTTCTACTTG
>JAYTNF010000228.1:0-8664 GCA_043748455.1 Cytophagales bacterium
TGCGGATTTCGGTTTGTATGGCTTCTGTTAGTATCCATATTATTGCGAACTTCGGTATTTCGAGTACGGTTATTAGTTTCGGGAGTTCTGTTATTACGACTGTTGTAACCATTACCTTGTGTTTTTGCAGTAGGTTGGCGGCGTTGTCCTCTGTTGGCATCTCCATCTTGCAAATCTTGAGGGTTAATATTAATTTTGCCTCCCGACAAATTACGAATGTGCGAAAGCAAAACCCCATCTTCTATATTATCATTGTTCCAAGCTGCATAAAAACTTTTCATCAGCTGCACAATAAATTTTACAGTTTGTACTAAGGTTTCTTGGTCTTCAATCATGCAAGCCTTTTCTACCAACAATTCAATGTTTTTACCGTAATGTTTATATTTCGGTGTGTGATTTGTGTAAGGCAATGCTTGTGGCTTTTGGAAAATATTTTCAGGTGTTGGCACAGGAAATGGGCTATTAATTTCTAATTCAAAATTAGCCATGTGGTGCAAATGATCCCAAATTCGTTGCATATTATCGTTATGCTCACGCACAGATGGATTAAGTTGTTTCATCAAATTAATCAAGGTGTGTGATGCTTGTGTTCTTTCTTCAATCGTGGGCAATGTGGTAATATATTGCACTAATTTTTGAACATTTCTACCATATTCTCTCAAAATTAGCGGTTCTTTTTCTACAAATGTATCTTCTGTCATTGTTATAAGCCTTTATATTTGTGTAAATTTACAATAATTATCATAAAATCATAAAGACTTACTAAAATTTATTTTTTTAGTTCAAAAATTTAAACCAACTTTGTATGTATAAATGAATTTAAACGGTTGGCTCATAAAAACGCCGTTGAAGCACCTATACAAATGAATCACGGAAAAGTCATTATTTTTTCAGCTCCTTCGGGTGCAGGCAAAACAACAATAGTAAAGCATTTATTAGCGACCAACCAAGCACTTACGTTTTCGGTTTCGGCAACTACACGAAATCAACGTCCAAACGAGGAAAACGGAAAAGATTATTATTTTTTAACACTCCAAGATTTTAAGCAAAAATTAGCCGCAGGAGAGTTTTTTGAATATCAACAAGTTTATGATGATATTTATTACGGCACACTTCGGGCTGAGGTTGCACGTATTCATGCCGCAGGAAAACACGCCATTTTTGATGTTGATGTGCAAGGTGGAATTAATTTGAAAAAGGCATTTGGAAATCAGGCTTTATCTATTTTTGTGAAGGTGCAATCTGTTGATATTTTGGCACAACGCCTAACCAATAGAAACACAGAAACAGAAGCAAAAAAGCAGGAAAGATTACAAAAAGCTGCCTCTGAATTATCATTTGCAAATCAATTTGATGTCATACTTATTAATGATGTTTTGGAAACTGCTTTTGCAGAGGCAACTTTATTGGTAGATAATTTTTTAGATAGATAGCATTTGTACTTTTTATCTCTTTGTATTGTCCTCTCTGGCAAATAGCACTACAAGATAAAATTTATATTAAAGCCTACTTTTGATAGAGTTTATTGTGTATTTTTATGATAAAATAAATATTCTTTACTCTGGGCAAAATAGTGATAAAAAAAGCCTTTCTCTTATCAAGAAAGGCTTTTTTATCACTATTTTGCTATTCCATCTTTTTCTATCAAAATTGTTTTGCTCAATCGGCATGGATTTGGTGGTCTTTCTGCATTTGTTTCCAAATTACCTTCTTCACCATTTACCACCAAATAATACAAACCTGTTGGCAAGTTTTTGGTGTCGATAACCACGTTTTTCAATTTTAGGTTTTCCTTTACATTTTCTTCTGTCTTTGAAAAATTAATATTTATTTGTTGTCCCATACCATTAAACAATCGCAAATCAAAATTTGAGCTATTTAAAGCTATGTCAAAATCTATTTGTAAATAATTGACTGCGGGATTCGGATAAACTTTTGCAGATATTCTACAATTACTCGAACAATCGAAAAAATCCACAGGAAAATTATCCAATATTGTAGTTCCACAAGCATTAGAAGCTGAAATAACAACAGGATAAGTACCAACATGGTCAGAGTTTAGTACCCAATAGCTTTCTGCACCACTGCCAAATTCTGTTATTCGCAAACGGTTGCTTGTTGAAGCTATTTGATAGGTATAACCAGTCTTTTTATCTATTTTTATGTCTATTTTATCATAAATAGCACAAGCTGATTTATAAAAATATTCCTTGTATGTTATTGTTCCCAAAGGTTTATTCGTAAAAATAGTACGACTTACAGGAACTCCAACACCACAAACCCCTTTGGGAGTTACTTTAATAATAATAGTTTCTGATGCTGGAGAAAACACTCTTATTCTGATGCGGTTTGTGCTTTGTCCACTTAAAAAAACGAAACTGAATACAGGATTTGTATTGCCTTCATAACTAAAACTCCATTCATAGCTATTTGCACCTTGCAATTCGTTTATCCAAAATTCATATATTTGTCCTGCACAAAAACTTTCACTATTAGACTGAATAACAGCATTTTGGCTATCAATACAAGGCTCAATAACAAGATTATACCAGCCACGAGCTGCCGCATTTTGGGCTGCTGTACCTTTATTGCTAATTTCGGCTATATATGTGCCTACTTCTAAGTCTAACTGCACCAAAGAAAAAGGTGAATTGGCAAGTGCATTATCATTTTCGCCATTAATTACTTTTTCATACTCACCATTATCCTTTTTACGATACAAAGTAATGTAGGTATCGGGAAAATCATCTTTGAAAATTTCTCTAAAAGTACGCACTGTATAACTTCCCCTTGTGCTAATATCAAAAATTACGTTATCTATATCACAATATTCAAGACTTTTGCCTAATTGTTGGGCATGAAAAGTATGCAACTGCACCTCACCTATAGCAATTCTACGGACTGTAGAAAAAGTATTATCAGGCTCATAGCTATCGAAACGAATATCTGGGTTTTTCCAAATAGAATTACTACTAAGATTAGCAGTCATGATAGCTATTTGTCCTGTAGAAAATAAATTACGACAAGACCTTTTTTGGGCATAACTCATAAGATTGCGAGGGTCTGGCTGAGAAGCACCACTTGGAGGATTAAAATAGCTATCTCCATATAAATCTCGGTCTATTGAGTCTGCATATTTACATTGATTGTCAACTCTACCATCATAATCCAAATTAGGGTCTGCGGGTGTATCGCAAAGGTCATCTCCTGTGCTGGTACACATAGGATTGCCCGAACCACCAAAACATTCATTGATAAATGCCCAACGGCGGTCACGGCTGACAGGCTCACGAGAACAGCTATTAAAGGGACCACCACCACTTTGGCTGCCTTCATGAGTGTGTCTTAAACCAAAGGCATGACCTACTTCGTGGGTAGGTGTGCCCACTGCATGCTGTCTGCATATAAAAATACCACCTGTGCCTCTGTTCCAAAACCCACCAGTTGTAATAGACTGTCCGTCAATATTCAATGCCTCCACCATATAAAGGTTCAAAGCATCTGGATTACGGTCTATATTTTTAGTATCTGTTTCATTAATTGTAGTATTGGTAACAAGATATTTGATTTCGCAAAGCTGATAAAACCTAAAAGGTGTATTGTTTAGTTCATGATTGCGGTTAAGGTCATTTATCATAACCTGCACATGGTTAGCAGCTATCTCCTCACTATAAGCTCCCGCAGGACGACAAGCCCAAAACTGAATAGGAATACGCCAAATAATGCTCGAATTTTCATCTACTTTTTCTGTTCTGCCACTTTGGAGGGGTTTGTTAGCTGTTTTAATACTGTCTAACAAGGAGTAGAGTTTATCGTTGTTGTTATAATAAAACAGTTTTTTTCTTTCTTCTATACTCAAATCTGCCACACCACACTGGCTATCTTGGGCAAAAATAACTGTAAAATTATTTGCAAATAAGAAAAAAAAGATGCTTAGAAATTTGGAAATTTGGAAATTTTTTAAAAATTTAGACATAATCATTTATGTGTTAAAGAGTTGGAAATTATTTAATAATTTGAATACCTCTGTTATAAGGTTGTCGTGTACCATATTTTACTTCTCCATTGTGTAAAATAAGATTTTGAGTGGAAAATTCCTTGTGTTTAGCTTGTAAACGGTCAGTGTAGGTTTTGTTACAAGTTAATTGCTTGACATTTGCCCAAAAGTGAATTGTGTCAATGTTTTCTTTTAGCTTTAA
Organism: Cytophagales bacterium; assembly: GCA_043748455.1. GTDB lineage: Bacteria > Bacteroidota > Bacteroidia > Cytophagales > Thermoflexibacteraceae > JAAFKA01. The sequence goes on from JAYTNF010000228.1 coordinate 4,200, forward strand.
ATACAAATTAAATTGAAACTCCTCACCTGTTCCAACCAATTCATTTACAAGTACATCACTAAATTTAACATTGAAATATGCGCCACTTTCTGAGCCTTTCCCCCCAATACCGAATGGAATTATTTTCATTTTTTCATCATATAGTGTTATCTCATTAGGCTGATACTTACTATATATTAACGACCTTTTGTTGCCATCTATAACCTCAAATGTTAAAATATCTTGTAATAAATATTTATCTGCATCACTTTTGATTTCGGATTCGCAGGGGTCTTTTGGTTTGCAGCCATAGAGTGCTGCCATGCCTATTAAGGCAATGATGATTTTTTTTGTCATAAAATTATGAGTTTAGAGGTTTTTAATAAAACGGTGCAAAGGTAGGAATTTAAAAATAGTAAACTGTTTTTTGCGAATATTTTTTGGCTAAGTTATAGTATCTGGGATTTTTAAAAACTTTATGTGGTTTTGGTTTTAAAAAACCGAAATCACATATCTAAAATGGCTTTTCTCTGAACATTGAAACAGTGGACAAAATTTATCATGCATGTAAACTCACACAAGGAAAGGAAATTAAACGAAATAAGATGTTTAATGATTAGAAAATAGTGATAAAAAAAGCCTTTCTCTTATCAAGAAAGGCTTTTTTTGTAAAATCTGTGTTATAAATTATTTATTTTATCAATTCAGCAAATGTATTGCACCTTGCTTAAATTTACTTGTTCCCTTGACTGTGAGTACATAAAAATATACACCTGTTGGCAAAATATCACTTCCGTATGTGCCATCCCATTCATTTTTGTAGTTCTTTTTGCGATAAACTTCACTTCCCCAACGATTGACAATGATAAGCAAATTATCAGGATAACGGTCTATTCCGTCAATATGAAACACATCATTAAGTCCATCACCATTTGGCGTAATAATATCAACAGCTTTTGTCAAAGGCTCATCAGCCACAACCACCAAAACCGTATCATAACCCACACAGCCTAATGTATCTTTATCATAACCTTTGACAATATATTCCGTAGTTCTCAAAGGTCTTAACAACGGCTCGGCAGCAGTAGAATCCTCGCCAAAATCAGCCTTAGGACTCCACAAATATTTTACGCCACCACCAGCTTGCAATCTTATTGCAAAACCAATATTAACAATGGTATCTCTGCCCGCAGTAATTTTTGGAGTTGGCAATACCAAAATTCTTTCAGATGGCGAAGCATCAGAAAAACATTGATTTGTTACCACACGTCTAAAAAACAGTGTAGCATCAGGAGTTTTTGCAAAAATCAAATTTTGTGTATTTGCATTCGGAATATCTACCCAAGTTCGTTGGTCTTTTGATTGCTGCCATTGATATTTCAAAATATCTGTGCCATCAATAGGTTTGGAAGCCCTAAGTGTATCAGCTTTTGTACCTTGACAAATGGTTTGCCCTGCCGACAAGATAAAATTATTGCGAATACGGTCATTTACCGTAATCCTAATTAAATTACTTGTGTCGCCATAACAACCCGACAAAACAATTCTCCTATATTTTGTAGTTTGCAAAATATCACGTGGCAAAAAGTCTTTTCCAGATGCTACACTTCTCCAAACAGTATCTGTTGAGGCTTGCCAAATATACGTATAAGTGCTATCTCCACCCATTGCCACAGTTCCTCTCAAAGTATCTTTAACAACAGCACCAATACAAATATTTTGATTATCTGTAATTTTATTGTTTGATAATTTATTGATAATTCGCAGTTGCAATACATTACTTGTGTCTTTTCCACATTGTATGCCTTCTGCAAGTCGTCTAAATAAGGTACTTCTCACCAAAGATTGAGGTTTGAAATTTTTTTCTTTGCCCGACAAAAACCAATTTTTGTTATCTGTTGAGCTTTGCCATTCATATTTATAATTACCACCGCCACCATTTGGCACTGTTCCCACTAAGGTTGGCAGGCTATCACCAATACAAAAAGTTCCTTTTCCTTTAATAGAGTTGTTCAAAACAGGGTTTACCATTTCAACCAAAGTGATATTACTCGAATCAACAGAACAACCATTCATAACTAACCTTCTGAAAAAATATTTACCTTCTACTTGTTTGCCAACTTTAAAATCTCTGCTTACTCCATAATCTCTTTTTTTGATTTTGGTAGTATCAACTGACAAACCTGTTGTATCAATAGTTGCCCAATTTATAGAATCTGTTGAAACAACCCATTGATATTTAAAAGAAGCATTTTTTGAAGGACTTGTACCTTTAATAACTGCTGTTGAATCACCAACGCAATTTACAGAACCACTAACAGAACCTTCATTAATATCATTGCGACCAAATTTATAAGCATAATTTACTGCCACAACATTGCTTGTATCTATATAACAAAGGCTTGTTACAACTCTACGAAAATAGGTAGTATCTGCAATGGCTGGGCTTTTCAGAGTTAGAGAATCTCCTCTTTTATTCCAACTTTTTTTGTCAAGAGAACTTTCCCATGCAAATTTATACTTAGCACCACCACCAACAGGCACAGTTCCACTTAATAGAAAGCCTGTTGTATCTCCTTCACAAATAATTGATTTTGAACTTGTTACAGTATTATTCAATATTTTCGGGTGAATATCAACTTTTAAGATGTTACTCAAAATGGAATCACAACCATTTTTAATTAATCGTCTAAAATAAGTAGTTTTAGTAATTTTTGTAGGCGTAAAATAATACAAAGTATCTTTTTGATTTTTTGTAGTATCTGCCCGTGTCCATTTTGTACGGTCAAAAGACTGTTGCCAAGCATATTTATAACTTACAGAATCTACTTTAAAACCTGTAATGCTATCTCTCATCACAATTCCGTCACCACTTGGACATACGAAATGGTCTTTTGAAACTTCATTTTTGGGAAGTTTTTTAGCAACTACAATTCTTAAAATTAAACTTGTATCAGGTTTACCACAAGTTTTACTGCTTACTATTCGACGAAAATACATTGTATCTACCGAAATAATTGGCAAATAACTTAATGTACGGTCTTCATCTTGCCAAGTTGTACGATTTTTAGAACTTTGCCACAAATACTGTGGTTTGCCATCGCCACCTGTTGGAATTGTGCCTTTGAGTGAATCCGGTTTTGTGCCATCACACAAGAATAACTTTGCGGTGCTGACAATATTATTGCCAAACTTTTTCAAAAATGTAATCTTTACTTTATTAGTTGTGTCTGTTTTGCAACGTCCATCACTTGCCAATCGGCGATACCAAGTTGTGGTTGTGATGCCTGTAATGGTGTAATCTTTTGCTTGTCCGCCAATATCTATCCAAGTTGTGGAATCTATTGACCGTTGCCATTGATATTTTACAGCCAACATTCCGATACCACTTTTTGCTTCATCGCCTGTCAAAGTCGGCAAAGTTTCGCCCTCACAATAGGTTTGGGAACTTTTTATGGAAGATTTTGAAACTGTACAAGCATTGACTTTTAAACGAATAAAACGCCGAATTAAAGTAAGTCCAGGAACTATGGAATTGGTAATTCTTAATTGATAACTTCCTGCATCTGCCACTGTAACATCTGCAAAAGTTAGAGAAGATGCACTTTGAGGAGCTGCAACAAATGCACCTGCAACTTGTCTAAACCAACTATATGAGTTTGCTGTGCCACTTACAGCTGTTCCAACAAGAACAGGGTCTCCTTCTTTAAATATTACAGTTGTGTCTACTGACAAACTATCTTGGGGAATATATTTAATAATGGCAATAGTAATATTTTTCTCCAAACTTGCAAAACCTAATTGATTATTATTGACTGCTAACTCTGTAAAACCATTCGCAGTAGGAAAATCTGGCAAGTTTGACATTTTGTTAGTAGAGATATTAAACTGTTTTAGCTTTGCTAGGGAGGCAAAACCAGATGCCAAAGTTCCTGAAAAAGAGTTGTTTTGTAAGTGCAATAATACAAGATTTGTAAAACTAGCAATACTTGCAGGAATGGCACCTGTCAATTTATTATTATCTAATCGTAGTTCTGTAATAGACGTAAGCCCTGAAAAACCAGCTGGTAAAGTTCCTACAAGATTACGATTACTAAGCACCAAACTAATAACTCTGCGGCTCATAATATCGCCATCAATTTTCACACCTGCCCATTCATCAACACGTTTTTTTAAATCCCAAGGAGTTGTCCATGCTGCACCACCTGTTGCATTATAAAGTGCAACCAAAGCAAGTGAGTCTGGGCTAACCACAAGAGGTGCAATAAGGTTTTTTGTCCCTTTATTGACATCTTTACTGGATTTTTTTATGTTTTTATTTGGCTGATGGAAAATAGGAATTTTGTCATCTCTCCTTATTGTCGCAAAACTTTTCTGCCCAACTGTTCCTAAATATATGAACAACAAGGCTATCATAAATCTGATGTAAAGCATAATTTTGATAGTGTAATTTAATTTCTGCAAATATACAGTTTTCCTTACAATA
>JAYTNF010000229.1:0-1865 GCA_043748455.1 Cytophagales bacterium
TATTGTAAATTTTGCTAATTAAAGTTATGATAAAATCACAGACTAAAGTCTGTGGTACATTCTACGCAACTTACATTACATACAAAAGACAAATTGGAGGTGTCTTTAATGCTTTTAACACAATTCTAAACTATTGACTCACATTACTAAAGTTATTAACAAAAAAGTTTTAGATATACAAAATTTTCATACCTTTGCAAACTCAAATCAGAAAACGAATTTTTTAGCTATGCTCAATCGGAGAATATTGCGAGGAAAGGCAATGCAAGCCTTATATGGATTTCGTCAGTGCAAAGACGCTAATTTTCAAGTTGCTATTGAAAGAATTGGAGAAAAGTTCTTGCCCGACCTTAATTCGATGGAAAAGCAAGATAGTGTGCAACTTAATGCCGATAAAGCAGCAGCCATTGCTTTATTCAAAAGCCAGTTTGCTACCAATAATTCTATAAAAGACCTAAGTATTACACCCAAAATAAGGCAAGCCACAAGTGATTCTATAGCTTTTTTTCATAAACAAGTCAAAAAAGATTATGAAGAAACCAAAGATACAATGGTGCGTTATACAGAAAAACTTTATGACCGTTATCTTAGTTTGTTGCAATTATTGGTAGAGTTTTCAGACTTTGTTGATAAGGAATTTAAAGAAAGACAAAAACGACTGATAAATCCTGCACCGGTTTTTGAACATGAACAGAAGCTATTAATTAATCAAACGATTAATAAACTTCGTAATCATCGTGCCTTCAATAAAGAGGTAATTAACCGCAAATTACTATTTGACCTCGAATTAGTGCGTCAATGGTTTAGAATTTTGCAAAAAGATGAGATTTATCTGGAATATTATCGTTTAACCGAAGTTGATGCTGAAAAAGATTATGAAATAACTGATTATATTTTGAGAAATGTTATTCTCAAAAACGATGTCATTACATCTTATTTTAATGACATGGACACAAATTGGGACGAGGATAAATCAACAGTAAAAAGCATGGCATTCAAAACCCTAAAAGCTATTCAAGAGCAAGGTAATGATGCTGAACTTGTGCAACTGACTCCAAATTGGGATGATGACAGAGATTTTTATAGGGAACTTTTTATGTTAGCTGTTACAAATGATGAGGAATACACGCAAATTATTGCTGATAAAACTCAAAATTGGGACATTAGCCGAATTACGCCTGTTGATACTGTGATTTTAAAAATGGCAATAGCAGAAATGACTCATTTTCCAAGTATTCCTGTAAAAGTTACCATTAACGAATATATTGAAATTTGTAAGATTTATAGCACTCCAAAAAGTAAGGAATTTATTAATGGTTTGTTAGAAGTAATTTCCAAAGAATTAGAATCACAAGGCAAAGTTCGCAAAAGTGGTAGAGGTTTGTTGGACAATAAATAATCGTGGGGATGACATTAGTCTCGTTAGAGGTCTGTCCTTGGTAGAAAATCAAAATACCTTGTAAAAATTAATTATCATAGCAGTTACATTGTGAGTTAAACTTATAGTACTTTTTAGATACCATATTTCCATTTTTTTACCAATAGACCTGCAATATTCATTTATATTATTTTTTGGTGCCATAGGCATAACATATTTATAGTAAGTTTCTTGTATTTATTTTTTAAGTTCCGTAAAAACGAAATAATACGTATATTTCGTTTCTATGGAACTTAAAAGTTATAAAAAGCTACTAAACAAATATTGCAAATCGGTAGTGGTAAAAAATGTATGATAACTTAAATAGTTGAAAATCAATACTTTATGACACACAGATAACATAGATTTTACGGATAATCACAGACAAATTACATAAATCCCAATTCCATTGCGGGTTTAATCAGCGTAATCCGTGTCATCTGTGTTC
>JAYTNF010000230.1:0-8132 GCA_043748455.1 Cytophagales bacterium
CGCAGAGAATATGACCCTGCAAAAATATTAGAACTATTGGATATTGCCATCATCGGTTCTCTAAAACAGTATGATAAAACTAATAACGATGGAATGGACGTATGTCTTTGTTTATTAGAAGCCCAAAATGATACAACAAAAGTAACTTTTTCGGGTACAAGACGACCTTTATATTATGCGTCAAAGAACGAAAAGTTACAAGAAATCAGAGGAGATAGAAGTTCTATTGGTGGTCTGCATCGCAATGAGGGCAAAGCTAAACATTTTACAAATACCGAAATTATTTTACAAAGTGGCAGCATGATTTATTTAACAACAGACGGAATTGCAGACCAAAACAACAAAGAACAGCAAAAGTTTAGCACACAACGATTAAAAAACATGTTAGAAAGCAATGTATATCTTGATGTGATGACACAAAAATCTTTGCTACAAACAGATTTAGAAACATATATGCAAGGTGTGGAACAACGTGATGATATTACGGTGATGGGAATTAGGTTATAAACTATTTAAAAAAGAGATGTCATTTTGCAAAAAATGACATCTCTAAACTTATTTAATATTACATTTTTAATACTACACTGTCAGCATCCAATTTCTTGTATCTGCTATTTTGCCTCTGCGAATACCCTCTAATTCCTCTAAAACTTTTGGTGAGAATACACGGTTTTCTATTTCTGGTAAACGGTATAATTTTTCTTCGTAACCAATTTCAATAATATTTGCAATCGTTGCAGCAGTTCCTGTACCAAATGCTTCAGTCAAAGTACCTTTTTTCGCACTTTCAATCAATTCATCAACACTGATACGTCTTTCTTCTACTTTCATGTCCCAACTTCTTGCAATATCTAAAACACTTTTTCGAGTTATGCCATCAAGTATTGTTCCGCCTAAAGGTGCAGTAATCAATACATTATCAATAACAAACATGACATTCATAGTACCAGATTCTTCTATATACTTGTGTTCTTGAGCATCAGTCCATAATAATTGCTGAAAACCTTGTTTGTAGGCAAGTTGTGCAGGATAAAGTGAAGTTGCATAATTGCCAGCACATTTTGCAGTTCCTGTGCCACCTTCTACGGCTCTTGTATAGTGATTTTCAATTTTCACTCGTACGGGTGCGTTATAATATGCACCTACAGGACAGGTAAAAATGATGAATTTATAAGTATCAGATGGTCTTACACCAATAAGTTCATCTGCAGCAAACATGAATGGGCGTATATAAAGAGAACTTCTTTCTTCATTTGGCACCCAATCTCTATCTAAATTAATTAGCTCAGTGAGACCTTGCATAAAAATTTCTTCAGGCACTTCGGGCATACACATACGAGCTGCGGAGGCATTAAATCTTTTAAAATTTTCGTAAGGTCTGAAAATTGCAACCTCTCCATTTTCACTTTTATAGGCTTTCAATCCTTCAAATATTGCTTGCCCATAGTGCAAAGTTGCATTTGCTGGAGTCATGCGAATATAGTCATAAGGTTGAATTGTTGGCGTTTGCCACTGACCATCTTTAAATTCTGCCACAAACATGTGGTCAGAAAAGTGTTTGCCAAAAGGCAAATTGGCAAAATCTACTTCCGTAATACGTGATTTTGCAATTTTACGAACATCAAATTCAACTGTTGCAATCATAGTTTTATTTATGTGTTTTACTTTTGGCTGCAAAGGTACGTTTTTTTTTATTTATTATTGGTTTTCTCATGTTTTTTTTACTGAGCAATATGACAACGTTAATACATCATAAATTTTGATTAAATACGATTAAAAAAGGCAATTAAAATTGAAAATTATTTTGAACCAAGAGAGTTGTGTACTAAGTAATAGGACAAAATAAATGTATAACAGACTTTAGTCCAATGCTATTAAGCTAAGAAAGTAAAATTGTACCATTAATAATTAATTGATTATCAAGTAATTACGTTTTTAAAGTTCTGTTAGGAACGACATATTTATAGTAAAAGAGAGCATCAACTCTTCAAAGTGCCGTAGGTACGAAATATATGTTGTGCCTACAGCACTTTGAGGAATGGAAAAATGGCACTGCTATAAATATTTCGTGCCTATGGCACTAAAAAACACTTTCCTTAGCTTAATAGCATTGGACTAAAGTCTGTAAAGTGTTGATTATCAAAACCTCACAGATTAAAGTCCAATGCTATTAAGCTAAGAAATTGTTTTTTTGCCCTGTAAGGGCTGTATATTGGTAGAAAATGTAACCCAACCCCACATTTTTTGCACCATAGGTGCTAAACAATGGCGTGGTATAGCACCTACGGTGCAAAATAAATTAGTTGGTGCATACTTTCTACCAATATATAGCCCTTACAGGGCAAAAAAGGCATTTTATAATTATTTCTTAGCTTAATAGCATTGGACTAAAGTCTGTGGTACAAAATATACTTTAAATCTGTCTTATTACTTATTGGCAGAAGATAAGTTTTCTTTTTTTCTTGGCACCTACCAAATCTTATATTAATTATCTTTATATTTACAATCTAATCTAATACTTATAAATACTCATGCTACTTTTAGAATCTGTAACAAAACAATACAATAAAAACTCGTCTTTGGCATTAAAAAATATTAATTTAGTTATTGAAAGGGGAAATTTTGTAGCTTTAACAGGTGAAAGTGGCTGCGGAAAAACTACTTTATTGAGACTGATTGCTGGGTTAGAAACTTTAACAGATGGAAGTATTTGTATTGATAATCAAGTAGTTGTAGACAAAAAACATTGGGTAAAGCCTGAATCTCGTAAGGTTGGCATGGTTTTTCAAGACTATGCACTTTTTCCTCATTTAACAGTCCAAGAAAACATTGGTTATGGGCTAAATGACAAAAATCTCAAAGCTACAAAAATTCATGAAGTTTTGGATTTTGTGGGTCTATTGGGCTATGAAAAACGCTATATTCATGAACTTTCTGGTGGACAACAGCAACGTGTTGCTTTGGCAAGAGCCTTGGCTCCGCAGCCTCAAATTTTGTTATTAGACGAGCCTTTTAGTAATCTTGACGAAATTCGGAGAGAACAATTACGTGATGAAATGTGCCAACTCATTAGGCATATTGGCATTACTGCAGTCTTGGTAACACATGACACAAAAGATGCTTTGCTGACTGCCGACAAGGTTGCATTGCTCAAAAAAGGGGAATTATTGCAATATGAAACTCCACAAAATTTATATCACCGCCCAATGGATAGCTATACAGCATTGTTTTTTGGAAAAGCAAATTTACTTTCTGGCAACAAAATACAAAATGGTTTGCAAACTATTTTAGGAAAATTTGAAACAGACAAAAATATTATTAGCATCAGACCAGAACATATTAGCTTGATTAACCCTGAAAATGCAGCTATTAAAGCCATAATAAAAGATGTACGTTTTGGTGGAATTTTGCAAGATGTTACTGTATTGGTAGAAAATATTAGTTTTCACCTAAAAGTTGATAACCAAAAAAAAATAATTAAAGATGAAATTGTTGGACTACAAATCATGGAATGGCGAGGTTTGGATTTGTAATTTTCGGTTATGGCATTTAAAGTTTTATTTGTCATTCTTAGCTAAGTGGGTGGCAATATCCACTTGGCTCAAAATGACATTATTTTATTTCTTGACACAATTCTATTAATACGCCATTTGTTCCTTTTGGGTGCAAAAAACAAATAAGTTTATTATCTGCACCTTCTTTGGGAGTTTTGTTAATAAGTGTAAATCCTTCATTTTCAAGACGTTGCATTTCTGAATAAATGTCTGCAACTTCAAAAGCTATATGATGAATTCCCTCGCCACGTTTGTCTACAAATTTTGCAATAGCACTTTCTGGATTTGTAGCTTCTAACAATTCAATTTTAGTTTCGCCAATTTGAAAAAACGAAGTTTGCACACCTTCCGATGCTACACCCTCAGTTTTGTAATGACTTTGACCAAATAATTTAGCAAATAAATCATTTGAGTTAGCAAGATTTTTTACAGCAATACCAATATGTTCTATTTTTAACATGATTTTATTAATTGTATTCTTAAAATTACTATTTCAACATTATACATTATTAAAGTCTGTAGCATAGACTTAGTCTGTGCTTTAAAGATACAGTTTATGTTTACTGTAAAGTTTGGGCTTTAAGAAACCCAAACTTAAAGATTCTATTTGCTATTCATTTGCCAATGACAAATAATATTTTATTTAAACTCAGCCACCACAGTAACACCGCCTTGCGTTACTTGATTCATTGTAACTTTAATTTCTACATCTAAGGGCAAAAACAAATCAACTCTTGACCCAAATTTAATAAATCCAAATTCTGAGCCTTGTTGCACTACTTGCTGCTCCTTCACATACCAACAAATACGGCGTGCCAAAGCACCAGCAATTTGTCGCATAAGCACCTCTGCACCATTTTGATGTTGAATTACAATAGTAGTTCTTTCATTTTCTGTACTTGCTTTAGGATGCCAAGCCACAAGATATAAACCTGGGTGATATTTCACAAATTTTATAAGCCCAGCAATAGGATTTCTATTGACATGAACATTGATTGGCGACATAAAAATAGAAACTTGTTTGCGTTTGCCTTTAAAATATTCAGGCTCCTCAACTTCTTCAATAACCACAACTTTGCCATCAGCAGGTGCAATTATTTGTTTAGGATTAAGTTTTACATCTATAACAGGATTGCGAAAAAATTGCAATACGATTAAAAACAAAACAATACTTAGCACAAGTACGATATTTTGTAGCAATTCTTGTTGTGGCAAACCAAACATTAAGGCTGCGTTTAAAGCACCTAAAACGCCGATAGTGAGTAATAAGGAGGCAGTTCCTTCTCTGTGTATAGTCATTTTTTTAGTTGTAAACTTTAAATTGTAAATTTTTAATGCAAATTCTAAGTTTTAAATAACAATTTAGAACTTAGAATTTACAACTTTTTTAAAAACTATTTCTTAATAATTTTTACGGTTGTACGTCTATTTTGTTGGTGGTCTGGTTCTGTTTTCGCATTTTTGATTTTAGGCTCCGATTCTCCATAACCTTTTGCTTTAATTCTTTCGGCAGAAACTCCTTTTGCAAGTAAATAAGCTACTGCGGAATCTGCACGTCTTTGTGCAAGTTTTTGGTTATATTTGTCATTACCTCGTGAATCCGTATGTGAACCCATTTCAAGTACTTGGTCTGGATATTCTGCAAAATAATCTTTCAAAAATCCAAAAAACTCGTCTAAAATAATTGCTGCATCTGGTCTGATAGTAGCTTTGTCATAATCATACAAAATGGTAATTTCTGGAATAATTAACTTGCCTTTGTTGTCTTTTTTCTCTGCTAAGAAATTTTCTCGCAACGTAATTTTTGTATCAAACCAAATTTCGTTATCTTTTTTGGGCAATTTTGTAATATCTTTTACACCTTTGCCAATAGATGAAAATAAAGTATCTGCGTCAAGATATTCTTTACCTTTTGAGCCTGAAACTGTGTAATTTTTATCAATTAAAATAGCTTTTGTAAACTTAAACTTGCCTTCATTATCAGAAGTAACAGTTTCTATAACTTCGCCTTTGTCATTTTTTAAATCCATTTTCACTTCTCCTAATGTTGTAATAAGGTTTTTCAAATCTTTTTTATAAGAAATACCTTGTAAGTAATATTTTACAGTTTTTTGATAGATAGAATCATTGCGAAACATATAAATATCGTCATCTCCTTTTGCTCCATCTGTAATACGGTTTGAGGAGAAATAACCATCTGTTTTATTTGAAAAAACAATTCCAAAATCATCACTTACACTATTCATAGGCACGCCAACGTTGCGAATTTTGAGTGCTGTGGTTTCTATTTTCGTCTTTTCGTCAATAACTTTAACAGTATCAACTACAAAAATATCTAATCCACCCAAACCTCCATGACTTTCTGAGGCAAAGAAAAAACGACCATCTGGGGACATGTAAGGAAAATCTTCACGACCTTCTGTATTAAAAGGTTTACCTAAATTTTGAATATTGCCCCAACCACCATTTGCATCTTTGGTAGCTTTAAATAAATCTGTTTCTCCATAAGTGTCATTTGCACGATTGGAACTAAAATATAGCGTTTTTCCGTCATGCGAAAGTGCAGGATTTGAATCCCAAACATCTAAAGTATCCGTTGAAATTGGTGTTAAAATACTTGGTTCAACCCATTCTGTGCCATTAAATGTTGATTTAAACAATTTTACTTGTTTCAATATTTCACGTTTTTCGCCTTTATTGCTGCGTGCAAAAATCATGGTTTTGCCATCAGCACTAAATGTTGTAGAGGCTTCATGAACACCAAAAGAGTTGATATTTTGGTTAAAAAATGGAACTATATTGCCTTCACATTTTGCAGAATCTGTAAAACTATACACATATAAGTCATTGAAACCCAAACCATTGGTCAAAAATACCTGTTCACTTCTACGTGAGCTACTAAAAACTACTTTCTTTTGTAAAATACTTGGAGCAAAATCTCCTGTTGGTGTGTTAATGCCATCACAATTTAAAATTTTAGTGAAAGAATTAGTTTTCGCAATTTCTTGAATAGTTTTGCTATAATCTTTTTCTTTTCGGGCTAATTTTACTAAATTGTCTGTGCCACCACTTTGATAAAATTGTTCAAAGACTTTGGAGGCTTCTTCATATTTTCCACTTGCTTTTAATGCTTGTGCATAATAAAATAACGGATTTCCTTCTGTTTGCCCTAAATCTATCGCAGCCTTATAATATGGTGCAGACTCAATAACACGATTTGACAAACGATAACATTCGGCTAACATGTAATTGGCGTTGCGTTTTTGTTCTTCGTTAGCAGTCCTGATGCCAAGTATAGATTTATAGACAGGAATAGCAGATTGGTAATGTGCTTTATCGAAAAAGGTTTTTCCTTCTTTGGGTAAATTGCGACAGCCGATTGCAATTAAAACGACTACAGCATATAAGAGTATTTTTTTCATGTTGTTATAGATGTTGGTGCAAAGATAAATTCTATTTGTATTAAACAAAATTATAATTTAGAAAAACCTTATTTTTAGCTTTGTTTGTGGTTTAGAAAACCTACAAACAGCAAATTTAAAATAATTATCTATAATTTAAAGTGTTTTTAAGGGTACTGAGGTTTTCCGCATCAAAATTTACAAATACTTATAAATTTATTGCTAATTTAATTAACTTGTATAATTTTTGATGCGGAAAACCTCTATTAAAACTAAAAAAATTGTTTCTTTGTATAAATTTGATGGCAATACCTAAAATATACATAAATAACAAAAAATATTAACCCATAATCAATGACAAAAACTCCTACAAAAATTTCTACAAACATGGCAGTTAAAGTTGCTATTATTGGTGGTGGTGCAGCAGGTTTTTTTGCAGCCTTAGCTTGTGCAAAAAAACACCCAACTTATAAAATTTCTATCATAGAAAAAACCTCAAAAATTCTTTCAAAAGTTAAAGTTTCTGGTGGTGGACGGTGCAATGTTACTCATGAGTGTTTTGAAATTTCAAAATTAGCAAAGTCATATCCACGTGGCGAAAAATTTTTGAAAAATACTTTCCACCATTTTGCCGTAAAAGACACCATAAATTGGTTTTCCGAACGAGGTATAGAGCTAAAAACCGAAGCCGATGGCAGAATGTTTCCCATTACAGATGATTCTCAAACCATTATAGACTGTTTTTTAGCAGAAGCAAAAAAATTGCATATTGACATCAGAACATCAACAGAAATAAAAAGTATTCAACCAAATAATGAAAATAGTTATCATGACAATACTCATAATTTTTGTTTAGAAACGCAACATGGTTTTGAGTTTTTTGATAAGGTTATTGTGGCGGCAGGTGGTTCTCCAAAACTTGATAATTTTCAATGGCTAGCAACTATGGGCTTGCAAATTGAAACTCCAATTCCTTCATTATTCACATTTAATTTGCCAAAAAACCCAATTACAGAACTCATGGGCGTGGCTGTGCCTGCGGCTCGTGTACGAATTTCAGCCACCAAACTCTCTCAAGAAGGTGCTGTAATGATAACACATTGGGGGTTAAGTGCCTATGCCATTCTCAAACTTTCGGCTTGGGGAGCAAGAATTTTGGCAGATAAAAAGTATGTTT
>JAYTNF010000231.1:0-18398 GCA_043748455.1 Cytophagales bacterium
GCATGGTTTAACAAAGTTTATATTTTTATTATCTTTCCATCATCGCAATTTCAACCCAAAATAACCACGAATAAAGCTATGTCAAATATTTATACTTCAAGTTTACCTATTATGCCAATTTCTTCTGAGAAGAAGAAAATTTATATCATTCGTCATGGCGAAACCGAATTTAATAAACTTGGTTTGGTGCAAGGCAGTGGCGTTGATACAGATTTAAACGACACAGGTCGTTATCAAGCTAAATGTTTTTATGATGCTCACAAACATTTAAAATTTGATAAAGTTTATACTTCGGCTTTGAGACGTACACACCAAACAGTGCATTTATTTTTGAAAAATGGGATTGCATGGGAAACTTTAAAAGGGCTTAATGAGATTAGTTGGGGCAATAAAGAAGGAAAAATTTTGACAGCAGCAGATGATATTCAACATCATGCTATGATTAGTGGTTGGAAAAATGGAGAGTTACATTTAAAATCAGAAAATGGCGAAAGTCCTATTGAGGTACAACAACGTCAAAAACGGGCTTTAAGTTATATCATGAATCAGACAAATGAACAAAATATTTTGATTTGCATGCACGGACGTGCCATGAGGATATTTTTATCGTTATTATTAGGAAAAGATATGCGTTTTATGGATAATTTTGAACATAGTAATTTATCATTGTATATGTTGGAGTATAAGAATGGGAAATTTGAACTTAAATTGCACAATGACCGCAGACATTTGGAAAAACAAGAGATTTCACAAATAGTGCCAAAAATTGCTAAGGAATTGGTAGAAGAAGTAGAATTAGCTTATTAATTGGGTAATAAAAACTTTCCAAAAGTAACAGACTTTTGGAAAGTTGTGTAAGTATTAAATATTATTTTCCACCTCTACCACCACGTCCACCACCAGAACCACCTCCGCCAGAGTTTCCGCCACCACTTGACCCTCTGCCACCTCCAGAACTTCCTGAGCTAGAACTTCCACCATAGCTACCACCTGAACTTCCACTTCCGTAGGTGCTACTTCTGCCACTTCCACCACCATAAGAACCTGAATTTCCAGAATTTCCGCTATTTGAGTTTCCGCCATAACTTCCACCACTGTATGAAGAACCAGAATTGCTGCCACCATAAGTTGATGACCTGCCACTTCCATAACTGCTATTATTTCCTGAATTATTATAACCTGAATTTGTAGAACCATTTGTTGTGCCATAAGTGCTGCCACCGTTTCCTGTGCCACCATTATATGCACTTCCACCACCATTGCCGTTGTTATAATATGTGCCTCTGCCACCACTATTGTTTACAGAAGACCCTCTACCATTTCCGCTGTTATTTGAGTTGCCATTTGGATAATAGGTATTATCTCTGCCACCTCTACCCACATTTTGTGCAACACCTCTATTATAATTATCACGATAAACACCACCACCGTTATTGACATTGTTATTGCCATAATAATTGTTTGTAACATAGCTATTTCCACCCCAGCCATTTCTCCAACCATTGCGATAAGGATTTCCCCAACCACCTATTCCATAACCACCCCAAGAATTGCAACCCCAGCCATAACCTATTCCAATATTCCAACCACTCCAAGAGTTCCAACCAAAACCAATAGAAGAACCCATACCATAACCACTCATGTAGGGAGTTCCCCAACCTCCCATGCCATAGCCACCCATATAATATGGATTTCCAAAACGCATGTCGTACATATATGGATTGTATGATGCGTAACCCATCATGTAAGGGTCATACATCATCGGGCTGTTCCAATATGACATAGCACCTATTCCCATTGCATTATAAGGCATATAGAAACTTGTGTTATATGGATTTTGGTAAATTCCGTTGAAACTTTGTGTTTGTTGATAATTATTTTTGCGATAATAAGGCAGATTTGCAGAACCATTATTGTTCATATTGCCATTGTTACCTTGCATATTTGCGGTATTATTTTGGTTATTATTTCCGCTATTTTGTTGTTGGTAATCGGGATTTGAGAATTTTGACCTATTGGCATCATAGCTTTTGTTATTATTTTGCCATGTGTTTGCCTGCTGTTGTTGCTGTTGCGAAAATAATTGTTGTGCTGCTGCTTTTTTTGCGGCTTCAGCATCAACTTTTTCTCTATCTTTTGATGAAAAATATAAATCATCATCATCCTGTGCAACTGCTACATGAGCAAAAGCACACAATGACATGGCGAGCAATAAGTTCTTGGTTTTCATAAATTCTGTATGGTTTTATGTTACTATTAACGGATTTTTTATTGAAAAGGTTTGCGAAAAAATTTGCAAAAATTTATAAAAATTCCTACATCAGTTTTCATATAAATTCTTTCCAAAGATATGTAAATCATTGTTATAAAGCATGTTTTTAACACCACAAAATCTATTTTTAACATTTTTCTAACAAATTAATAATTTGTTTTGTCATTCTGAGCAAAGCGAAGAATCTGGGTTATTATGGTAATAATTCAGATTCTTCGCTTTGCTCAGAATGACAAATTTTAAATTTCAGTATCAAATCATTAAAATCTACAAAACTTCACTTGTTATCTCAAAATCAAAACCCTTTGTTTGCAGCTTGTCTCCTTTGTGAAGTTTTGTTGTTTGATTGACGAGTTTTCCATTGGCGAAAGTCATTGTGTAGCCACGTTCTAAAATGTTTTTGGGATTTAGTAATGCCAAACTTTTGTCAATAGTTGCGAGGTTGCTATGTTCTTTTGCTATTTTTTGTTGTGCAATAAAACCGATTTTATCTACCAACCTTACCATATTTTGTTCTTGTTGCCTTAGTTTTTGGTTAGTGATATTTGTCAAATTATTTTTGAGTTCACTCAGTTGCAAAGCCGAAATTTGTAATTGTTGTTTGGCAAGTTGGGTAATATTGCGAAAACTATCAAAACAATTTTGCTCAAATTCGCTATTGTGTGTGATAATAAAATCAGCCAATGCAGTTGGCGTTTTCAATGATAAAAAACTCACAAAATCTGCCACAGACTGGTCTTTTGTGTGCCCAATTCCTGTAATCACAGGCACAGCCATAATTGCAATAGTTCTTGCGATACTTTCGCTATTAAAAACCTCCAAATCTAACCGAGAACCACCGCCACGCATGAGCAAAGCCACATCAAATTCGTCAGCAATTTCACCAATTTCTTCTAACCGAGCTACAATTTCCGTTTCTGCTTTGTCGCCTTGCACAATGCTATTAAAGAAACTCACTTCAAACTGATAGCCATAACTGTTTTGTTGCAAATGGGTCATAAAATCTTCATAACCCGCAGCTTCCGCAGAAGAAATGACTGCAATTCGTTGAATAACAGGTTTTAATGCCAACATTTTCTGTCTTTCGTGCAATCCATCATCAATCAGTGCTTGCATAGTTTGCAACCTCCGCAGTTCGAGTTCACCCATTGTATAAGCAACATCGATATTTTGCACCACCAACGAAAACCCATAAATATCATGAAAACCCATCGACACCAGCAACAAAACTTTGTTACCTATTCGCAGTAAATCACTTAATTTGCCTTGTGTTTTGGTTTGCAATGCCCAAGCAGTATTTGCCCAGATATTTGCCCGAACTTTTGCCAAAATACTTCTGCCTGCCACATCTTTTTGCACCAAATCCAAATAATAATGCCCATTTTTAAGATTTACTTCTGCCAACTCTGCACTAATCCATTGTGAAGTTGTGCCAACAAATAAATCTTTAATTTTTTGTGTAAATTGCAATAAGGTTAATGCTTCCATGGTATTAATGTAAGTTTCATAGTACGTGTAGAACGGACTTTAGTCCGTTTTTTAGCAACGAAAATCAGGTTTTCAATCAACAAATTTATTGTTTTGCACTAAAAGTGCCAAAAAACGGACTAAAGTCCGTTCTACACCTACCACGCAACTTAGGTTAATTAGAAATTATTGCAATGCCACTAACTCTTGTGTTGTCAATTTTCCTGCAAATATAGGTGTTCCATTATTAGGTTGTAATTTAAAAACCGCAGCATCACCTTGATTTAAGTCCACCAAAGGGGCAGGAGTTGGAATATTTCCACCAAAACCAACGTGTGTAACAATAATTGTATTTGCATTAGTAATTGGCTGTGAACCAATAAGTTGCATAGTTTTTGGATAACGATTTATTTCGTCATAAACCGAAAATGTAATATCTCTATTGGAAGTAATCGTTATATTTTTAAAATCCATAAACTGTGCTGATTGTTGGCAACGCAGAAATTCACTTGATAATATTTTGCCAACAGGGCATTTTATGTTTCGTAATGCTTTTCCTGTTGCTCGCATTTGCTCAACTCCTGCGGGATTATCTAATTGGCGAGCCAAACTTGGGTTAGAACTTGTCCACCAACCTGAACTAAAAGCCAATCCTGTTTGGTCTGAACCTGTTGTAGCAATTCCGTGACGAAATGACAACACATGACCACCTTTTTGCATGGCATTAATCAAGGCAAAACTTGGTGTAACAAACAAAGTACGTTTGACTTTTATATTTGCATCAGCTTGGCTTGTTGCAGTAATTGTAACAATAAATCCAGCATTACCTGTCAAATTTGGTGGTGTATAAACGCCATTTGCGTTAATAGTTCCGCCGCCGATAACTGTCCAATTAGCTGTTTGATTTGTTGCAAAAGTAGCAGCTTTTGCAGGCTCAATGGCGGTGCTATCTGCAACAGTATTCGCCACAAAAGCAAAAGCAGGTTTTGGGGCTTCGCAACATGAACTTACAAATAAAGCAGTTGCAAGAATAACCAATTTTATGGCTATAAGTGAATAAAAATTGTATTTTAATTTCATAAATAATAAGGTTTAGAAATAACTTTCCAAAAGTAGAACAACTTTTGGAAAGTCGCAAATTTTACATAATGTATGTACTACCAATCTCTTGTTGCAATTAATTCCTCTACATCTGCATCAAATTGATATGCTTTTGCGATAAAATCAAAATCCATTGCGATACATTCTCTGGCACCTGTTTCAATTTCACTATCATTTTCCTCAAAATCTTCTTGTAATTCATTAAATTTATCAGTTGCTAAATGAGTTAATTTATACAATTCTTCCAAATTTTTAGGTTGTTGTGCCTCTATTTGAAAGCATAAATTAATTAGAATATTTTTTCCTTTATCAACAACTAAATTGGGAAAATAAGTATCATCACACATTTCTTTCAAAAATGAATGTAACCTAACTATCTCATTTTTAAGCTCTATTTGTTTTTTTGCCATTTTTTTATTTTGTTCAAGTTTTACCTAATTCTTGAATTATGTTACTGTTTAATGATAACTATCGATGTCGTGAAAAATAGAAAATAGCAAACACAACTGCCAAAACTGCAATAACCGCCAGCGTAATTTTAATCCAGCTATATGGTCTTTCGCCCTGCACTTCCCCTGTTCTTGCGTTAATTAAAAATCTGAAAATTTTATCATTATAACGGTACGAACATATCCAAAGAGGCAGCAAAATATGTTTAAAAGTAATTTCTGTAAATTTGGTATCTGTATGATTTACACGTTGGTGGTCACCGCCAATATGATTTCGTACATGGTCTTCGATTTTATCTTTCATGATTTCTTTACCAATTTCAAAACCAGCTTTCAATTCCACATGATAGTTTTCAGTCTGAAAACCACTTAAATATTGGTCATCATAAGGCTGTATATTTTCCAAATCCCAAGGCTCTAAACTTGTAATCAGTTCTTTTGGTAAAGATTCTGTTGCTGGTACTAAAACATCATCAAAATCATCTTCTACATGTCCAGAAACCGAATACCACCTTGTTTTTGTTACAGTTCTGGTTTCTGATTGCCCTTCACTATTCGTATAATTTTCAGAAACGGTGTAATCATCACCTCTTTCGCCTCTATAATCTGTGTAAGTAAAACTATCAAAAGTCCAATAAGGAATATACATGCCTTTGAGTCTTTCTGCGGGTCTTGTTTGGCTAATATCGTTAGGAGCAAACCATAAACCTCCCAACCAATCATTAAATAATTCAATGCCTTCTTTTTGTTGAACTTTAAAAGGTA
The DNA here is from genome assembly GCA_043748455.1 of Cytophagales bacterium. GTDB lineage: Bacteria > Bacteroidota > Bacteroidia > Cytophagales > Thermoflexibacteraceae > JAAFKA01. The sequence continues at coordinate 6,055 of JAYTNF010000231.1, forward strand.
GTAATGATTTTGGTTTGAGAATTGTGGAAGTAGAACCAGATGAAATCACCAAACTTGTGCCACAAAAAGCACAGTTATCAGATGTTACATTAGGTTTTAGTGTTGAGTCTGCTCCGCAACCACCACATTTAACCGTTGTTACGACTTGTTTCTGTTCTTTTTGCAATCCTTTTTCCAAAAATTGCAAGTAATCTATTTCCTCTGCTTGATAATCCTTTTGTTGCGATGCAATTTCATTAGCTGTTGCACAATAAGGACATACAATAGATGTGGTACCTGGTGCAAATTTTAGCACACCTCCGCAGTTTTTGCAAGACAGGCTGTCATTTAGTTTTGGTGAAGTGTCCATAAAAAATACATGTTATAGGTTGGTTTGGGTAAAATACTTGCTTTATTCTATTTCTTTTAACTTGCTATCCTCAATCACAAAAGGATTTTTTTCGCTAATTCCTGACAAATTATCGTGATATTCAATGTCATCTTCGATAAAAGTTCTGCCCGCAGTATCTCGCAACATTAAATCATATTTCCCTTTTCCTAAATGTATATCAAGGATTTCGTTAGGGTCAAATTTTTCATCTTCGTTACCTTCATCTACACAAGAAGTTTTACAGTAATCTTTGCCATCATCTTCAAATTCGTCATCAGCATCACCGTCCTCACTTGCAACAATGTATAGATGTGTAAATGTATAACTTGATTTATTTTGAAGCCAAAATAAATTTTTGGGTGAAACCCGAATAAATTTAGAACTAAGTTTATAGCTAAATTGGGGCATCATAGCACCACTAAAAATAATAATTGAGAACAAACTACCTAATAAAAGTGTATATTTTAGCATAAAAATTTAATGATGTGATTAATTATTTGATAATACAATCTGTAATTTTGTTTGTCATTCTGAGCTTGCGAAAAATCTGAATTACTGACTTTAACAAAATTACGCCAGATTCTTCGCAAGCTCAAAATGACAAAAAAATGATTAATAGCAACCAAATATAAGATTTCAAATGATTATTTCATATTTTAATGAATATTTTGGCAAATATTTAATTCTTAAAACCAACCTTTAATAATTTCTAAAAAAGTTTTTGGTTTTGAATTTTCGCTAAACATATCAGGTATTTTTGAGTCATGCAACACAGGGTGTTGCACATAAATCCAATGAACCTTGCCCTTTTCTATACAATCTTTTACCATTTGTTCTCGTTTTGGCAATTTGCGAGTTTCGCTACCTGTTTTTACTTCCACAAACACAATTTGCTTTAATTCACCTTCTGAAAGTCCATCAAAAACAATAAAATCTACAGGTGCACCCAAAAAACGTGCATCTTGTGGGTTATAAGGAAAGTTCGGAAAATAAGGAGCAAAATGTTCTAACACTTTGCCTTTTACAATTTGGCTACTTTTATCTAATACATCTTTTTTAGCTTGTTGCAATCTGTCTGCCACTTGAACTTGGGCTATTTCTTCGGCTAAGGCATAGACTTCTTCGTTACGTTTGCGGTCTTTGATAACCAACAAGACAATAATTGAAGATAAAATTGCAATAAAAATCCATTCCATAGTATGATAGCTAATTTGTGTAGTGTGGACTTCAGTCCACACTTTTATACTGTTGGTACAAAAAATTACTAAAACATTCTCAAACCAACCATCGAAATATCATCTCTTTGTTCCGAATCTTTTTGGTGTGTAGCTAATAATTTCAAAATATGCTCTTGCTGTGTCTCCATTAGTTCATGATAATGTTGCAAAACAACTTCTTTAAGTGAGTTAGCACCTAATTTATGACGATATTCATCATTTTGGTCAATGATTCCGTCTGTAAGTAAATAAAAAGGCGTATTTTCTGTAAGTGTAAATATTTTATTTACAAATGTTGCTTGTTTTACTCTGCTTCTACCACCAAGATAAATTTTATCACCCGAAATTTGCACAATTTCGTTGTTTTCAATATAATACATAAAAGATTTTGCACCCGCAAAAGTTAGTATTGTGGTTTTTGTAGCTATATTTTTGTCAAAAAAACAGACACTAATATCCATTCCATCGCTATTCAAACCTTTTTCTTGTTTCAATACATAGCGCAGATTGATGTCTAAGTCTTGCAAAATTAATGCAGGATTATTATAATTTTGTTTTATATTAATAATTTCGTGCAATAATGTGCTACCTAACATAGACATAAAAGCACCTGGCACACCATGACCTGTGCAGTCTGCTAACACAAAAACGGCTTGTGCCTCATTAATTTTTGAAAACCAATAAAAATCTCCCGAAACCACATCACGAGGCTTATAAATGATGAAAATATCAGCAAAAAAATCTCTAAGTTCTTGTCTTTCAGGTAGAATAATTGTTTGAATATTTGAGGCATATTCTATACTTTTATTCAGTTGTTCAGATGTTATTTTAAGTGTGCTGTAAGTTTCTTCTATGGTATGTTTTTGTGTTTCAAGATGTTCATTTAGCATTACAAGTTCTTCTTGTTGCTGATGTAATTCCTCATTTGCTTGATTTAATTCTTTATTAGACTCTTCAATGGCTGATTGTTGCATTTTAACAGTTTCTAATGCTTTTTGTGTAGCCTGTTTTTGCATACTTATTTGCTGATTTTGCTTTCCCAACAACTGATTTGTCTTTTGTTTATTGCGATATGCCCAAAATGCAGCAAACACCAAACCGAGCATTAAAATAAAACCAGCAACAAACGTATTACGAATAATTTTTTGTTGCTCCAATTCTGCTGTATATGCTAACTGTTTCTTCTCTTGTTCAAGATTTTGCTTTTCTTGTTGATAAGCATAATCTTTTTGCAAAGATTCTTTATATTTTTTTTCATTCTGCAAACTATCAGTAGTTTGTTTATGCAAAGTATAACTTTCGTAGGCTTCTTGATATTTGCCAATTTTAGCTGCTGCCACACTATTTTCGTAGGCTGCATTGCTAATAATGGTAGTATTTTTAAGTTTCTTTGCCATTTTCAATGCATCATTAGCATAACCAAAGGCTGTCTGTGGTTGATTAATTGCATTATAATAGATTGCCATAGTTGTAAATAAAGTAGCCAATCTTTCTTCACTTTTGATTTCTTTTGCAATAGTAATGCCTTTTTGCAAATAGAATAAAGCATCAGAATTCTTTTTTAAGGCAATATACAAAAAACCAATATTGTTGCACGCATACGCAAGATTAGCTTTGTCTTTATCTTCTTCGGCTATTTTTATATTTTTCAACTGATAAGATAGTGCTTGCTCATATTGTTTTTGAGATTGATAAATTTCGCCAAGATTAAAATAAGAATAAAATAACATTTTTTTATCTTGCAATGCTTCACTAATTACTTGACATTTTTGAGCATACTCTAATGCTTTTTCATAATTTCCTTGTTCTAAGTAGATATTTACCAAGTTATTTAAAACATAGACAATGCCTTTCTGATTGTTTAGCTTTTCAAATTCATTCAATGCTTTTAGGCAATATTCAATAGCTAAAATAGTGTTAGCTTGATTTTTATAAATCGCCGACAAACTGTTGTAGGCAAAAGCTAAACCTTCAGCATCTTTAACCTTTGCAAGAGAATTAACGCTAAGTTCCATATATTCAATGGCTTCTTTTAGCTTGCCCTTAGTACGATAATAAATTCCTATAACTCTATTAGCACGTCCAAATCCTCTATCATATTTTATATTTTTTGAAAGTTCTGCTGTTCTTTGTGCCAAAATCAAAGAAGTATCAGGATAATCATAACGGTATTCGTTAGATAATTCGGCAAGAGTCAGCAAATAAGTTGTGTCGGTTGGTTTTGTATTACGCAAAATCTTTATCAAACTATCTTTAACAGTTTGGCTGTATGAAAATAATGGCAAAAAGCTAAACAAGATGAGGTATAAAAGTTTTTTTTGCATATAACTTAGTGTTTATAACATTGCAACAATATATCCACAAGATATTGATTACCAAAAGTTGTTAGATGGCAATAATCTAAAAACAAATTACCATTTTTATTTTGTAAAGTTAATAAAGAATCTGCCAAATTATAGAAATTTGGATATAAATTTACTTGATTTTGTTGCACAATTTCTTGATTTACTGCATTTGCAAAATTTCTAAAAAACACATCTTCTGGGTGCATTTCTTTGGCACGTTTTAAGGAAAAAGGTTGCCAACAAACCACATAATTAAATTTATATTGCTTTGATAATGAATCAATTAACATATAATTTTTAAAATAATTTTTTGCAACTACTTTTGCTACATTTTGTGAATTATTTTGTGAATTTATACTATTTTCTGCCAAACGATAAGGTGATAGATTTTGTAATTTTCGCAATATTTTATAAGTATTGATGCGTTGCAATAAATATTCAATATTTGTTGCCATAAAATTGCTATCAATACCAATTTTCGAGGCTGTTTTTTGGCTTAATATTTCGTAATTCTGCACTTCTGACAAACCACCTTCCACCAAAGTTCTCGACATATCTGTTGCACCATTTAGAAAAATAACAGTTCGAGGAATATTTCCTTTTTGTAATTCTATCTCTAATTGCACCAACATTTGTGTAGAATTCCACGAACAAACAGCAAAGTTTTGTACACTTATCGGGTGGTTTTGAGCCACCTGATTGCTAATTTTTTGTGCAAATAATGATGGAATTGTCAAAGAATCTGGCGAACCAACTCCCCATAAAGTAGAATTGCCAAACAAAAATATTTTATTTTTAGTAATGTTATTTTGTGGAATTTGGTTTTGTGCTGAAATCACTTTTCGCCAACCATTTTTATCTATGTTTATATATTTGCCTTCAAATATTTTGTGTAATGGCAAGCATTGTTGTGGGAAACGTAATTGCACAGCTTGATAATATTCTTTCCAATAATTATCAAGCCATGTAACGCTATTTTCAAATTTACTTTCAAATTTACGAGAGGCATTTTCCTGCACATTTTCAGCACTTGGAAAAAGATATTTAAAGCTAAATTTTGCGGTACTTTCTATGATTATCAACACACTACAAAAAATAGTAGTGTGCATAATGAATTTAATAATTTGTTTTTGAGTCATGATTTTATAACGACATTTATAATTTGTCATTCTGAGCTTGCGAAGAATCTGGCGTTATTACGTCAAAATCTACATAATTCAGATTCTTCGCAAGCTCAGAATGACAAAGCAAACAAATAATAAAAGTCAGTATCAAACCTTAAAACAAACTCACAACCAAATTTGGCACTAAACCCAACACAAAAGTTATTGCAATACAAGTCAATAAAGCAGCTTGTTGCAAACCTGTTAAGCTAATTTGTTCAGTTTTTCCTTCACGTATATACATGGCAATGATAACTCTGAAATAATAATAAATACTTACCGCAGACATCAAAATTGCACCAACTAACAACCAATTCAGTCCTCCACGTTCAAAAGCAGTAGAAAAAATAAGGAATTTACCAAAAAAACCACCTGTTAAAGGAATACCAGCCAAAGAACACATGGAAACTGTCATCACAAAAGCAAGCAAAGGATTATTTTTCGCCAAACCATTGAAAATAGTGTAAGATTCGCCACCTGTTTTGTCAGCAACTAAAATTAAAATGCCAAATGCTGAAATTGTAGCCACTGAATATGCCAAAGAATAAAATAAAATGGCAGTTTGAGAAGCATCTTTAAAAGCAATTATTGCAATGAGCAAATAACCTGCATGAGAAATGCTCGAAAATGCCATCATGCGTTTAAAACTTTGTTGATAAACTGCCGAAATATTACCAATAATCAATGTCAATAAAGCAACGACTGCAATGGTCAAAACCCAAAAATCATAAAGTCCTGTAAATGAAACAGATAGCAAACGGTATAAAGCTGCAAAACCCGCAGTTTTTACAATAGTCGACATAAAAGCAGTAAACAAAGATGGTGCACCTTCATAAACATCGGGAGTCCAGAAATGAAAAGGAGCAGCCGAAACTTTAAACAAAATACCGATTAAAACCAATGCCAAACCTACATATAATAATGGAGAAGGACTTACAGCATTGTTTACAACATATTCGCCTATGCCTTTAATGCTAAAACTTGCGGTTGCACCATATAACATGGCAACGCCAAAAAGTAAAATTCCTGTCGCAAATGCACCCATGAGAAAATATTTTAGGGCTGCTTCCGTAGAACGTAAATTGCGTTTGTCGCTGCCTGTTAGCACATACATGGAAACTGATAAAATTTCTACACCAACAAATAGCATAATCAAATTATCGTAACAAGTCATCATAATTGCACCAACTAACGAAAATAGCATAATAGCATAATATTCAGCAGGTTGTGCTTGTGGTTTGTTGATGTAATTCTGCGAAAATGGAATTATCAACAAAGCAGAAAGCATGAGAATGGCAGAAAAACCAATAGAAAGTTTATTTACAGTCATCATGTTATTGTTATACACACTTGACAACGCAAAAGGACTGTTCCAATCCAAAATTGTTACAGCCAAAGCCACAAGCAAAAACAATAAAACAGCAGGCATTAACAAATTGCGAGATTTGTTGAAACCCATAAAAAGACTTGCGATGCCCGAAACGGACAAAAGTATCATTGAAAGCATAGCTTTGGAATTATGAAATATGAATTATAAAGCATGAAATATTTTTGCACTAAGATTTTAATTTGCGAAAATAACAGTATTTTTTGAGTTTGGTAATATTAAAGTAATTATTTTTATTATTTTCCCCAAAAATGCTATTTTTGTGTAAATAAACTTTTAAGGTTATGCCTGATAAATATATTAACCCATTTACTGATTTTGGTTTCAAAAAAATCTTTGGTGAGGAGGCAAACAAAGATTTGCTAATAGACTTTATCCAAAATTTATTGCCCGAAAAACAAAATATAACAAATATTCGTTACCTACAAACCGAAAAATTAGGTCAGGCAAATAGCGAAAGAAAAGCTATATTTGACCTTTATTGTGAGAATGATAAAGGTGAAAAATTTATAGTCGAGTTGCAACGTGCTGAACAGGACTATTTCAAAGAAAGAAGCATTTATTATTCAACTTTTGCTATCCAAGAGCAGGCTAAGAAGGGGCTTTGGGATTATAATTGGCAGTCTGTTTATACGATTGCTATCATGGATTTTTCTTTCACAAATTCTCCAAGTTCTGATGTGAAAACAGAAGTGGGCTTGTGTGATTTGAAAACTAAGGCTTTATTTTCTGATAAATTGACGTTTATTTATTTGGAAATGCGGAAGTTTGATAAAACTATTGATGAATTGGAAAGTGATTATGACAAATGGTTGTTTTTACTCAAAAACTTAGCTTATTTAGATGCTATTCCTGCAAAATTGCGTGGCAAAATTTTTCAAAAGATTTTTAAAATAGCAGAAATAGCAAAATATAATCCTAAAGAGAGATTAAATTACGAAAATAGTTTGAAATATTATCGGGATATGGAAAATTCCTTAGATGTACAATATAGGACAGGCAGGAAAGAAGAGAAAAATGAAATTGCACAAAATGCTATTCTGGAGGGAGCAAGCAACAGTTTTATCTCTAAAATAACAAGTTTGAGCATCGAGCAAATTGAGGAATTGCGAAAACAAATGTAATGTTTTTCTATTACTAACTTTATACTACTTTCAAAATTTATATTTCTCACATGACTATTATTATTGGTGCTGGAATTTCAGGACTTGCAGTGGCTTATTATTTGCAAAAATTAGGAAAACAATGCTTAATTTTGGAGGCTTCTGATAGAGTTGGTGGTTATTTGCAGTCTGTTCGTGAGGGAAATTATTTGTTTGAAATGGCAGCAAATTCTATTTTGGCAGATACAAATATTGTAGATTTTCTACACGAAATTGGTTTGACTGACGAAATTTTATACCCAAATACAACAAGCAATAAAAGATATATCTTAAAAAATGGTCGTTATTGTGCTTTGCCAAGTTCGCCACCTTCATTGCTTTTCAACAGCTTTTTTTCGTGGAAAACTAAGTTTAAGTTATTAAAAGAGTTTCGTAATAAAACACTTTCACCTAAAAATGAAACCGTTGCAGAGTTTTTTGAACGTCATTTTGGAAAAGAAATTGTCGAATATGCAGTAAATCCTTTTGTTATGGGAATTTATGCAGGAAATCCCGAAAAATTACTAATTGCCAAAACTTTTCCGCAATTATTGGAAATGGAAAAGAATTATGGCTCTGTGATTAGAGGACTCATGAAAACAAAGTCAGGTGCAAGAAAATTGTCGTTAAATTTTAAAAATGGCATGGAAACTTTGCCAAAAGCTATTGCAAAAATAATTTTAGAAAAACACCTATCGGGTGGCTTTGAGCCACCCGATAGGTACGAAATTAAGTTTGATACAAAAGTTATTAACATTGTTCCAATCACAAATGATAAGAATAGTGTAAATAATCATAAATTTTGTATTGAAACTTCGAAAGGTAACTTTTTTTGCGATACTGTTGTGATTACTTCGCCAAGTTTTCAAACACAAGTATTTGTAAATCAATACTTTACGGAATTTTCTCATGCCTTACAAAAACTTCAATATCCACCTTTAACCGTTGTTCATTCGGTATTTAAAAAAGCTGCGGTTGGTTTAAAACTTGATGGTTTTGGAGGTTTGCACCCAAAAATAGAAAACCAATTTTCGGCAGGTGCTATTTGGACAAGTTCTGTACTCGAAAATCGGTGTCCTGATGACGAAATTATGCTCACAAATTTTATTGGTGGCGAAATTTCCCCTGAAAAAGCACAATTATCTGATGAATTGCTATTGCAAAATCTCAATAAGGAATTGCAAAATCTATATAAAATTACAGAACCTCCTGTATTACAACGGATTACGAGATGGAAACAAGCCATTCCTCAATATGATAAAAATATGATTAAAACAGATGAAATTATAGAAACTTTGGCAGAAAAACGTATTTTTGTGGCTGCAAATTGGAATTTAGGTGTTTCGCTGGCTGATGCCATTAAAAAAGGGAAGGAATTAGCAGAAAAGTTGTAAGTAGTTGTAAGTTTTTAATTCTAAGTTCTAAATTATTTAAGGTATTGATAATCAATAAGTTATAAATAAAACAGATTTTGTCATTCTGAGCTTGCGAAGAATGACAAAAAAGTTTAGATGTAGTTGCTCTAAATTTCCGCTTACTACTTAGCACAAAATTATATATTTTATGACAACAAAATTACAACAAAAACATCATTGGGGATTTATTGGTATGTCTGGAATTGGTAAAAGCTATTGGACAAAACAACTGAGCCAAATTGGTTTTTCGACCATCGACTGTGATGCAGAAGTGATTAAAGAAGTGAGCAAACAAGCACAAATGCCATTTTCAACACTATCAGAAGCAGGAACTTGGCTGCAATTACCACATCAAGAAGGTTTTGAGCAGAGAGAAAAATTATTTATGCAATGTGAAAAACAAGTTATTGAGCAGCTATTGGATACAAATTTTGATAATAATCAGCAAAAACGTACAGAAAATAGCCGATATATTGTAGATATGGGCGGAAGTGTGATTTATACAGGAGATGAAGTTTTGGCAAAGTTGAAGAACAATTTATTGCTTATTTTCTTTGATGCCTCAGAAGAGGTTTATGAACAAATGCTTGCAAATTATTTTGCAAACCCTTGCCCTGTTCTTTGGAAAGGGCAATTTAAACAGCAAGAAGGACAAAATATTGCAGATGCTTTTATAGAAAGTTATGCAAATCTTATTAATTATCGGAGAAAAATGTATCTCGAATTGGCAGATATTGTAATACCATACAATGTGCATCGCCAAGCTAATTGGAAGGCAGAAGATTTTTTGGCGTGGATAGAAAATAAATGTGAAATATGATACTGACATTCTGAATTTGTCATTCTGAGCTTGCGAAGAATCTGACACTATGGTTTGAAATAAAATCAATAATTCAGATTCTTGCGGATTGCCGCCCACTTAGCTCAGAATGACAAAACAAATAAAATAATCAAATGATAATTAAATTATGCAATTTACATTACAACACAACGATAAAACGTCAAAAGCACGTGCAGGTGAAATTACAACTGACCATGGCAAAATTCTCACACCTATTTTTATGCCTGTGGGTACGGTTGCCAGCGTAAAAACTGTTCACCAACGAGAGTTGCATGAAGACGTAAAAGCACAAATTATTTTAGGAAATACCTATCATTTATACTTACGCCCAAAATTGCCAATTTTGGAAGCTGCGGGAGGTTTGCACCGTTTTAATGGTTGGAATAAGCCAATTTTAACAGATAGCGGCGGTTTTCAGGTCTATTCTTTGTCAGGAAGTCGTAAAATAACAGAAAATGGTGTCATGTTTCAGTCGCATATTGACGGTTCGAGACATTTGTTTACGCCTGAAAATGTTATGGATACACAACGCAGTATTGGTGCAGATATTATGATGGCATTTGATGAGTGTACTCCTTTTCCTTGCGAGTATGATTATGCTAAAAATTCCTTAGATAGAACTCACCGTTGGCTGCAACGCTGCATTAAGCAGTTTGACAGTACGCCACCCAAATATGATTATTCACAAACTTTATTTCCTATTGTTCAAGGCAGTGTTTATAAAGATTTGCGAACAAAATCAGCCGAATTTATTGCAAATTTAGGTAGAGAAGGCAATGCTATTGGTGGTTTGGCAGTTGGAGAACCAGCCGAACAAATGTATGAAATGACAGAATTGGTTTGCGATATTTTGCCAAAAGACAAGCCCCGATATTTAATGGGTGTGGGAACTCCTGCAAATATTTTGGAATCTATTGCACTTGGTGTTGATATGTTTGACTGTGTGATGCCCACTCGAAATGGTAGAAATGGCATGTTATTTACTTCACAAGGCATTATAAACATCAAAAATGAGAAGTGGAAAGCTGATTTTTCGCCTCTTGACCCTCAAATTGGTGGTTATGTGAATACTTTTTATAGCAAAGCATACGTTAGACATTTGTTTGTGGCAGATGAAATTTTAGGGTTACAAATTGCAAGTTTACAAAATTTAAGTTTTTATTTGTGGTTGGTTGGGCAAGCAAGACAACATATTATTGAAGGAGATTACAAAATCTGGAAAGATAAAATGGTGAAACAAGTAATGCAAAGGTTGTAGTAATTAAGGCTTTTATCATTTTGGGTAGTGCTCATGTAATGTATTTTGGCAATAATTAATTTATTGATGAAAATACATTACATGAACACTACCTAAAATTAGGTACACTAACTAAATCTTTACTTATAAAATCTACGCTTTTGGAGTTTGCACTGCCTTGCTCAATTCATAAGAAATAGCAGATTTTTCACATTTCATTTTCACGCCTTTGTCTATTTCTATGGTAACTGTATTGCCTTCTTTTGATAAAACCTTGCCATGAATACCACCTGTTGTAACCACCAAATCACCTTGATTTAATGAATCTGAAAAATTCTTTTGTTCCTTTTGGCGTTGTTGTTGGGGACGTATCATAAAAAAATAGAATACCACCACCATACCACCAATAAACAAAAGATTAATAATATTTGGACTAAGCCCTGCACTTTGTAGTAAAATCATAAAAATATTTTAAATATATGGTTAAATTTTTGGCAATTTAATACATTTTTTAGTAATAATTTTAAAGATAACATCTTTAAAATTATTCTTTTCCAATCATCACAAAAGACCCCCAATAAATCGGGTCTTTAAATTTGGTATTGCGAAGACTTTTTTTGGCTTCAATAAAAGCAGCACGCATGGACATCTTTTTTTGTTCAAAATTTTCGTAAAAGTTAATAGCTAATAATTTTGTTGCTTCATCAGAAACTTTAAACAAGCTCATTACCAACAGTTTAGCTCCTGCAACTTGTAAGGCACGTTGCAATCCATAGACTCCTTCTCCAACTTTTACATCACCTCGTCCTGTTTCACAAGCACTTGCAAAGACTAATAAAGTGCCATCTAGTTTCCAACTTGCAATTTCAAAGGCTGTTGCTACTCCGTCAAATTTATTGTAATTGTAAATATTATTACTTGACATGAGTTCGCCAGCTTTATAAAGTAATAAACCTGAATTTAATAGTGGTGTGTTCACAATACGTTGATTATTTAGAGAATTATCTGTTGAGGCAACTGCATCAGAGGCAAAAAAACCATGTGTGGCAATGTGCAAGATACGTGGGCTTTGCATCTTTTCACGCATATATTTTTCATCAGCTTCAAAATTCATAACCAAATCAGCCTCTTTATTGCTTGATTTGTAAACCCCAAACACATCTTGACCTTCTTTTTGTGCCCCAGGTAGCTGTGATATTTTACGATTTGTAACTTTTAGCATGTCCT
>JAYTNF010000232.1:0-3846 GCA_043748455.1 Cytophagales bacterium
TATTAACTCTACCTTTATACGATTGTCAAGGTGCAAAAAAGCACCATTGACAACGTATAAAGTTTCACTTTTCCACAAACCCATTCACAATTCTAAACATAATTTCTTGTTCTTGATTACGAAAAACTAAGGTAGGATTATCACCAATTTTAATTTTATCTATAACTTTATTAGTAGTTTCATTCGCAATTTCGCTAACAATTTCTACTGCTAAACCCTTGCAATTCAGTTCTTTATAGCCATAAAAAATTGACAAATCTCCAATATCGTCTATGCAAGATTGATAACTAAAATTTTGATAGTTTTCCCTATTTGTAATATTATCTGTAATTTCAGTATTCAAAAAAGCTATATCAACACTATAATTTTTTAATTGGACATTTCGCAAAATTAAACCTTTTAACAGCTTTTCATTTTGTGGAATTATGTCATATTTTCTTAAATCAACATCTGTATATGCTTGATTTGCAATAAGATACGCCGCATTGAGCAATAACACAAAATTTAATTTTCTTATAAATTGTTTTTCAATATCGTTTCCAAAATCATTAAAAAAGCCACCAGATTCTACCAAAATTGTACTTGTTCCCCAACGTTGAATATTGTCGCCAAAAGCACGTGGCTCAAATTCATCAGAAAATTTTGCTACGCTATTAGGTATAAATTGCTGCAAATCTTCGGCTAACAAACCAATAACTTGCATAGCTTTTTTGCGAACTTCATCAATAGTTCTTTCATAATTTATTGGTGGTGCTAAAAACGAAATTGTTGCACAATTTGGCGTATTTCCTGCTGTGTAATAGATGTTTTGGTTGTGCAAATTAAAGCCAAAATCGGGTTTCAAAGTTTGTTGCAAATGCTTTAATAACCGAGCTTCTGGCGTTTGCAAGGCTATTGCATCACGATTCATGTCTATTTCTTGTGCTGTCCGTCTTTGCCAAATTTCCGCACCATCAGGATTTAACATAGGCACAAAATATAAAGTACAATTTTGCAAAATTATATTTCTAAATTCTGACAAAGAATAAGATGAAAAATCAGAAAATGGATAGGCAAAAAAATTGAATATATCAAACAAGGCTTCTGTTGCAGTTGATTCATCGCCATGCATTTGCGACCAAAAAAGTAGTTTTATCTTTCCTGTTCCTATTTTAAGTAAATAAATTTCTCGACCTTCGTAAGATTTTGTAATTTCTTGAATATCAAATAGTTGTGAATGATTTTTAGATAATTTTTTGGATAATTCGCCAATTAATTGCTTTACTTTTGTGTGTTTGAAACGGCGTTTTATAATTTGCGTTTCTTTAAAAATTTCGTAGTTATCGAATAATAATTTAGAAAAGTTCATGAAATAAAAGTTGAGTTTTGGAAGTTTGTGTAAAGTTTATCAAAAAAAATGAAAATGTTGTTAAAAATACTACACAACTTAAAAATGACACATTACAAATTTCCTTATTTTGGTACATTAATTGCCTAAAACTTACAAAAAACTATTCGAGTATGAAAACTTATAACTTTAATTCTCTTGCAATTTATAATGTATTTTTGGTGCTATTTTTTGTTATTTTCATGCAATTTCCCACACATATATATGCACAAGAGTCCGATTCTTTGCTTTGCAGAGGCAACATCAAAAATAGTTTGAGAGAGGGAAAATGGCAATGTTATTCGGCAAATGATAATTTATTGCAAGAAGGAAAGTATAAAAATAATAAAAAAAATGGTTTGTGGACATATTATGATGAAAAAGGCTTTGTTATAATGGCTATGCAATTTGTAGATGACGTGCCAAATGGTTATTGTAGAAAATACACAAATCGCAAATTAACTTATGAATGTTTCTATAAAAACGCCAAAAAGCATGGCTTTGAAACTACTTATTATTGGGACGGAACTGTGCAAAATTACTACTTTTATGAAGAAGGCGAAATGCACAAAAATAATTTTGACTATTTTGGTGATAATATTACAGCAGCAAATATAGAATATTTTTGTGATGATAAACGTGGTGAGTCTGTATTATATTATAAAAATGCCAAACCTGAACTAAAATTTCATTACATGCGAAACGAATTGGAAGGTGAATGGCAGCTATTTTATCCTGATGAAAAATTGCAAATCAAAGGAATTTTTAAAGATGACAGTGTATATTATGATTGGGTAAAATATGAGTCAAGTGGCGAAAAAGCATGGGAAATTTATTTTAGTGGCAACCAAGCAAATAAAAAATGGATTCGCAAAGATTTATTAGCAAATTATACGCAAGTGCAATATTATAATGAAGGTAGTTTGGTTAAGGTTTCAGATTGGATTGGTGAAAGAGATAAATTAACAGGCAGCCGCATGAAAAGTGGTCAAGGCGAAAGATATTGGTATGATGATAAGAAATGTTTGAAGGCAAAAGGCTTATATAAAAATGGAAAATTAAATGGTTTGTATTGGCTATACGATAATTGTTCGTTGAAAGAAATTGCTGTTTTTAATTATGTTGATAATGTTTTGCAAGGAGAATATCAACTTAATTATGAAAATGGTAAAAAATCAGTAGCTGGTTACTACCATAATAATCAATTAGATAGTGTTTATACAGAATTTTATGATGATGGGAAACTTGCATTACAAGGTCAATATGACAAAGGCGTAAAAACAGGAAATTGGGTAGCTTATTACAAAAATGGCAAAATTCACACAAAAGAAAACTACATAAACAATGAACTACAAGGCATTGCTCAAACTTTTTATGAAGATGGTACAACAGTTTCTGAAAGTTTTAGCTACGAAAACGGAGTAAAAAATGGCAAAGGTTATGGTTTTCATCGCAACGGAAAAATATCGGCAGAAGGAGAATATGCTGATAATATGCAAGTTGGCATTTGGAAATATTATTATTTTGATGGACAACTTTCTGAAAAAGGTGAGTATATTGCAGGCATACGTGAAGGCAAATGGAATACTTTTTTTGCAACAGGCGAAATTTTATCAGAAGGTTTGTATGTCAATGATGTTGAGGATAGTATTTGGCGTTATTTTAACGAAAAAGGTTTTGTAACCGAACAAGAACAGTGGAAACAAGGTAAAATGACCAATGCAAAACAATTTTTCTATAAACGTAAAGGAAAACTTAAAGGAGAATTAGGAATGTTTGGCAATAATTCGTCAAATTATGTGAAATATCATGACCTAAAACGCAAAAAAATAGCTATAAAAGGTGTCATGAAAGATGGTTTGCCTCAAAGTAGCTGGCTTTTTTATAACAGAAAAGGAGATAAAACAATAGAAGGAAATTTTGATAATGGGTTGCGAAATGGCAAATGGAAGTTTTATCAAAACGAAAAATTAATTTCACAAGGCAGCTATTTACAAGGGCAAAAATTTGGAGAATGGAAATATTATGACTCAAAAGAAAAAGTAGAACGGACAGAAATTTATGAATAAGTGGTTATTAGTCCTAAGTTGTAAATTCTAAATTGTATGTTTGTTATAAATGTAACATTACCTTAAATTGTTTAAGTTATTGATTATCAGCAATTTAATTTCATATTTTATACATAATATTTTATATCTATTACTTATGTCAGAAATTAGAATCATCGCCTCACAACTCACATACATAAAGGCAAATCAATTTCAGCAAATCATTGATTTTATTAGAGAACTTTTTAGTGAATTTAATGAGGATAATTGTTGGGATAAATGTGCCACAATAGCTTATTATACTGCTTTTTCCTTAGCACCAATCTTGGTAATATTGTTGTCTATTGTCAGTCTTTTTTTTGAAAGAGAAGCCATAAGTGGCGAAATTTACGGACAAATTAGCGGCATCATTGGCGATAAGCCTGCCGAAAT
>JAYTNF010000233.1:0-13956 GCA_043748455.1 Cytophagales bacterium
GATGGCGAACAGTTATAAGCTAATAATTGTTCTGGATTTTCTGAACGAATAGCTTGTGCAAACTCACGAGCCATACCTAAATCAGGGTGAGATGTTTCCATCCAAATCAAATCAGCATAAGGTGCGTAAGACAAACCACGAGAAATACAAGCCTCCAAACCATTTTCAACTTCATAAAAACCTTCTGGTGTACGTTTTCCTTTCACGAATTTCACATCTCTTTCGTCAATATCCGAAGTAATTAATGTTGCTGCTTCTGCATCTGTACGTGCAATAATCAAAGTAGAAGTTCCGCAAACATCGGCTGCCAAACGTGCTGCAACCAATTTATCAATAGCCTCACGAGTTGGTACTAAAACTTTTCCGCCTAAGTGCCCACATTTTTTAGCCGAAGAAAGTTGATCTTCAAAATGCACTGCTGCTGCTCCTGCCTCAATCATAGATTTCATTAACTCAAAAGCATTCAAATTGCCACCAAAACCTGCTTCCGCATCTGCAACAATTGGCACTAACCAATCAATATTGCCATCTCCGCTTAAATGTTGGATTTGGTCGGCACGTAAAAGAGCATTGTTAATGCGTTTTACAACCATAGGAACTGAATTTGCAGGATACAAAGACTGGTCTGGATACATTTCTCCGCCTAAATTTGCATCTGCTGCCACTTGCCAACCACTCAAATATATTGCATTCAAACCCGCAGCCACTTCTTGTATAGCTTGGTTGCCTGTCAAAGCACCCAAACCTGCCATATAAGGCAAAGAATGTAAGCCTTTCCACAATTTCTCTGCGGTCATTTTCGCAATAGAAAATTCGAGTTGGTAAGAGCCTTGTAATTTTACTACCTCTTCGGCAGTGTAAGGACGTGCCACATTTTTCCAACGTGGGTTAATTGTCCAATCTGTGCGTAAAATTTGACTACGTTCTTGAGCTGAAAGATGAAGTTTCATAATAGTATATGTGTTTTTTAAGTTTTGAAAGTTTTTGTATCACAGACTTTAGTCTGTGGATTTTTTTTATTTTAGACCCTACAGACTAAAGTCTGTGGTACATTTTTTACAAATATTTGTATGCTTTGAGTGTTAAAAACTCTGCAAATTCTTCGTTTTTAACTAAGTTATCAAAAAGTTCAGTAGCTTCTTCTGTTTTCATTTGTCTGTAATTGTCGCCAAACTCTTTCAGTATTTTTGCTAATTCTTCTTGTTTTATTGTTTCGTAATATGCCAAATCTATTGTAATATTTTGGTCTGTAACTGCTTGATATTTAAGCCATTGCCAAAGTTGAGCCCTTGAAATTTCGGCAGTTGCTGCGTCTTCCATTAGGTTGTCAATAGCTGCTGCACCAACTCCTCGCAACCAAGATTCGATATACAAAATTCCTGACCTCACATTAGTACGAATACCTTGTTCTGTAATTTTTGCGGGAACTTTGTTATTAGCTTCTCCATTTTCAAATATTTGAAAATCAAGTAATTCTGCTGCTTGCAATTCGCCTTCGGGCATTTTGTGTTTTTGGTGCGGATTTTCGCCTAAAACTCTCACAAATGCTTCCATTCCTATTGGCACTAAATCTGGGTGTGCTACCCAACTTCCGTCAAAACCAATCATTACCTCACGTTCTTTGTCGGCACGTACTTTTGAAAAGGCTTTTTCGTTAATTTCTGCATCTTTTCGGCTTGGAATAAATGCTGCCATTCCACCTATTGCGTGTGCTTTTCGTTTGTGGCAAACTCTTACAATTTGTTTTGCATAAGCTGTCATAAACGGAACTGCCATTGTTACTGCGGTACGGTCTGGGAAAATTGCGTTTTTATCAAAACTAAATTTTTTGATAGCACTAAAAATATAATCCCAACGTCCTGCATTCAAACCTGCTAAATGATTTCGCAATTCATAAATAATTTCTTCCATCTCAAAAGCTGCCAAAATAGTTTCAATTAAAACCGTAACTTTAATTGTATTTTGTGGAACTTTAAAATAGTCTTGTGTTGCCACAAAAACATCATTCCAAAGTCTTGCTTCTAAGTGATTTTCTAATTTTGGTAAATAGAAATACGGTGCTGTTCCTTTGTCTAATAAAATTCTATGGTTGTGGAAAAAATACAAACCAAAATCAAATAACGAAGCTGACATTGCTTGTTCATTTACTTGAAAATGTTTTTCTGTCAAATGCCAACCTCTTGGGCGGACTTTCAAAACTGCTACATTTTCTTTGAGTTGGTATTTTTTACCATTTTGTTCAAAATCTATTTTGCGTAAATTCGCTAAAAGTAAATTTTGTTGTCCTTCTATCAAATTTGACCAAGTTGGCGAAGTTGCATCTTCAAAATCTGCCATAAAAACCTTAGCACCTGAATTAAGAGCATTAACCACCATTTTTCTATCCACAGTTCCTGTCAATTCAATTTGGCGATTTTGCAAATCCGCAGGAATCGGAGCAACTTCCCAAGCACTTTCACGAACAGTTTTTGTACTTGCCAAAAAATCTGGTTTTTCACCATTTTGTATAGCAACTTGACGTTTTTGGCGTGCAAGCAACAAGTTTTGGCGACTTTGCTCAAATTTATTGTGTAGAAACTCTAAAAATACTGTTGCCTCGTCAGTCAATATACCTTCTTGTCCTGCGACATAATTTGTTACTTGTATATTTTTTGTCAGCGTATTCATGGGTTTTAAGTTTTGATTTTGTTTGCTTTGTCATTCTGAGCAAAGCGAAGAATCTGAATTATTGATTTTGACACCCAGAAATCAGATTCTTCGCAAGCTCAGAATGACAAATTAGAAATTTCCGTTTTCTGTATTTGATGATACAAAGATAATAAAGCAAATTTTAATAAACAAGCGAATTTAAAAATATTAGCGAATTTTCGCTAATATTTTTTTTACAATAACAATTTAAGAAAAAAGCTAAAAAGCTACTTTTTTGGTTAAATATTCTTATTAATAAACCTCTCAAAAAACATAAATTAGGTAGTAAAAAATTAGATAATATTAGTTTTTTGCTTTTGCTGAAAAAACATGCTACTTTTGCAGCCTAAAAAATAATTCTTTCAATGGCTAAAAAGTACGACATAACTTCCGAAACTGAAACGAAAGTTGCAGTAAATAAAAATACACTCAAACAACTTGCAAGTATTTTCCAATATATGATGCCTTATAAAGGTATGTTTATTGCGGGCTTGGTTTGTTTGGTGCTTTCAAGTATGATTTTATTAGCTTTTCCGTTTTTTACAGGCAAACTTGTAGATACTTCATTAGGAAAAACAGTTCAAACAGTTCCGAAAATCCCAGAAAATCCCCAAATAAATTCTTTGTTCAGTAATTTTGGTTCAGATATTCGTTTTGATAACATCAACACCATTGCAGGAATTCTGATGGGAATTCTGATAATTCAAAGTGTTTTTTCGTTTTTCCGAATTTACTTTTTTTCGAGAGTTAGCGAAAAATCTATGTCTGATATTCGCAAAGCCTTATATCAAAAACTCATGACATTGCCCATGACATTTTTTGACAAACATAGAACAGGCGAAATGATGAGCCGACTTACGGCTGATGTTGCCTTATTACAAGACACATTTTCTATTACTTTAGCCGAATTTGTGAGACAAGTTTCTACTTTGCTTATTGGTTTGACGATTTTATTTTGGCGAACTCCTACACTTACCTTTTTTATGTTGGGAACTGTCCCAGTTTTGGTATTGGCGGGCATGTTTTTTGGCAAACGTATTCGTAAAATGTCCAAACAAACACAAGATGAATTAGCAAGTGCAAATATTATTGTAGAGGAAACTTTGCAAGCTATTGCTATGGTAAAATCTTTTACCAACGAAAAATTTGAAGTGAATCGTTATCAAACTTCCTTAGACAAGGTTGTTAAAGTGGCATTACATGGAGCAAATTTTAGAGGTGCTTTTATTTCTTTTATTGTCCTTGCAATTTTTGGAGGTATTGTGGCAGTGCTTTGGTATGGTTCAAAATTGGTGGCAACAGGCGAAATGAGTATCGGAGATTTAACAGGATTTATCATTTATACCATGTTTATTGGCGGTTCTATTGGTGGACTTGGCGATTTATATGGACAAATTCAACGTGCAGTCGGTGCTTCTGAAAGACTAAGAGAAATTTTAGACCAAGATAGCGAAACTGATATTGACAAAGTAAGTAGTCCTGTTTCAGCAGTTGCGGGTAATATTTTATTTAGAAATGTGCAATTTTCCTATCCTTCTCGCAAAGATGTAGAAGTATTGAAAACGGTAAACTTTTCGATTAAATCAGGCGAAAGAGTTGCCTTAGTTGGACATAGTGGAGCAGGAAAATCTACCATTATTCAGTTGCTGATGCGTTTTTATGATTTAGATAAAGGTGAAATTTTATTAGATAACCGCAATATTAAAGATTATAACTTACTGGCATACAGACAGTTAATAGGAATTGTACCACAAGAAGTTATTTTATTTGGTGGCACAATTCGTGAAAATATTGCATATGGGAAACCCAATGCAAGTGAAACAGAAGTTTTAGATGCGGCTCGCAAAGCAAATGCTTTGAGTTTTATTCAGTCTTTTCCTGACGGCTTAGAAACTATTGTAGGCGAAAGAGGCGTAAAACTTTCAGGTGGACAACGCCAAAGAATTGCCATTGCAAGGGCAATTTTGAAAGACCCAACCATTTTAATTCTTGACGAAGCCACAAGTTCTCTTGATGCAGAATCTGAACAAGCAGTGCAAGAAGCCTTAGAAGAATTAATGAAAAACCGTACGACAATTATTATTGCACACCGTTTAGCAACCATTCGCAAAGCTGACAAAATTTATGTTTTGGATAAAGGAAATATTGCAGAATCAGGCACACATGAAGAATTATTAGACGTAGAAAGTGGCGTATATGGTAGTTTGGTAAGGTTACAAATGGCAGCAAATGCTTAGGTAAATGTTTGTTTAAAAATTATGTAAAGATGACATCTTTACATAATTTTTAAACAGATACAAAAAATTCAGGTATTAATTATCATAAAAACATGCGTGAAACCTCAATTTGGGATATTTTACAATTTGTCGGTATTCCTTTTGTTTTAGCTGCCTTAATTATTGGTGGCATTGGAATATGGGAATTGATAGCAAGGAAACTGTTGTTAAAAAGAATGTCGGCTGAAACACAAGGGACAATTATTTCCAGAGTCCAAGCAGTGCATAATATTGATTATCAACAAGGTTATAAAGCAGTGCCAGATACAGGAACTTTTAATGGCAAAATGGTTTTAGATAGCCAGCAGAGTTATAAAAGAGATGCAGGAGATTTTCTTTGGTTAGAGTTTGAAGTGATTGATTACAAAACTTCGGAAAAGGTTTATTATACTGTGCGTACAAAAAAGCCTTATTTAAACTCTGAAAACATGACTTCGCTACCTATAAAATATAATCCCTATGACCCTGATGAAGAATATGTCATTGACGGTTTTTATTCTCGAAGTATTCCAGAAATGAAAGTTTTAGGGGCAGCCATAATTATTGCCATTGAAACAGGAATTATTTTATATGCTCATTATGATTGATTTTGTAAGAATATTGCAAAATTATTTAATAGACTACTTGCGAAAGTCTTATCAATAAATTACAAGATATTTTAGTCTGTTGAAATGAATTATTCAACGAATTAAAGTCTGTTCTACAATTTTTTTAAGTACCTTTGTGAAAAGAAAAATTATGGGATATAGTAATTTCAAAACTTTAGGGCAAGCCTTAGAAAGATTAAATTTAGAAGAAATAGACATTAATTTATTTCCTGTTCTCAATCTTGTGCAACCGTCTGAATGGTTGAAAAAAACTTTGGAAATGTCAGAGTTATTGCCTCTTACCAATGAAAAAAGCAAATCTGAAAGACTAATTTCTCCAATTTTGATAGAAGTTGCCTTAGCTTATCAAAAAGATATTACTTTGTATTCTGGCGAAGATTTATATATTGATGATAAAAGGGATTTATCAGGTGCTTGTGATTTTTTTATTGCCAAGCATCCTTTAAAATCTGTTATGCAAGCACCCATAATTACATTAGCAGAAGCAAAGGACGAGGATATGGACTATGGAAAAGGTCAATGTCTTGCACAAATGTATGCAACACAAATTTTTAATGAACAAAAAGGTAAGCCGCAGGCATTTATTTATGGTTGTGCTGTTACAGGTGACACTTGGAAATTTTTAAAATTAGAGCAAAATAAAGTTTATATTGATACCAAAACTTATTATTTGGTCGAATTACCTAAGATTTTGGGAATTTTTCATCAAATCATTCAGTCTTTTTTGGTGTAAATCTGAAACGCAATGAAAACCGCAGTTGTTATTTTAAACTATAATGGTCGCAAATTATTAGAACAATTTTTGCCATCTGTTATTAGATATACACATGATGCAGAAATTATTGTGGCTGATAATGCTTCTCATGATGATTCTGTTACTTTTTTAAAGTCAAATTATCCGCAAATTCGTGTCATTGCTATGTCTGAAAATCATGGATTTGCGGGAGGTTATAACATAGCTTTGCAAGAAATTAAGGCAGCTAATTATGTGAATTATATTTTATTAAACTCTGACGTTGAGGTTACAGAAAATTGGTTAGAACCACTTATTGAAGTTTTAGATTCTAATGAAAATATTGCAGCCTGTCAGCCAAAAATTAAGGCATATCATAACAAAACGCATTTTGAACACGCAGGAGCAGGTGGTGGTTTTATAGATAAGTTAGGTTATCCTTTTTGTAGAGGTCGGATTTTTGGTGAAGTTGAGGTTGATAAAGGGCAATATGATGATATTTTGCCAATTTTTTGGGCTTCGGGTGCTTGCTTGGCAATAAAAGCAGCCGATTTTCACGAGCAAAACGGTTTTGATGCAGATTTCTTTGCACACATGGAAGAAATAGATTTATGTTGGCGACTGAAAAATTCAGGAAAAGAAATTTATTATTGTGGAAAAAGTACCGTTTTTCATGTTGGTGGTGGAACTTTGCAAACGGATAATCCTCGCAAAACCTTTCTGAATTTTCGCAATAATTTGGTCATGTTAATTAAAAACTTGCCAAGCAATAAATTATTTACAACCTTATTCTTACGCATGATTTTAGATGGAGTTGCAGCTTTGCAAATGACTTTTTCGGGCAAATTCTGGGCAATTCCAACGATTGCAAAATCTCATTTTTATCTCTACGCACGTCTCAAAAAATTGCGAATTAAACGAAAATTAACACAAAAAAAAATTACACACACACATATACATAAAGAAATATATACTAAAAGTATTGTGTGGGAACATTTTGTGAAAAAAAGCACCAGAAGAACATAGAAACATTATTCACGGTACTTTTTTATCTACTTATGTGATGATTTTTTACTGTTTTTCTGTAATTTATTTTTATATGTTGAAGCAGACATTTAAAATTTGTATATCTTGTCATTATGAACTTGAGAAGAATCTGGCATTTTGGTGTCAAAATCAATAATTTAGATTCTTCCTAAGCTCAGAATGACAAATTTAAAATGTCATAAAAATATTGCACAACTATTTTTAGCTATCTAAAAAGCTGCTTGCTTCTTCGTTTAAATCTCCATTTTCTACACTCTCAAAAGGTTTATCAAATTCTCGTTGTTCTTGGGCTGTAAATGGTCGGTAATGACTATGTGTGCTATAAAAAGTATTTCGGGTGTTATAATACCAAAAATTGTCTAAGGCAGATGTTGCTTTTAACATTGTGGGCTGACTTTTTAGATTTTGTTGATAACTTGTGGCGGCACATTCTACACATACAATTTGTGAACTCGAACTTTTATCAATATGTTTTGCACATACAGAACGGCGGCAAACTCCACAATTTACAAATGATTTTGACTCGCATGTATGCAAGACAAAAATTCCTTTTTTTAGTTCACAAGGCATGTTAGTAGTTTTAAATTTTTAGTTATTTTGTCGTTCTGAGCTTGAGAGGAATCTGGTGTTATTATATCAAGATAATATGTCAGATTCTTCTCAAGCTCAGAATGACAAAACCTTATTTTTAATATCAAAAAGGCTTTCACAAGAAGTCTATTGTAATTTTACAATTTTTTGCACTATTTTATTTTTTTCATTCCAAATACTGATGAAATAAACTCCAGAAGGCAAATTTTCTATTTTTTTGCAAAGTTTTATTTCAATATCTGCCAATTTTCCTTCAAAATTTACTAAGCTCATGCCCAATAAATCTGTAAGATAAATACTTACAAATGCGTCTTTTGCAAAGGTTGTATGTATTGTAATTTTATTTGAAAATGGGTTTGGTGTTATTGCAAAATCTTGATTATCAGCAAAATCCATAGCAATAGTTTCAATTTTACTATATGTAAATTTACCATCATTATCAATTTGTTTTATACGATAATAGCTTGTTTGCAAACATTGGTTATCCAAAAATGAATAATTTTTCGCAATATTACTATTTTGTTTGTCAATATTTTTCACAAAAGCTATTGTTGTGAAGTTATCACCGTTGATACTTTTCTGAATTTCAAATGTATTATGATTTTCCTCTGTTGCAGTTTGCCAAGTTAATTCTACAAAATTGTTCTGCTGTTTTGTAGCCTTGAAAAATATCAAATTAACAGGTAGAATTGTAGTTTCGGGTGCTGCACTCCATGGCGAAAAACTTGCAATATTATCTGCAAAAACTGTTTTTGCAACGGTATTATGACACAAACCAATAGCCGCAGGACTTGTTTGCATAGTCCATGGAGCTATTACGCCACTTTTACCTCTATGTAATCGAAAACTTGCGGTGGCATCAGATAATGTTGTACCAATTAAATCTTGTGGTGAATAATTTATGGTCATTGTTGCATTATTTGCACCAACTGAGGCTGTAATATCAAATACTTTTTTGATACTTTCAACGGGTTTTCCTTTTACTTTGCAATGATAACGGTCAATATTTACGGTGCCTGCTGTGCCATTTGTAATGTCAATTCCTAATCCTGCTATATTTATTCCGTTTAAATTTCGTGAAGTTGCACGAATAAAACCACCTTTTATGGCATCAAAATCTGTAACAGTATTGTCAAAAACTACACGACTGTTAGGTCTGTCTTCGGATAATGTACCTGTTGTTCCTAAATCAATATTATTACCATTCAAATCTAAATCTGCCACGCCATTTGCACCAACGCCTAATGTGCCAATTACTAAAAAACCTTGATTGCCTAATGTTAAATTATTAGTTCTATCTATGATAAAATTATTTAATGAGGTTGATGCAACAAACAAATCATTCGGCAATGTAAAAGCATTTCCTGCTAAATTTGCCACAGGAGTAGCATTTCCAAAAGTTATATTTGAAGTTGCAATGGTTGCTATTTTACCTCCTGTACGTGTAATAGGTACATTGGCAATTTCAAAAACTAAGTTATTTGCAGCAATGGTATAATTTCCTAATTTCAATACCATTTGACTGTTTGTGCCACTAAGTTTTTGAGTTGCGGCGGTTTGGGTTACGGTTGGCGTTGCGGCAGTGTTATTTATCGTCAAAAGTGCATTTAGCGTTGCGGGCAAGCCATTTCCTGTAACTTGTGCTGCTGTGCCTTTGTACTCATAATTTGCTGCAGAGTTAAAAGTTCGTGTGCCTGTGAGTTGTATATTTCCTGTTGCACCTGATGAAGTTATGCCTTGTGGAGAACCCATTTTGAGAGTTGCGGCACTATTTAAGGTAAAATTTGAAGTTCCAGCACCTGCAATAAGGTTAAAAGTTTCACAGTCTAAAATTCCTGCAACGGTAAAAGGTGCATTCCCTGCTGCATTTATATCATCAATAGTTTTGTTAGAAGTCATGGTAACATCTGCGGTATTTGTAATTTGTAAGCCAAGTGTATTTAAGATAATTTTTCCTGTGCCTCCAAGTTTTGCATTTGTACCTGTGATTTGAAAAGGAGTTGTGGCTGTATTTTGGGTAACATCTCCTATGCCTGTAATACCATTGCGGAATGTTTTTATACCTGTACCTTGCCAAGTAACATTGGCGTTGGCTTCAAATGTACCATTAAAAGTCGTAGGTGTATTTGCACCAATTGTTCCAGAATTTACACTCATTCTAAAAATAGGAATAGTTGTAGCATTGGCAGTAGGAAAATAAATTTTGCCTAAAATGCCTCCTGTATCAAATGCGTTTGCTGTATTCCATTCAAAAATAGCTCCATCTTCAAAAGTAGTTTTGCCTGTATAAGCTGCATTCTCGTCATTTGCAAAACTATCTGAATCCCCATTATTCTTATCTGTTCGTAAAATTCCACCTGTTTTAATAAGCATAGTAGCAGTTGAAGGATTGAAAGTTGGCTCTCCAGTACTTGTAGATATATTTAGAATAAAAAGCCCACCATTTTCCACAATAATATCATCTCCCACACCATCAGCTATGATTAAACTGCCTGCTCCTCTCGATAAAATACCACCACTTTTTATTACAACTTGGTCTAAGGTTGTTGCACTAGTGATATTTGCAGTATGACCATTGCGAATAGTAATTACGCCATCTGCACTTGATGGAATTTGTCCTGCGGTTGCAGCCACAAATGAGGTTCCATTATGACGTTGCCAATTTGTAATAGCAGCAAAAGTTACGTTTCCATTGGTTTGAAAATCTCCTAATGCTTGTGCCTGTATTTTTGGACATATAGCAAAAATAGCAAGCAATAACCAAAATATAATAAAGTATGTATGTTTCATTTTCTTAAAGTAATTTTAATTAAATATACTACAAATTTATGAAATATACAATTCTTGTTATTTAACTTTTGGTAAACAAACTGTGAAATGTAAGTTTTGACTACATATTGCCAAATGTAAATCCAATTAACAATCGAATATCAGAGTTTTGTCTTCCAGCCAATACCAAACTTTCGTAGGAATAATCTAAGGTAGATTGCAAACTAAACCAAGAGCTTAATGGCAACCGAAATACATTTGTCCAACTACCTCTAAAATTACCGTTTGACAATGAAGGTTGTATAAAAATGGTGTTATTAAATAGTAATTTGCCTTTAAAAAATGAAAAATTTGCTAAAACTCTTGTAGAATTACGGAAAACTTCAATGTCTGTAAATCTCAAAAAATCTGTACTTTCATAAACAATAGCATTTGTGATGGACAAATAAGGAACAAAAGATAGTTTTTTAGCTTTCTCTGCATCAATTTTTATAGCTTGCCAGCCAAGACCAGCACCTACTAAATAACGATTATTGATGCCTCGCAAATTACTAAATTCATAAGTGCTAAAAATTATTCCATAGAGTTTTTTTTCATACCAAAACGAATGATTTAGGTTTCCTACTAAGTCATCTTCTGATTTTTTATTGTCTTTTTCGCCATAAATATAATTAATATCAGCATTGAGTTTATAAATATGATGGGGATTGCGATACTGAAAACGATGAATACCATTCATAAGCACCCGATTAACATTGCCAGCATTGACTTGACTATTAGCAACAAACTGAAAAGTGATGGCAGGAATTTTCTTGATTGTCTTGATATTTACATTAATATTTGCAGTTTTGATAGAATCCATTTTAAATTTCACCATGCTATTTGCCTTGATGGTTACTAAGGAATCTATTAATTTTTGATTATTATTTTGATTATTATTTTGATTATTATTTTGATTATTATTTTGATTATTATTTTGATTATTATTTTGGGCTTGCAAATCATATTTTATGAATATTGTAATAAACATAGTTGCAAAAATGAATGTAGCTATTTTTAGTAACATAAATAAGATGTTAAAAAGTCGTTAAAGTACACTAAGGCACAAACATAATAAATTGTTTTGTCGTTAAAGAAATTGTAAAAAAAAATAAAAGAACTATATGAATATCACAATTTAAAATTATTTTTTATGAAAACCTCCATGAAGTATTCACATTTCTATATTATTTTTATTGTATTTTTACTATTTTCATTAGACATATCAGCACAAGTTGTTGTCATTCGTCCACGTAGAATTCCGCCACCTATTTATTATGTACTGCCACCACGTGTATATTATGCACCTCCTCCTGTTATCATTGTGCAACCAAGGCATCGGCACAAACATAGAGGTAGAAGATGGTAGTTTTTAGTATATTAAGTTTTACCACTTAGACATTGAGAAATATTAATATTTCTTATGTTTAAGTGGTAAAATTATTTATGAGATATAAGTATGAATGTTAAGTAAAAAATTGTAAAATCATACTTATATTACTGTTATAAAAATAAATAATATTTATCTACCTGATAATCAACAACTTACAAAATATTTAATAAAAGTGTATAAAATACAATAACCTTAGTGTAAATATTACGTTATAACTATTAAGAATGATAAATTAACAGCAATTTACTAAAACTTCAAACCATTAAATATACACTATTATGCGTAAGAAAAATGCAATTTTGATTATCGATGCTCAATACGATTTTTGTAACCCAAATGGAGCATTATTTGTTGCAGGTGCAGATGCAGATATGCAACGTCTCAAAAAATTTATTATCGACAACAAAGAAAACATTGACCACATTTGCGTTACCTTAGATTCGCATCCTGTCAATGATATTTCTCACCCAGGTTTTTGGCAGGACAAAGATGGAAATTTTCCTTCACCTTTTACCCAAATTACTTTGGCAGAAGTTCAAGCTGGCAAATGGACACCACGATTTTTTCCACAAGAGTCTATAAAATACTTGACAGATTTGGAAAAACAAGGACAATTTCCTCACTTTATCTGGCCAGAACATTGTCTAACAGGTTCAAAAGGTAGTTCATTGGACGATAATCTTATGGAGGCTTTGAAAGTTTGGACAAGAGACGGGAAATATTACCAAGCTGTTACCAAAGGAACTTATCCTTTGACCGAGCATTTTGGAATTTTTGCAGCACAAATTCCTGTTGCAGACAGACCCGAAACACAACTTAATCAAAGTTTGATTAAGACCTTAGAATCTTATCAAAATGTGTATTTGGCAGGTGAAGCAAAATCACATTGTGTAGCTACAAGTTTGAAACAAGCTATGGATTACGCACCTGATTTGGCAAATAAAATGATTGTTTTGGAAGACACCATGTCAGATGTTACAGGTATGGCACAACTTGGACAACCAATTTATGAGGAGGCAAAACGCAAAGGTATTCGTTTTGCAAACACAAAAACAGCTATTTTATAAAAAAATCACTTAATTCACACTAACTAACTAAAACTATGTTTCCAGATGATGTTGATTTCAATTTAAGTTATAATAATTTCAGTCCTGACGAAATTCAGGTAGATGAAACCATAAATGCGGTTTTTGTGGTTGATGTTTCGCCCTCTATTAGCAGTTATGTGCAACATCTGAATCATGCATTTAGTGATTTTGTGAGTACCATGCAAAAATCTCATGTAGCTGATAAATTGCTGGTTTCGGTGGTTGAATTTTCAGATAAAGTTTCTGTCCGTACTGGTTTTCAACCCATTGCACAATTACAAAGCATCGATTTTACGCCACAAGGCAGTGGTACAGCCTTATACGATGCAACATTAAAAGGTTTAGAAAATGCAGTTGCCTATCGCAAAAACTTAGAATCTTCAGGAGTTATGGCAAAAACTTTGTTATTCGTCATCACAGATGGCGAAGACAATAGTTCTAAAGTCTTGGCAAAGAAAGTTAAAGCAGAAATGCAAGCAGTGATTTCTAATGAAAAAAATGCTTTTTCTTTCGTTTCTGTTTTTTTTTGGGTTGGTAATTCTAATTCTTTTGAAAAAGCACAAAAGGATATGGGAATTCAACATTTGGCACAAGTAGGACTTTCGGGTGATGAAATTAAGAAAATGATAGGTTTTATTAGCCAATCTATTTCCAAAACCGCAAATAATATGCAAGTGGTGTTTTAAAAATTTTTGTAAATATTTTATACGTTGGCAATGGTGCT
>JAYTNF010000234.1:0-4889 GCA_043748455.1 Cytophagales bacterium
GAAAAAATAGCTTTAAAAACAAGCAAATTTGATACTTTATATGGTAAAGCTATGCACAATACCGCATTGCTTTATCAGCAATTTGGTGAAATATCCAATGCTGAAAATTTGTTTTTTGAAGAAATGGAAGTTTATACCATGCAAGGAGCAAATTTGAAAGGACAACGGACAAAACTGTTCTTGGAAGCAAAACTTGCCTTAGCAAACCTTTATTTTGAAGGTGAAAGACTGACCGAAGCCACCGAAATTTATAAGGAAACTTTAGATTTAAGTAAGTTTATGATGGCGGAAGATAACGAATTGTTTATAAGACAAGTGTTTTTACTTGTAGAAATCTATCACAAAACAGGACTTTATACAGAAGCAAATTTTAGGTTAGAGGAATTAGAAAAAATTTATACGACTAATAAATTGACAAACCGCATGGATTATGTTGCTGTTTTATTAAAACAAGCAGAGTTAATGATTGACGTAAAACTATTTGTTGATACCGCCGAATTATTGGAAACTACAATAGAAAAAATTGATAAAAATTATT
This sequence comes from Cytophagales bacterium, assembly GCA_043748455.1. Classification (GTDB taxonomy): domain Bacteria; phylum Bacteroidota; class Bacteroidia; order Cytophagales; family Thermoflexibacteraceae; genus JAAFKA01. The sequence continues at coordinate 539 of JAYTNF010000234.1, forward strand.
ACAAACCCTATAAAAGTTATACACAAAATTACACCCAAAAAGATAGTAAAATAGATTTACAACTTGCCTTAGCCGAAGTATATCGTCTTGATAAACGGTTTGTCAAAGCCGAGCATTTATACCGTCAAGTTTTGCAAGCAAAAGGCGAAACTTCAAACCAATATCTCGAAACCTTAGAAGGTTTAGCACTTACATTACAAAACCAAAAAAAATATGTAGAAGCTTTAACTTTGTTTGAGAAACAAAAAACATTTTGTGTGAAAAAATTTGGCAATAATTCCTCAAAAACTGCCTTAGCTATCACAAATTTAGCAGACTTCTACGCATCACAAGAGAAATTACAACAAGCAGAAATAGCTTACAACGAGGCTATTTCCATGTTAAAAAGTAACAAAACGCAGGATAATCCAGACGAAAATCCAGAATATGCAACAATTTTGGCAAAGTTAGGAAATTTATATGAATCAATGTTTTTGTTTCAAAATGCAATAAAACCGTATCAAGAATGTTTAAAAATTCGTAGGTCTGTTTTGGGCGAAGAAAGCAAAGAATATTTAGAAACTCTCAACAATTTAGCAACGATTTACCAAAAATTACGACTTTATGAAAAAGCAGAACCCTATTTTCGTGAGTATATCGGAGCTTTAAATACAGAAATTGTAAACCATTTTCCAGCCTTAAATGATGCTGAAAAAGCAGCATATTATAGTACCAATCAGCCATATTTTGAAAATTTTATGCGTTATGCTTTGGATAGGTCAGGGATGAATCCTTATAATGTGGTGCAAGGCTCACAAACTTCGCCAAAAATTTTGGGTGATTTGTATAATTTGCAACTTTCAACCAAAGCCATTTTATTAAGTTCAAGTTCAAATGTAAGGAATAAAATTTTATCGAGTAAAGACACAGCTTTAATCAGTGCTTATCGTCAATGGATTTCGTATAAAGAGCAAATTGGACAATATAAAAACTTCAAAAAAGCTGATTTGGCTACATTAGGAATTAATTTGGATAGTTTGGAAAAAACTGCAAATAGTCTTGAACGGAATTTAGCCTTGAAATCGACAACTTTTGCACAAGGTTACACAAAAACGGAGCTGCCAACTTGGGAGGATATTCAAAAAAAATTAGAGCCAAACGAAGCAGCTATCGAAATTATAAGTTTGCCTTATAAAAACGATACAACCATATATATAGCTTTAATTGTGAAACCCGAAACAAAAAACCAGCCCGAAGTAGTGGTTTTAGGCAGAGGAAAAGAAATGAATAATCCCTTTCTGAAAACATATCGCAATTCCATAAAGTATAAAATTATAGACAAACAAACCTATAATAATTATTGGAAACCTATTGCCGAAAAATTACAAGGTATCACAAAAATTTATGTTTCGCCTGATGGGGCTTACCACCAAATTAATTTGAATACTTTGTGGAATCCGACTACCGAAAAATATTTAATAGACGAAATCAGTGTTGCTTTATTGACAAACACCAAAGATATGTTGCAACATAATGCCAAATCTATTGCCATGTCTTTAACAGATTTGGAAAAAACAGACAAAAATCTATTTGCAGTTTTAGTCGGCAGACCTGCTTACCACATTAATAATGCACCACCTCACCCACTTACAACTCGTGTGCGTGGAGGCACAATGGACTTAATGCGTGGCGTAAGTTTTACAGATTTATCGGGAACAGAATTAGAAATTGTGCAAATAGATTCCTCATTGAAGTCTATAAATTTTCAAACAAAATTCTACACAAAGCATGATGCAAGTGAATTGCTAATCAAAAACTTAGCAAACTTATCGACAAATGCTCAAAGCCCTACTATTTTACATATTGCAACACATGGCTTTTTCCTTAATAACTCTGAAAGTTTATCAGACCCAATGCTACGTTCAGGCATTGCTTTGGCAGGAATTAATGACTATTTGCAAGATGGTGATAAATATCAAGGAGAAGATGGTATTGTTAAAGCCTCCGAAATTATACTAATGGATTTACTCAACACAGAAGTTGTTGGTTTATCGGCTTGTGAAACAGGTTTAGGAGATATAAAGAATGGTGAAGGAGTGTATGGTTTGCAACGTGCCTTAAAAGTAGCAGGTGCAAAAGCAATTATTATGTCCTTGTGGAAAGTTGATGACACAGCCACACAGTTATTAATGTCATCTTTTTATGCGGCTTACACAATACATGACAAACGTACTGCCTTTAAAATGGCACAACAAAAGCTGAAAGAAAAGTACAAAGAACCATTTTATTGGGGTGCTTTTGTAATGATTGGAGAATAATGAAATAGAAAAAATAGTTTTTACAAAAAAATATGTCAATTATTTTGCAATTCAAAAAACTTAACTTACCTTTGCAACGCAATAAAGGGAAATAGTTATTTATGGCACTAACTAATTGTTAGATTAATAAATAGTTAGTAATATTTTAGTAAGCTCTTTATTGTAAGTTCTTTAACATTAGTTAAAACATGATTTAAAATCATTGGGGAAATACCAGAGTGGCCAAATGGGAGGGACTGTAAATCCCTTGTTGTAATGACTTCGAAGGTTCGAATCCTTCTTTCCCCACAAAATTTTTTCATGAGTTTTTTATGCGGGAGTAGCTCAGTTGGTAGAGCGACAGCCTTCCAAGCTGTAGGTCGCGGGTTCGAGCCTCGTCTCCCGCTCAATTCGTAGCCCTTGTAGCTCAGTGGCAGAGCACTTCCTTGGTAAGGAAGAGGTCGCGGGTTCAATTCCCTTCGAGGGCTCACTTTTACTGATTGCCGCAAGTAAACCTTACTTTGTTGTGGGTTTTATTTTTGCAGGCGTATCTTTGAGTTTATTTGTTGTTCAATCGTAAAATTTTAATTAAGTAACACAATGGCAAAAGAAAACTTTGACCGTTCTAAACCACACTTAAATGTGGGAACTATTGGTCACGTGGATCACGGTAAAACTACTTTGACTGCAGCAATTACAAAAGTATTAGCTGGAAAAGGTTTAGCGCAAATGCGTGATTTTTCTTCTATTGATAATGCTCCAGAAGAAAAAGAAAGAGGTATTACTATAAATACATCTCACGTAGAATATTCTACAGAAAAAAGACACTATGCACATGTAGATTGTCCTGGACACGCAGATTATGTTAAAAACATGGTTACCGGTGCTGCTCAAATGGATGGTGCTATATTAGTAGTTGCTGCGACAGATGGTCCTATGCCCCAAACTCGTGAACATATTTTGTTAGCTCGCCAAGTTGGTGTTCCTTCATTGGTAGTGTTCATGAATAAAGTTGATATGGTTGATGACCCTGAATTATTGGAGTTGGTAGAGATGGAAATTAGAGAGTTATTAACATTCTATAGTTTTCCTGGCGATACAATTCCTGTTATTCAAGGCTCTGCTTTGGGTGGTTTAAATGGCGAAGATAAATGGGTAAAAACTATTGAGGACTTAATGGACGCAGTTGATAATCATATCCCATTACCTGCTCGTGCTATTGACCAACCGTTTTTGATGCCTGTTGAAGATGTTTTCTCTATCACTGGTCGTGGTACTGTTGCTACTGGTAGAATTGAAAGAGGTGTTGTAAACTCTGGTGAAACTGTTGATATCTTAGGAATGGGTGCAGAAGGTTTAAAATCTACTGTTACAGGTGTTGAAATGTTCCGTAAAATCTTAGATAGAGGTGAAGCTGGTGATAACGTAGGTTTATTGTTACGTGGTATTGACAAAGAACAAATCCGCCGTGGTATGGTTATTTGTAAACCGGGTTCAGTAAAACCACATACAGAATTTAAAGCCGAAATCTATGTGTTGTCAAAAGAGGAAGGTGGTCGTCATACTCCATTTTTCAAAGGATATAATCCACAATTCTACTTCCGTACAACTGATGTAACTGGTACTATCAGTTTGCCAGAAGGTGTAGACATGGTTATGCCTGGTGATAATATCACTATTTCTGTTGTTTTATTGAAAGAAATTGCAATGGAAAAAGGCTTACGTTTCGCTATCCGTGAAGGTGGTCGTACTATTGGTGCAGGTCAAGTAACAGAAGTTACTAAGTAGTCTGTATTGATTAAAATATATTTGAAAAGGTAGTGTCTGAAAAGATGCTACCTTTTTTATGTTAATAGTTTTGTTGCATGCTACTTTTGGAAATTTAGTATTGGTAAAATATATGATAAATTGGTAGTGGTAAAAAAATGTATGATAACTTAAATAGTTGAAAATCAATACTTTATGTCACACAGATGACATAGATTTTACGGATAATCACAGACAAATTACATAAATCCGTGAATATCAGCGTAATCCGTGTCATCTGTGTTCTACTAAGTTATTGATAATCAGCA
>JAYTNF010000235.1:0-8819 GCA_043748455.1 Cytophagales bacterium
CTTTGATTATAAAAAAAACTTGCTTGCAATGTTTTATTTGTTTTTTGGCAACGGAAAGTACAGCACCGTTTTTTTGTTGTGCAAAAATAGCCAAAAAACAAATTTTCATGAATGAATTAATTAAAATCACTACTAATCCACAAGGTGGAGAAGTAGTATCGGCAAGAAATTTACACACTTTTTTTGAAAGTGCTGAAAGATTTAGCAAATGGTTTGACCGTATGAAAGATTACGGACTAATTGAAAACCAAGATTACACCCCGTACTTTTTGGTACACACCCAAAATTTACAACAAATTGAGGATTACGCCTTGACTATTGATTGTGCAAAACATATTTCTATGTTGCAACGCACAGAAAAAGGCAAACAAGCACGTCAGTATTTCATTGATAGGGATAAGCAACTCCGAGAAATTGAATTAACCCAAAAAGATTATATCACAAAAAAACTTCAAGAGTTCGAGGACTTTAAGAATGACATTTTGAGTGGTCGCACAGGAAAGTATCTTATCAAAAAAAATAAAGTAGTACAAAACAGTAATCTTGCTTTGTACCTTGACAAATATTTGGTAGAAGTTCCCAAAGAAAAAAAGGAAGGATTAACCTGCACCGAAATAGCAAGCCAAATAACCGCAATAACAGGGCATAATTTTAGTTTAAAGATATTAGGAGGGCAACTAAGCCAAAGGTTTGATAAATTGCAGATAAACCGCAAAGGTATCACTAAGCAAATCTATTTTGTAACCTTTAATCAAATTGCACTATGCTAAAGAACGAAATTTTACTTGCAAAATATGTAGAAACTTACATAGTTGCAGATTTGAAAAACAGCATGACAATAGACCAGATACGTAATAAATTACAAATTATTACCAAAATAATGATTAATAAAAGAAATTTAGGGCGTATTTTAGCAAAGAATTTTAAAAATGCTTACGATAGTTGTAAGCGTATTTACTTCATAAATTTTAATGAAAATATTAATGAATATGCTTTATTAAGTAAAATTGCAGGTTTGGAGTATATCATAAAAAACCAAAATGAGTATATTAAGAGTTTGGAGGAACTAAAAAAAGTGAATAATGACTTGTTACTCGAATATGGTATTATTGACAAAAACGGTTACATAAACCCTAATGCAATGAAACTTGTAAGGATAGGGTAAATTTATTTTCAGTATGTCGTAAATACCGACATACTGAAAATAATATCATTTATTTGTTAAAAAGCTAATATTTTCATATATTTACCTATGAAAACACAACCGCAGGAAAAATACTATATCATAGATATAGACAACCCAAATGAAAGATTAGCCTTTCAATACATACCGCAAGAGTTCAAGCATAACGCAACCGCAAAAAATCAAAGTGTGGAAATTGTAGGGCGAAGTAATCCCCAAATACACTATACTGGTGGAGATGACAAAGTGAGTTTTACACTAAATTTCCATGCCAAAAAAGAAGATATTAGCTACGTTACAGAGCAATGTAGGTGGTTACAGTCTTTGCGTGGAAAAGATATAAAGCTAATTTTTGGGAATTTGTACCAAAATACCGTATTTGCACTCGATAACGCAAATATTACCTACTCAAATTTTAATGTAGCATTTGATTACCACGAAATAGCAAGCGTAGAATTATCTTTTACAAAAAATCCTATTCGCAGTTTAACTTCAAACGACATAAGAAATGGAGAATAACAACACATTACTTTTGCCCGACTTCGACCGTTTTTATAATGGTGAAGACGCAACTTTTGCAGATGGAAGTCAAGAACTAACTGCACCTACTTTTTTACTGCCCGAAAATACACAATTTACGGTAGCAGCAATAAATATAGGAATGGAAATAACGGAACTTGCCAATAAGCAATACTCTAAAAAGGTAGAACAAGCAGGTAAATATTGGTGGGTACTTTGCGAAACAAATAATATCGACAAACCGTGGGAACTTGACAACTTCGCAGGTCAAACTTTATTAGTGCCTGATATTCTTAACTTTTTAATAAACCGATAAATGGCAAACTTTTTAGGAACAGGGCTAAAATTTCCCATAGAAATTGATAGTTCGGGCAAAGCAAATTTAGTAAGTGAAAACGACTTAGTAAAACAGTCTATTATAGATATTTTGACTACTCAAAAAGGTACACGACCTTTTGAAAGTAATTATGGCAGTAGGTTGTTTTTATTGCGTTTTGAGCCAAACTCTAAAATTTTACAAAGTTTGGCGAACACTTATATTTACGAGGTTTTCCAACAAGAAAAACGTGCAATCTTTAAAAGTTGTACCGTTACCAATACAGATAATGAATTATTTGTATATGTGGAATATCAAATTGTAAAGAGTGGCGTAATTGATAGTTTGGGAATTCCAATAAATTTTTAATTTTTTTTGTCTATTTATTTTGTCATTTTTTGTTACGAATTTGTTACAAATTTTTAAAAATAAACATAACTCATTGATAATCAATAGTTTAAATTTCTTATGAAATATACTGAATATATTTAATAACCTTTAAAAACCTCCTTTAAATGTCATATTTTTATAAAATTACGTGTTTTTGCGTGTTTTTTAATTAATAAATGCTAAAAAATTAGCTTTATTTTGTTACAAATCTTTTATTTGTTACAAATTTGTTACAAATGGCACGCAAAAATACATCTTCTGGAAATTCTGTTACGATTAGAGAAAAACCACTCAAAAAAGGAGTTACTTTATACCTTGATATTTACCACCAAGGGAAACGTAGTTATGAAACTTTGAAAGATAGCAACGGACAAACTCTAAAACTTATCACTAAGCCTAAAACGGTGGCAGATAGACATTATAATAAACTTGCTTATGAAATTGCAGAAAATAGAAAGAACCAATTACAAGCGGAATTATTGATTGGCAAATATTCCATTGATAAGAAAGACGAACTAATAAATGCGGACTTCGTAATATTTTACAAAAATTGTATCAATAAAGATAGTGATACAATTTTCACTTCCGTTTATACATGGCTAAAAAATAATGTCGAAACTATTTTGTTTAAAGACTTGACAAATGAAGTTATAGAAAATTGGAAAGTTAAAATGTCAGAAACATATAAAGAACAAACTATATTTCTATACATGAATAGAATAAAAATTGTTCTTAATAAAGCTGTGGAACTCAAAATAATTAAAGAAAGTCCTGCAAATGACATAAAAGTAAAAGTTAATCGAAATAACCAAGAAATAAAGTATTTGCAAAGTGAGCAAATAACTACACTTTTCTCAAATAATATAGGGAAGGAATATAAAGACGACTATAAAGTAACACAATTTCTATACTATACAGGCTTACGTATTTCAGACGTTGTAAATTTGAAGTGGGAGCATATTAAAAAGCACAATGATATTACTTATATTGAAAAGGAGATAAAAAAAAGTACAAGTTTTGAAAAAGTTACAATCCACGAGGAAGCTGTAAAAATATTATCAGAACTCGACAAAAACAATGAATTTGTTTTTGACTTAGGTCAAGGCAAAGTATTAAAGCCCGAACAATGCTTTACACAAAGACTAATTTACTACTCTACAAAGAACGGAGGTAAAAAAGTAACTGCCCACCAATTAAGGCACACAGCAGCAACAGAAATGATAAACAACGGTGTTGATATTTACACTGTAAGCAAGCAACTTACTCACAAAGACATCAAAACTACTATGCGTTACGCAAAGGTTTTATTAGATAAGCAAAACGCAGCAGTAAACAAAATCCCTACTATTATAATCAAAAAAGAGGATACTATCAAAGAATAGTACCCTCTAAAAGCAAATTAAACTTAAACTTACAACTATGAACTACCAAACAAAATATTATCCTAAAACAACGTCATAATCTTCCACCGAAAGAGTTACTTTGTCCATTAACAAATCTTTGCCATCATCTTTGGCATCGAGTTCGCCTGGTGTTGTTTTCTTAACCCAACAGTTTTTTAACTCCCACTTTTTTACAACTTTGCTATCTTTTCCTAAAAGTTTAATGAAAACTAACTTTTTGTCTTGGTTTTTTTGCCACTGTTCAAAAAAGATAGTTTTAAATGTAACGCCTTCGAGTTCGCAATCTGTAATTTTATCTTTGCCTGGTTCTTTAATATTTGGTAAAGCACCATTTCCATATTCAGCTTCTACTGTTTCCTTTTCGGGTAATTTTACCTTTTGTACCCAACCAACGGGCATACCGTCAATTTCTACGGAAAAAGCATATTTTCTATTTGTTTCTACTGCCATGATATTTTTAGTTTTTTAGTTTCCTGATAAAACGACTAAATTAATTGTCATAAATTCCATTGCTGCAATAGGAGTAAATCGTGCCATAACACTATATTTCCTACTTGCAATGTCTTGAGGTGTATTAAATGCTAAGTCTGCCAAAGTTTGTGCGTCTTGGTCGCCTATCCACTGCCAATTTCCTGCTGCTGTGCCTTCGCCGCCATAAATAGCTTGATTTGCTACTAAACTTTCAAAATAAAGCCTTGCTTCTTTGTACATTGGTTGCCAAATTGCAGTTTGTGTGTTTTGCTCAAATTTGTATTTTAAGCCCAATTTAAACGCCCATCTTTCCATTACAATAAGCAAATCACTTACATTTTCAGTTGCTAATGCCTTTGTACGGTCTTTAAGCATAGTATTGTTGCCGTTGTATTTGATAGTACCACTTGTATTAGTGATTAAATTAATACCGTGAATGTTATTCAAATCTTCGTAATCTACGCCTTTGAAGTTTGTAACCACATCAATAACTCCATTACCAAAGATACCGTATTTGTCAGATGCCACCGCAAAATGAACTCCGATAGTATCTTTTTTTATAATAGCTGCTGCCAAATCTCCAGCACCTAAAATTTCCAAAGTCAATTTAGAATTATAAGGGTGTTTTACTTTCAAACCACCTACTACAAGCCTTGCTTTATTGCTATCATAAGAATTACGATAAGCAATTACGGCAGATTTTGATAAATTCAACGGTGCGAAAATATGACATGACATATTTGTATTATCAGCATATTGAATGTAAGCACCATCAACGGTTGGATTTTGCTTAGTGATATTCATAATTCTAAATACCTCTGTTAGAACATCTCCAAAGTTATCAATGCCCGAAATAATATCGTCATCATCAATAAGTGTAATATCCTTTGCACCACCTGCAAGTGTACAAGTTCCTACTACAATAGAATGACCTGCTGCGGTTGCACCAATATTGATTAAATCAAATTCATTGTTGATTTCGCTTACAATATCGGCAGTAATATTTATAGGAACATCTCTTTTTGTTTGCGTATTTCCTTTATAAGAAACCACCATATCCAAAGTAGTTGTACTATTAGAACGTGGCAAAGCAAAAGATATTACAATACCATTATAAGCACTACCTACTGTTTTTCCTTTAAATGGAATTGCAAAAGGTACTGTTTCAGTGTTTGTAATCGTACCACTTGCCAAAGTCCCTACAATAGTTGTTTCATCAGTTGGGTCTGTAAAATGTCCCAAAGGGAAAACTACAAAACTTGCACCTGCTTGTAAACCTCTTATAAGTTCTACGCCTGTTCTATCTAAGGGCTGTCCCAAAATTCTTAAATATTCCTGCTCAGAGTTTACTTCATAAGGTCTATTTGGAATACCTAATTCCGTAACTGCTTGAACAATAAATTTTGTACCTGCTCTTTTGGGTGATATTGCGGAATTGTCAATGACATTTACCGCAACATTTTGATTATTTGTACTCATTTTTGAATTTCAGTTAAAAATGTAAAATCTTCCATTGTTACAATATTCTCTTGTACTATTGTTTTTTCAGTGATATAAATATCAGTTACTGTAAATCTAAATGCTCTTTCTATCAGTTCACTTTCATTATTTTGATAGCTTTGTGCTTGCTTAAAGTAGTGAAATTCATTTTGTGAATAAGTCGCACTATCATTTAAGCCTTTCAAATTGCCTTTTTCGTCCAATGCTTGCATAATTAGAGTAGTTAAAATATTATCTACTTTTTGTTCACTTGTAATAAAAGACATTTGATAATTTACATTTACACTATTTTTAGGATATTGTTTTTCTACAAAAATGTTTAAGCCCGAACTTTCATACTCTTTAAGGTTTGGCGAGCCATAACTCCCTTTTTCAGTTCCTAACCTATCAATGATTATTTTATTGCCTTTAATGTCATTCCTTGCCTTATAATTGCCAACTCCAAATACTTTTATGATAGGTTTATTATTTGCTGTAATAGCTTGTAATGCAGTTTTAAAGGTATTTTCTGTATTATAAATTACAACATCAGGCAAATAACCACCAGCTACTAAGGCTAATCGTATGACTTCAAAAAAAGCATTATCTATTTGGTTTATGCTAAAAAACATTATTTCTTAGTATTAAAGGTAATTTTTCAACAACTCCGAAGTTATCAGGGTAATAAATTTGCTGTTTTGGTACGCCTAATTGTTCGCAAAATTCCCTAACATCAAAATTAGGGCAACTTTTTATGTCTGGTGAAATTTGATTGTGACCTAAAAACCTTGCATTTGGCAAATTCTTAGCATAATAAAGCACTATTCTTTTTAGCATATCTTTTTGGTAATCTGTACGGTTATCACTTGCTATGAAATTTCCTTTATAACCATTCCAAACATTCCTATTGTTATCTCGAATTACATTACCATATTTATCACTCAATAGTCCACCTATCCAACAGATTTGTATAGAATTGCTGTTATTTAATAAAGTCCCCCTTTTATCTCTAAATTGCTTAATTCCACTTGTTTTTATATCGTCTGAAACCATGCGAATAACGCCACTTGTAATATTATCGTTTCTTGGCTGTTTTTCCACAATTACGTGATAACCGTTATCTTTTATTCTTTGCATAGTAAATCCTTGTACTTGTTGTGCAGTATTATTTTGATTACCTGCCGAACAGTGCAAAACAATAAATCTTATATCTCTAATTGTTGATAATTGTTGCATAATTATTTATTAATTTATTAATTTATTTATTAATAATTAGCCTTTGTTTTCTCTACTACAAAGGCTAATTATTATTTTTTAAAGTTCAATACTCATTCTTTTTACAGGCTCTTTTTCACTTTTTATAAACTGCAATAAGTTATCTGCACCAAACCAAACAGGAATGTCGCCTTTAAAACTATCATTCAATTCATATAAAGCCACACCGACCTGCAAGGCGTGTTTTACTATCCACAAAGCACGTTGTGCGTCTGGTACTTCATTGTCAATCCGCAAATCAATCATTACTTTTTGCTGCATTTCAATAAGTTCTTCTTCTGTCAAATCCTTATATTCCGCAACAACTTCTTTTGCACTTTTTAAAATTTGTGGCACTTTTGGAAATATATACAAAGCTGCATCTATACCTTCGGCAATAGTTACTTTTTTGTCTTCCAAAATTGCAGCAGAGTTAAGCATTGCACTAATGCCAAAAACTAAAATTGTAGTTAAATTGCGTGTACCTAATTTGTTTTCTTGCATTTTATTAATTATTACGTTGTTGTATTGCATTCATTAACTCAGAGTGCTTGCGTTCAGCAAACTCACGTTGGCTTTTTTCATTTAATGTCATTATGTCTTTTAACAAAGCCATTGTAGAATAGTTAGTTTCTTTGAAAGCTGCTATTAACTTATCATCATTATTTGAAACTTGTTGCCCCATCTCTATTAAAGCCCTTTCAACCTTATTTAATGCGGTGGTATTTTGATTTACAATAGTGGAAGCAAAATCTCTAAATTCTTTACGATCTGCTGTTTGTACTTCAATATTCTGTTTATCTCTAATAGCTTGGTCTTTAATGGCTTTTAAATATAAATACCCTAAAAAAACACCAACTAAAACTAATGCTAAAATGCCTAAACCCAAAGCATTGCCATTTTGTGGCGTTGTATTTAAAGCAGATGTAACAACATTATCAACCGAACTTTGAGGGTTGTAAGTTTGTGCAAAAGCACTTGACCCTATTAAAATCCCTAACAAAATCACTAGCACAATTAAACATTTTATAATTGTTTCCCTTTTCATATTTCCTTACGATAAAATATTTTAACCAAAACAAAACCATTACCATTTAGATAATCAGTACCCACGCCTGGTGTTCCTATTATCTCATGCCGTTCTCCATTCATTACTAAAAAATCTTTTGCAGGTGTCATTTGTAAAATATCATTGACTACTAAACCGTTATCTACTAAGTCAAGCCAATAAACTAAAATGTAACCTTCTGCTAAATCTTTTTTGCCTTGTTGTGCAAAATCTACTTTACTTTTATCTTTATTATCTGGTACAATTACGCACCGTAAAGGATATTCAATTACACTAATATCACTTTCACTATTGCCAAATCTACCTAATTGCTCCCCTTTTTGTTGGTAGATAATACTTTGTGTTGCAAAAATATCTATCAACTCTCTAAACTCTTCTGCAAACTTTGCCATGACTAATTATGATAAAATTTTGGTGGAGTTCGCACCGTACAAATGCTATTGCAAATGTCAAGTTTCACATTCAAAGCCCTTGCTATACTACATACTTTCTTTTTGTAGCTATCTAATAAGTCCGTTGTTTTCATTGCCAAACTCGAACCATATTCAGCCTTTACAACATCATATTCGAGTTCCAAAACATCGGCTTTTTTCTTTTTAGTAAACAAATTACCTACCGTTGTTTGTCCTGCTATACCTCCTACATTCTCTAATACTTTTTGCATTATCAAATTATAGGAAGTATAATAGACAACTAATAAACTTTCTTGATTATTATAAGTAAGTTCGTCAAAAA
>JAYTNF010000236.1:0-3115 GCA_043748455.1 Cytophagales bacterium
TATAGAAGTAACTAAAATAATTAGGCTAAGAACTCCGTAGGAGTGAAATATTTTACTCCTACGGAGTTCTTTTATTCGTAAAATTCAATTTTCTATAAATATTTCACTCCTATGGAGTTAATTCAAACAGCTTCTAATTTTTATTCCTACGCAATTTTCAAGGTTTTTACAGTAAAAAACACGTCTAAAAGAATTAATAAAAATGCAGCAAATAAGAAATAATGATATTTATTTTGAGTAACATCAATTTTTCGTGTATCTCGCAATTCTCCTTTGATACGTTTAATGGTTGTAATCAAATTTTGAACTTCGTTTTTGCTATTGCTTAATTCAAAATATTGCCCACCTGTAACGGTTGCAATTTCTTTAAGTTTTTCACTTTCCATTTTTGTGATGACTTCTCTACCTGTGTTATCTCTTTTAAAACTTTTGCGGAAAGGAATTTTCCCACCTTCCGAAGTTCCAACGCCCAAAGTAAATACTTTTATGGCAGCAGTTTTCATGTCAGCTGTAAAATCATCAGTGTCATCACCAAAATCTTCACCATCGCTAATCATAAGCATCACACGAGTTGCTGGTTTATTATCATTATTTTTTTCTGCATCATCAGTAAATTTTTTCAAAATCATGCGTAATGGTGCAGCAAAATCGGTGCTTGTGCTTGGAACTAAGCCTGTATTTAGGGTTTCGATAAACAAGTTTAAGGCACTTTGGTCGTATGTTAGAGGACATTGCACAAATGCTTCTGAGGAAAAAATAATTAAACCAATTCTATCAGAACTAAAAGCTGCCACTAAATTTTTGAGTTCATATTTTATTTTCTCCAAACGTGAGGGCTGAATGTCGATTGCGTCCATAGATTGCGAAAGGTCAATAGCCACATAAATATCTTTGCCAATACTCTTAACTTCCTTTTGAACCTCGCCAAATGATGGCCCTAACAAAGCAATAAACAATAACACAAAATAAGAACTTCTGAGTATAATTTTTATCAATAATTTTTTTATAGAGCTGTGTAAAGCAACTGCAATGCGATACATTCGCCAACAATATAATAGATATAGCAGAATAAAAATTGTAATAAATAGGTAATCAAGAGAATTAAGGTTTCTAAATAAGGTCATAAAATATGATAATCTAATAAATGAATTTAATAAATGCACAAAAATAAACAATAAGACTATCTAAAACAAGTAACTGAAACTGTGTTTTAACAAATAATTAGCAAGTCATTTACAAGATTTAAGTAATTAGAGTTGCTTTTTAGCATAGTTTTTGGTAATTTTGTAGTAGTTAAAATTAATTCTAAAACTTAACACTTGTAACAATGAAAAAAGTAGCATTATTTGTATTCGCATTAGCTTTAGCTGGTATCTCTTTTGATGCATCGGCTCAAAAAAAGGAAACTGCTGCACAAAAAGCACAACGTGAAAAAACAGAAGCATTACAACGTGAGTTAGATGCCTTGAAAAACGATAAAACAAAAGCTGAACAAGCTGCTAAAAAACAAGCTGAATTAACAGCAAGTTTTAATGAAATGATTGCAGGCTTACCAAAAGAAGCTGAATTAATTATGGGTGGTCATATTCAAAATGAAGGTGATAAAATGGTGGTTCAAGTGAAACCAACATTAGGAACTCGTGGCAAAAGCCGTCGTATTGAAGGTTTTTCTGTGAAAATTGGAGAACCAGCTTTAAGAGATAAATTAAAAGTGGTTTATGATGCAAATCTTAGCCCATCTGAAGATTCTAAAAAAGCTAAAAAAGAAAATGATTGCCGTACAACAAAAGCTGGTAAAGATGGCGAATTTGCAGGTTCAAAAGGTAGTGCTTGTGAAATTGTTGGTTTCCGTGTTTCTTTAGAAGGCGAATATGCACAATATTATACAGTAAAATACAAAGCACACCAAGCAGAATTAGGTGATTCAGCAGAATACAAAGATGGTGCAACTTGTGGTGGTAGCAAAAGAATTGAAGAAATTACAATTTGGGTAGAGAAAAAATAATTGATTGCCTAATATTAGGGGGAGCAAACTTTCCAAAAGCAAAAAAGCTTTTGAAAAGTAAAGGTACTTTTGGAAAGTTTTTTTACTTTCCAAAAGTTTGTTGTTTGAAAGTTTTAAACTTTCCAAAAGGTTATATTTTTATCTAAAAAGCCACTTTCTCAAATCTTTATAGTTTACTTTCTTTCCATACATCAAAATTCCAATTTTGTAAATACGTGCAGCAAACCAAACTGCTGCTAAAAATCCTGCAATGAGTAAAGCCATAGAAAGCAAAATTTCCCACGAAAAACCAATAAAAGGTACTCTAACCATCATAATAATAGGCGAAGTAAGCGGAAACATGGATAACCAAAAAGCAAGCTGACTATTAGGGTCATTAATCACCGCCGATAACATGACAATGGCAAGCACCAAAGGAGCAGAAATAGGCAACATAAATTGTTGTGTATCTGTTTCGTTATCTGCCGCCGCACCCGCCGCCGCAAACAATGCTGCATACATTAAATAACCAGCTAAGAAGTAAAAAGCAAAACAACCAAGAAGCAAGGACATATTAATCCCTTCAAGTTGGTTATAGATTTGATACATATCCATTGATTGCTGAATATCTTTTGTATTTTGCATTTGTGATAATGTACCACTAATTTTGTCTTGTGAAAACCTATCTAATTTGAAAACACTTGATACAATGGTTGTTACAAGAAAAGAAAATACGCCCCAAATGGTAAATTGTGTGAGTGCAACGCCTGCAATTCCTAAAATTTTGCCTATCATGAGTTCAAAAGGTTTTACAGAAGAAATCATGACTTCGATAATTCGGTTACTTTTTTCCTCCAAAACTCCTCGCATCACTTGCACACCATATAAGAAAATGAACATATAAATTAGAATTCCTGAAAAATAACCTGCACCTGTAAGTGCCATTGTGTTATTAGCTTTTTCGCCTTCCTCACTCAAATTAATAGTTTTGATATTCACAACCGTTTTTGTGGCTGCCAAAGTGGTTTTGTCTATACCAGCTTTTTCTAATTTAAGTGCTTCTAATTCCTTTTTTATGGTACTTTCTATCAGTTTTTGAGTAATAATAGAAAAATTTTTTTCACCATATAA
>JAYTNF010000237.1:0-3081 GCA_043748455.1 Cytophagales bacterium
CCGATGGTTACGGCAGTGGCACCTGTGAAGTTTGTGCCTGTGATGGTTACGGTGGCATCAACGCCTCCACTTGTTGGGGTGAAAGAGGTGATGGTAGGATTCGTTGGTATAGACGAGCCTGTAAACACACCACTTGCCACAAAAGGATTCACTGTAACAGTAGTTGTTGGGCTTGCTGAAATATTAGTAGCTCCATAAACAAAAGAAGTTCCATTATGGTAAGCTGGTTTTACATTTGCACCTAATAACTCACCCGAAGCATAGACTCCTGATAAATCTCCTTGTACTCCTGTCAAACCACCAACTGCAATATTCCAATACCGATTAAGGTAATTAGTTGCGTCTGCACCTGCAAAACGACTTCCTCCCACTACATTTACGCCTACTGTGCCTGTACCTGTGGCGGCAGTCATATTTAAAGTCAGAGGTGTATAATTTGTAGCATCACCAATAGGGAAAGTTTTATTGGCAGCAGAAGTATAACTATGAACAAAATTTCCTGTACCATTAGCCACTACATAACCATTTGCTTGTGAAGCACCTGTTACCGAAGCTCCTTGATTAACTGTTACATTATTTGTACCTATCAATAAACTTGCACCTGTACCATTGAAAGTAAGGTCTGTAGCAATAGCCACATTTTGTTGCAAGGTTTTATTACCTGTACCACCTACTTGTAAATTGCCTAATGCAGTTGAGCCAAACTTGATATTTTGGGCTGCACCTGTCAGTTTTACAGTAGAAAGAGGGTCAGAAGTCAAGGTTGCCCCTGTGTTTATCTGCACATCTCCATTACTGACAATATTTACTGCCCCTGTGGTGCGTATAGTAACAGCCCCATCAGCACGTATGCCTCCTTGGGAATAACCCTGAAAAGACAAGGCAAGCAAAGCAGCTATTAAAGATATTTTTTTCATAAAAGTATAGTTATTAAATGAAAACTTGATTAATTTTCTTATTGTCTAATGTTTGCAACCATTATGAATAAGAGGTACTTTTTAATTACAATACTATTTTTAGGTATTAAAAAATTATTATTTACCTAACCATATGACAATCAATACATTAGATAATTTACAACTTGTAATTGAAAAATTATGAGAATTTACTACCAAACAGTCAAAAAGTAATTTCTAAATTTACTTTTGATAACTTAGGCTTAATAAAGTATCTATGTAACTCATAAAAATAAATCTATACAAATTATGTATTTTTTACATAGAATTTAAGTTTTATATTTAGTATTTCCAAATATAAAAAGAACCTTTTGTATCATTTGTTGGAGCAGCATTTTGCACAATATCTACAGAAAGTTGATCACCAATTGCAAGTGTAACAACAAAAGATAAGTTAGCTATTCGTGTAGCATATACTCCACCTACTGTATGTGCTACTGTTGAAGTAACTGCTTGTGTTAGCACAATACCATTATTCTTTAAGACAACATTAGCAGCAGCACTGCCTGCCACACTATAACTTACATTTATAAATAAGTTCCTGAAGTTGTAGCATTGAACATATTACTTGTAAATTGATTATTAGGGTTTTGCACTGCAGTCCAAGTAGCTTGTGTTACTGTATTAGCAGCTACAGCTTGTGATGCTTGTGTGGCTACTAATGACAGAGTTGGTACACTTTCCCCACCACTTGGTGTTGCCCAAGTACCATCACCACGTAAATAAGTAGTTCCTGTAGCCCCACTAGGTAATTTAGCTACAGTTACTGCATTATTATTAATTTTTGCAGTCGTTACAGCATTATTTGCAATAGTTGTGGCTACATTACCTGCGGTAGTTGTAACATCACCCGTAAGTGCAGGCATACGACATGTAGGCAAAGTTCCCGAAGTCAAAGCTGCTGCATCAGTGGTTGTATTTAATGACACCCAAGCCGAACCATTATGAAAATAGAAACCTGCCGTTGCATCTGTTTGATAAACTAACAAACCTATTGCAGGTGTGCTAATGGCTGTTCGTTGGGCAGCAGTCATACGAGGCACTAACATAACTTGTGTGGTACTTTTCACATCAAGAATTGCAGAACTGTTGGCATTACTTCCGTCTGTATTGATAGCCACGTTTTGGGCTTGAGCAGTGTAGCCAAATCCAAAGGCTACTAAGGCAGAGAAAATTACTTTTTTCATTAAAAATTATTTTAATTTATTGAAAGACTTTAGAAACCAAATATACAATTTTTTGAATAAATTGCGATGCTTGGTGGCTAAAAATTCTAAATTAAGTATTGGTAATAATTATAGTTATTAATAATATTTTTCGCCATTATTTGCGTCAAACCCACAATGAAATTAAAACATTCTACCATAACTTTAAAAGTAACTTTTCAATGCACTTTTGAGGTTATAGTGGAGTGGTTTGTGAGGACACAAACCATGGCAGAAAATCTACTCATTAATAATGAAGTAAGTAACATTTTGATAATCATTACTATTGAAATAGTTAGCTGTAGGACACCTAACTCCAAAACCTATTCTGTATGTACCTGCTACACCTGGTTTGTAAGTGCCTGATACAGTAAAAACTCCAATTTCATTTGCTGCAAAATTATGGGTAGAAGAAAGATAATCAGCACCACCTACATTAGTAGCTGATGCACCAGTACCAGTAGCATAAACTGCATCTATGTCAAAAATATCAGCTCCTGCAACTGTCTTGCCCAAAGCAACTGTTGATGTCCAAATTACTCTTTGGGTATTAGTTAAAGTAACAGAAGCAAATGCTCCGACTTGCGTCCAAGCATTTGCCGTAGAAGGCAGAGGATTACCAACAAAACCTCCAGCTCTACCTGTGCTTGCAATTGTTCCAGTTGGTAGAGCCCATTGCCCATCACCACGCAAAAAAGTTGTGTTGCTTGCTGTACCCGTTGCGTTTATTTTGCCTACGCTAATGGTTGTGTTGGAAATATCAGCATTGACAATAGTTCCGTCTGCAATTTTAGCACTTGTTACTGCATTAGCTGCAATGGTAGTGGCTGTACTTCCTGCGGTGGTCGTAACATCACCCGTGAGTGCAGGCATACGACTTGTAGGCAAAGTTCCCGAAGTCAAAGCTGCTGCATCAGTGG
>JAYTNF010000238.1:0-14705 GCA_043748455.1 Cytophagales bacterium
CCGATGGTTACGGCAGTGGCACCTGTGAAGTTTGTGCCTGTGATGGTTACGGTGGCATCAACGCCTCCACTTGTTGGGGTGAAAGAGGTGATGGTAGGAGTAGCTACAGCTGCAAACACATCTGTAATAAAAGCACCACGTCCATGTGTACCAATAATAACTTTGCTATCAGCAGCTCTATATTTCATCATATCACAACGTGTATGAGCTAATCCTGTGTTTGAGGGTCCCCAAGCAGGTGTACCTGTATTACCATTATCAAAATTATCGGTTGACCATACGCCTACTTCGGTTGCTAACAGAATTTGATTTCTATTAGTTGGATTATATAAAGCCCAACGAATTGGCATATCAGGTACTGCGGTCATACCTGTACCTTTTTTGTTTCTCCAAGTTGTACCACCATCATTTGTTTCCCAAACTTGTGAAGCTAAACTATAATTGCTGTAAGTTACTAACAACTGATTATCATTTGCACCAACTTCTATACAAGAAACAGAGCCTACTGCTGGACCAGTAATAGATGTTCCTACTGGTGTTGTATTGGCAGAAGCTACTTTGAGTATATTTCCATTTGCTAAACCTAAAAATACAGTATGGGCTGTGTAAGGAGACATTTTTAAATGAGTAATATCATTTGCTCCTGGAGTTGCCCCTGTAATTGTTACAGCTTCTATAGTTGGCGTTGCTGTATTGATTGCAGATATTCTAAACATATCAGTCGTAGAAGTATTGCCTCCTCCACGAATGTTAGCATAAAGGATTTTATTTTGAGAATCATATTCAGCCGGATTTATAAAAGAACCATTGCCTTTCAATGGGCTTGCATTAGTAATTTCTTCAAAATTAGCTAAAACTCCTGTATTAGTTCTGTAATAATTACAATTAGTATAAGATGAAATCATTGTATTTGGGTCTTGTTGGTCAATAAAAGCAAAACCACCATCACCACCACTAGCATAAGTACCTGCACCCGTATTTACTGTATTTACGACAATAGTACCATTATCTTGTGTACCACCCAAACAAAGATTATCATTGGCTACATTTTTAAAACCCATTGAAAAATATTGCGTTGTAACATAATCTTTTACTCTTTCGCTAAATGTTGGAGCTGCATTCATATTATCTCCTGCATTAGGAGAGTAAGACACACCACCATCACAGCCTACTAAAATTTCATTTGATAAGGTAGGTCTAAAAACAAATTCATGAATATCAGCATGCACATAAGGTTTACAGCCTCCACCTGTAACCCAGAACGAAAGTTGTGACCACGTTGCTCCACCATCAGTACTACGGTGAACATCAATACCTCCAGCTAAGACAACATTTGGATTAGTTGGGTGTACTTTCAGAATAAGGTCATAAAATGCTTGTCCTCTTGTAAAGTGATTCATAGTTGCTGTACAAGGTTGGTCTGTAAGTAATGGAATGGCTATATGTGCCCATGTTGCACCACCATCTGTTGTTTTTTGTATCCAAGCCACATCTTGGTCACTATTTGGTGGGCTTTGTCTTTTTGCAACTGCATATACTATTAATGGATTAGATGGTGCTACTGCAAGCTCTATTCTCTCTGGAATATTTGGAGAGGCAGCCAGTGTCATTACAGTCCAAGTTGCACCATCATCAGTTGATTTGTAAATTTTACCAGTACGTCCAATACTTGCAATACCACAAGCAGCGTAAATATGTCCATTGGAAGCTACCTCTACATCTGCCATAGCATCAGGTACTGTATTGTCAGCAACAACACCTACTCCTGAGCTTGGTGCCAAAATTTTTGACCATGTAGAAGTTGCAAAAGTAAACTTCATGATACCTCCACCACTAAACAAATTTTCACTACGTGTTGCTACATATAAATCACCTGTAGCAGCATTGATTGATATTTTTTGGGTAAATCTAAAATCTGCACCATCAGTACCTGTCATTCTTAACCAGTTTACACCACCATCAGTAGAATTCCAAAGTCCAGCACCTCTTGTACCGTCATTGATAATACCTTCGCCTGTTCCTACATAAAATCTATTGAGATGTCCCATACGAGGGTCATGGGCAATGGCTGTTACACCAATATTTTCCCAAAAATCGTTGATTTTAGTCCAGCTACTGTTAGCATCAGTAATGTCATTGTTTAGCCAAAGTCCTCCTGTAACTCCTCCAGAAAATACTTTTTTACTTGTTCCATCATTAGGGTCAAACATTATAGCACGAGTTCTACCTCCAATATTATTGGCTCCTTTTTGTGTCCATGTAGCATTAAGAGCAGCAAGAGAGGTTTTTAATTTATTTTTTTTTCGTAACTCATAAATATTATCAACCCTTTCATTGGCTGCAATAAATTTATCATACGGAATTTTGCCAGTTTTGGGGTCAATAGTACGAAGTTTATCTTGAAGCAAAGCCAAATCTGGTCTGTCATTTTTTGGCACTTGTTTTTTGTACGTACGATAATCATCATAAACAGGAATTCTTTTCTTTAATTCATGATTATTTATCATTTCTTCGTAGGCTTTTCGTTCTTGAGCCAAAGGGTCGCCATTTTGGGTGCTAATCTCTACTAAATTACCATTTTGATAGCGAAAAGCTGGATTATGGCTTGAACTTGGAAAACCTGAGAGGGTTTCCTGCAAAGTCGTTGCTTTTGTGGTGGCAGTAGAAAAATACTGATATGACTGGTACAAACCAACAGTCATACTCGCAAAAAATGCACCTATGGCGATTTTTTGAAAATGTTTTTTGGTGGATTCTGAAATGTTCATAAATTTAATTTTGGTAAATAGTGATACTAATATTGTATTTATCGTAATATTAAAATAAAATAAGAATATTAACAAACTTTTTATTCGTAATTTTTTAATCATAAAATCTAAGAAAAAATAAGAAGAAGGTTGTTATATTATATAACTAAATGATATAAAAAATAGAATTATGGAAATAAAAAAGTCCTACTCAAATATATACATTTGAATAGGACTTATAGAGATTAAATTTACAAAAATTGAGTCTAAAAACTAAACTTTTGGTTCTTCTGTAACAACTACTGGTTGTTCGTCTTTGTTACCATATTTCTCTAATGTATCTGCTACAATGGCAGTAGAAACATAAATAGATGAGTAAGTACCAAACAAAATACCAATAATCATAGAAAAACAGAAACCTTGCAAAGTTTGTCCACCAAAAATCATCATCACAAACAATACCAATAAAGAAGCAACGGCAGTAATTAAAGTTCTACTTAATGTGTCATTTACAGAAGCATTAAGGGTTTTTTCAATTTCATCGCCTTCCATACGTTTGTTCATAAACTCACGAATACGGTCAAATACAACCACTTTATCGTTAATTGAATAACCGACAATAGTTAAAATTGAAGCTACAAAAACTTGATCAACTTCAAAATTGAAACCTAATAAACCGGCAATAGCATAAATTGCAATAACGATTAAAACGTCATGTAATTCGGCAATGACTGCACCCAAACCAAACTGCCATCTCTGGAAACGAATCACAATGTATAAGAAAATGCCTAACAAAGCTGCCAAAGTAGATTGCCATGCCGAACTTTTAATGTCATCGGCAATGGTTGCACCAACTTTTGAGCTACTCACAATTTTAGGATTATTTGCTGCAAACTCTTTTAAACCACCTTCCAAAGCTGTTTGTACTTGTTTGTCAGCTTCTTCTGTTTCGTCTTCAATCAAGTAGGTTGTTGTAACTTTAATTTTATTATTAGAGTTATAAGATTTAACTTCTGTACCTTGATTTTTAAAGTCATCAGCCAATTTATCTTTAACTTCAGAAGGCACAACCGCATCTTTAAATTCTACAATATAAGTTCTACCACCTTTAAAATCAACACCTAAATTCATGCCACCTTTTACAACAATAGCAACAATACCTAATGCAATAATAGCTAATGAAACTGTATAAGCCATTTTACGTTTGCCTTTTGAGATAAAATCGTAATTTGTACCTGTTGCAAAGTTATTTGTCATGCTATTACCAAATTTCATAGAATTTGGATAGTTTTTAGCCCACCAGAAAATAATTACTTTTGATACATAAACCGCAGTAAAGAAGGAAATTAGAATACCAATTACAAGTGTAACTGCAAAACCTTTGATAGGACCTGAACCAAATAATAACAGAATAACACCTGTCAATAAAGTTGTAACATTCGAGTCAAAGATAGAAGCAAATGCTTTTTCATAACCCAATTCTAAAGCCTCAATAATGGATTTTCCGCCTTTAAGTTCCTCTCGCACCCTTTCATAAATCAGTACATTGGCATCGACAGCCATACCAAAAGTTAAAACGATACCTGCAATACCTGGCAATGTTAAGGCAGAACCTAACTGTGCCATGATACCAATAAGGAAGAAAATGTTGAAAGATAAAGCCACGTTTGCAACCACACCAGCTTGTGCATAATAGAAAATCATGAAACCAATAACCAATGCCAAACCTACCAAAGTAGAAATTAAACCTTGACTAATAGCCTCTTTTCCCAAAGATGGACCTACAACAGCCTCTTCCACAATACGTGTAGGTGCAGGAAGTTTACCAGCTTTTAAGATATTTGCTAAATCTTGTGCTTCTTCAATGGTGAAATTACCAGAAATTTGAGAATTACCACCACCAATCTCGTCATTTACAACAGGTGCAGAATAAACCAAACCGTCAAGCACAATAGCAATGCGGTTTTTAATATTTGCTCCTGTGAGTTTTCTCCATGCTCTTGCACCTTCTGGGTTCATTTGCATAGAAACATAAGGCTTGCCATCTACTCTGTCCAAATCTCCACGAGAATCTTCTACAACTTCGCCACCCATAGAGGCTTTTCCATTTTTGTTTTTTTTCAACACATACAAAGTATAGTAAGATTTGCCTTTTTCTTTGTCTTCAAAACTTGCTTTTGCGTCCCAAGCAAAAACCATGTTTGCTGGAAACAAGTTGCGAATTTCTTTTTCATGAATTAAACTTGTGATTTGAGCAGTATCTGCCGCCTCATAAACCAATTCTCTTGGACTTGCTAATTTTGCAAACAAAGGTGAAACATCTTTTGGGTCAGCTTTTTTAGAAGTATCGCTAATAGTTTTGCCATCTTTATCCAATTGTTTTGCTAAGTCCGTTGCATCAGCAGCTTTTTTAGTTGTATCTGTTACAGATGCTTGTTTCAAGGTATCTTTTACAGCTTGTGGAACAGTAGAATCACCCGATAAAGAACTAGCTTT
Organism: Cytophagales bacterium; assembly: GCA_043748455.1. Classification (GTDB taxonomy): domain Bacteria; phylum Bacteroidota; class Bacteroidia; order Cytophagales; family Thermoflexibacteraceae; genus JAAFKA01. The sequence continues at coordinate 5,244 of JAYTNF010000238.1, forward strand.
TTGGCGTTTTACCAAATAATCATTAGCTTTTTGAATATATTGAATATAATCTTGTGCCTCGTAAACTTCCCAAAACTCTAATTTAGCTACGCCTTGCAACAATTTACGCACCCTTTCTGGATTATCAACACCTGGTAACTCAACTTGAATACGTCCTGTGTTTGGAATACGTTGCACGTTTGGTTGCGTTGTACCAAATTTATCAATACGAGTTTTGATAATGTTATAAGCCCTGTCAATAGCCCCATCAACTTCGCTTTGAATAATGGTTTTTATTTGAGTTTCAGGAGTTTTTACGTCAATACGACCTTGACTTGATGAGTTTGCAAATACCAAAGATAATTTTCCTTGTCCTGCAATTCTCTCATATTCCTCGAAAAATAAGGTTGTAAATTCTGCTTGACTTGTTTTTTGACGTTCTTGTGCTGCTTTGATAGCTTTGTCAAAATTTGCATCATCAGTATTATTTGCCAAACCTCGCAAAATTTCTACTGGCGAAACTTCCAAAACTACGTGCATACCACCTTGCAAATCAAGTCCAAGATGCAATTCATTATTTTTTACTTGGTTATAAGTAAAATCTGCAAAACCTAAGTTATAAACAGGGATTTTACCAACAGAATCCAAATATTTTTGGCGTTTCATATAATCTATGCCTTTGTCTGTTGTTGCAAAAGCATCTGCTTGTTTCTGAATTTTTTGAGAAACGAAGGTAAACGATAAATAATAGGCACACAACAGCGAAATAATCACCGTTAAGGCAATAATACCATTTTTATTAGTCATTGTAATTGAAAATTTAAAGATTAAAAAATTGTTTAATAGAGTTTATTAAGATTTGTACCACAGACTTTAGTCTGTGCTTGTAATGTCTTGATAATCAAGTAATTATTCCACAGAATAAAGTCTGTGATACAAAACCTTAATAATGTTTAATGATGCATGTTGAAGTTAAAACAAGTTGGCTTTTAGGTATACTTGCATAGCTCAAATTGCACAAAAAAGAAAATAACACAAAGCATAAAGTTTTTAGTTTCACGATATTTTGTAACATAGACTTTAGTCTGTGTTTGTTGATTATTAACCACTTATGAAATCACAGACTAAAGTCTATGATACAAATATTAGGGGGCATTAATAAGAATAGAAGTCTTGAAGAGATTTTGGAAATAGGAAAGCAAGAAAACAGACTGAAAAGTTTGTTTTACAGGCTCTTTTAATATGGTGAAATAGCTGATAACTAATTGTGGAACAGCTACAAAAACAATTTTATGAAACTCACATTGCAAACCTACACTTACAACAGCATCAAAAGGTACACTTTCTGAATAAGTAGCTTCATTATTTTGTGTATTATTTTGGTCACTATCAGTTATTTTTAGTTGTTTTTGAGCAAAATGAGAATCATTTTTGAGATTATAAGCCGCAAAAAAACTCGCATTCAATACTAAAACTAAGAATAATAGTGAAATAGCTTGTAATATGGTTTTGTTTTTTGTCATCAATTTTAATAATTTGCAAAGGTAATTATAATTTTCTGATATGCAAAAAAAATAATTGCATTTTCTAGAAATAATATTATAACTTTGCAATCCATAGAAACAAAATTAAGCGTAGATTACCGAAATTAAATCAGGTTAAAAGTTCAGTTAAACAAATGAATACAGAAATCAGGAAAATTACAACTCCTTACAACATCATTAAAATTATAACTACCTATATTTTCTCAAATATTGTTATGAAAATATTGTTATTCATTTGTTTGGTGATATGCTTATTATTTTTCTCACATGCAATATTTGCACAAACTCATAAACAACGTCCCAATATAAATTTAGATATAAATGCACCAAAGGCAAAATTTCTAAATGATAGCATAAAAGTTGGTGAAACTGTAAAATTATCCGTTGTCTGGCAACATTTATCAGAAAAAGAGGTGTTTTTCCCAGATTCTATCCATGATTTTGCACCTTTTGAGTTTATTTCCAAACGTGCTTTCCCCACAAAAACCACAGGTTTAAGTACAGATAGTGTGGTTTATGAATTGACAACTTTTGAAATGGATAGCAGTTTGAAGTTTTCGATACCAATTTTTGTGCTTAACGAAAAAGATACCACAGTTGTACCAACAAATGAAGTCGAACTTTTTATTATTCCAACAGTTTTAAATTTGCCCGATAGTTTAAAAATTATAGAGAATACCAATTTACAAAACTTAGATACAGATTTTAATTATTGGTATTGGTTAGTAGGATTGGTTGTACTTGCTGTGATTTTTGGGGTTTTATTTTATGTTTTTGGTGGGCGGATTCGCAAAAACTTTAGACTTGGGCGTATGCGTAAACAATATCAACGATTTATTACAGATTTTGACAGGGCTTTGCAAAAATATGACCAAGTGAGTTCCACAGAACAGGGTTTGAGTATTTGGAAAAGTTACTTAGAGAACTTACAAAATATTCCATTCACAACTTATACTTCAAAAGAAATTGCAGACCTTGTGCCAGATAAACATCTTACAGAGTCTTTAAAAGACATTGATAGGGCTATTTATGGCAATAGAATTAACGAACAAACCAAAGAGGCTTTGCTAATTTTGAAAACCTACGCTGAAAATATTTACGAAACTAAAATTAAGGAGGTGCAAAATGTTTGATTGGTTAGACTTAAAATGGTTTTTGCCACAGATGATTGGCTCTTATTCTTGGGAAAATGTCTTGTATCTATATTTGCTGTTCCTATTGCCATTGGTTTACGTAGTTCGGTGGTTATTACATTTCAACAACCGCCAAAAATTAACCATTGCTTTAACAGAAAAGAATGCAGTAAATTCACCTTCTGCATGGATGCGACATATTCCTAATGTGCTTATGAGTTTATTTGTTGCCATGTTACTCATAGCATTAGCTCGTCCTCAACAAACGAATGAACAAGTTGAACAATATTCAGAAGGTATCGATATTATGATAGCTATGGACATTTCTGAATCTATGCAATTACAAGATTTTCAACCAAATAGATTAGAAGCAGCTAAGGAAGTTGCATTAAAATTTATACAAGGTAGGTTTCAAGACCGTATTGGGATTGTGATTTTTTCGGGAGATGCATATTCTTTAGCACCACTTACAACAGATTATAATTTATTGACAGGTTATGTGAATGAAATTAATTTTGAGATGATTCAAAATCGAGGCACAGCTATTGGCAGTGCCTTAGCAGTTGCAACAAATCGTATGCGAGAATCTGAAACAAAATCTAAAGTAATTATTTTATTGAGTGATGGAGAAAGCAATGCAGGTAATATTGACCCAATTACAGCCGCAAAATTGGCGTTTAGTTATGGCGTAAAAATTTATACGATTGGTGTGGGTAAAGAAGGACAAGTTCCATTTGGTACAGATATGTTTGGCAGACCTCGATATGTAGAAAATAGTATGGACGAAACTACGCTAAGAGATATTGCGAAAATAGGGGAGGGGCAATACTTTCGAGCAACAGATAACTCAACATTAGAGTCTGTTTTTAATCGGATTAATAATTACGAAAAAGCTGAAATTAAAGAAAACCGTTTTCGTGATACCAAAGATTTTTATCATATTTATTTGACTTGGGCAATTATCTGTTTTCTATTGTTCATGGCAACAAAATCTACTTTTTTGACCAATGCTTTGGAGGATTAAGGAATGGTAAGAGTTCTAAGTTTTTAATTATAAGTTTAAATTCTTGATAATAAAGGAGTTACAAATAAAAATATAGAATTAATTTTGGATTAGTGCTTATGAAATATTTATCAAGTGTTTAAGACTTGCTAAATATTTTGGTGTTTTTTAATAAACCTAAAAGTAAAATATGATAAGACCCACAATTACAATAAAAAAAAGGTTTTTAGCTCAAATTAGGCACAAAGTTGATTTTAATACTATCCGATATACAATATTTTATGATAATATTGAGCCAAATGCAAAAAATGATGAATATCTTCTCTTACGTTGTGGTTTGCCAAATGGTAATTGTGTAATTATCACAACACATAATTGGACTATATTTTTTGAAAATCAGACTTTTGTTATAAATAATAATCAAATAATAGGGTTTTCTGAAAACTCTTATGAACAAGATTTAAAAGGTGAAAAGACGGAATTTGTAGAACTTGAGGTGCTAACAGATAACAATATTTATAAATTTCAGTTCGAAAGTGGTTCAGCCACTATTGGTTTAATGTATTGTTTAAGTGTTATTATTGATTTTTATAGGAAATAACTATTATATCTTAACTTTATAACATAATTAAAATACCTACCAAGTCTTCAAGACTTGGTAGGTATTTTGTTTTTTATCAAATCTATTTGATAGGAAGTTGCTTAAAAACATCTATAAGATGTTTCTAAGCAATATAAAAACCTATAATGTTGCACCATTATCTACTGCTGCTTCTACAACAGTTTGCACACTTTCAGGCAAAGCAGAAAGAATATTGTAACCTGTTTTAGTTTCAATAAAATCTACACTTACACGATAAGTTCCCCAATTAATATTTCTAATTCCTTGTGCATTTGGCATGTCAATAGCAATAATACGTGTGCCTGCCACTACTCTTGATACATCATTTGTGCCTGTTGGTAATACTACAATTACTTTCCAAGTACGGTTTGGAACTGTTATTTTCCCACCTGCAATCGTATTAAAAGTACCATTTACACCTGTGCCACCTGTTCCATAACTTCCTGCAACAATGTATAATTCGTTACCTGCATTAACTAATGTTCTGCAATAGTTTTCTAAATTAGCCCAAGGTCCTTGATTATTGTCAGCAGCTTGAGGCATCATGTTAGTCATAAAGAAAGTTGAAGAATTGTCATCAACAGTCAATGTTCTATCAGCAGAAGGACAATTATGACCTCTATCAAAACCACTTCCTGTATAATCTGTATTTCCAACTTGATACCAACCAGAAGGCAAACTTGTATCTGCTCTGAAATTGTCTTGACGTGCTGTAGAACCAACCCAAGCACTTGATAAATACCAACTTACCCAATTTGGAATACCTCTATCTCTGTGATGTGAAGTGATGTATTGTGGTTTTTCGAGCATATAATTTGTAATTGCTGTAATATCTTTCAATGCACCACTTGGATTTCCCATAGCCAAATGTATGCTTGTTGTAGGTGTGCCACCATTACTTGGATTTCCGCCTGTTGTTCCACCACCCGTTGTTCCACCTGAATAATCACCAACCGTAACATCATCAATATTTAAACGACTTGTTGTTCCATCTGTTTTGCGAATTTGTATTCTTGTATTTGCAGTTTGATTAACTGTAAAAGTTGCAGTTGCCAAAGTTGTGGTTGAAGTTGTGATTGTGCTACCAACTTTTGTCCAAGTGCTGCCACTATTTGTAGAAACCCAAAGTTCCCAAGTGCTGTTAGCATCTGTGCTATATTTTGCGTGTTTAATTGTAATTGTTCCTGCGCCTCCTGTTTTGTCAAAAAGTGTAGTTAATTTAGCCGAATTGCGAAGACGTGCAGAAAAAGCACCTGTTTTAATATCACCCGACAAATTACCAATTAAAGCATCGTCAAATGACCAACTTCCTGTTGTTAGTGTAACATTGCCGATTGTGTAACTTGTTTTTGCTCCAGACTCAAAACCTTCGCTAAGTAATGCAAAATTTTGTGCCAAACGTGAGATTTTGTTGGTTTGAAACTGCTCCTCTTTTTCAGGGATAACTGCTTCTTGTGTTGGAGAACACGCAGCTACCAAAGCCGCAAGACTTGCCATGTAAGAAACACGTGCAAGGTTTTTAAAAATAGAACCAAATTGAAAAAATTGCATTGATGTAAGTTATTATAGGTGATATTTTAATGCAAAAAGTAATAATGACATTGTTTTCTTTTGTCTTTGTAAGACTAGGCAAAAGTATAAAAGTTAAAAAAATAAAAAACAAATTACTCTGTCATGTTATTGTTAATTTTGCACAATAAATATGAATAAACTATTACAGAAAACCAAATAAATATGATATTTATATTTATGATAAAAATAAATATTATGAAGGTTTTGTAGCCTAGACTTTAGTCTATGGGATAATCAAGCAATTATCTCTAATACTTTGCAGAAAATGATAAGGTTTTAAATAGGAAGAAAATGTGGAGTCAATGGTTTATAAAGTTTTTTCTAACCTCATCGGTGTTTGCAAACACTGCTGAGGTTAGAAAAATATTGGTATTAACTTCTTCCTGTTTGAATTTTTATAGATTCATCATGGATATGTTTGTAAAGTAATGCTACAAAATCTTTGTCTAAGCCAAGTTGTGCTGCCCATTCTGGTCGTGTTTGAAATACTTTAATCCATCTTTCAAATTGAAAAACAGCCACACCATTTGCCTTTTTATAATCACCAATTTGCTCAACCAATTTCATACGATTTGATAAAATTTCGACCAATTCTTTGTCTGCTCGGTCAATTTTGGTACGAAGTTCGTCTAAATGGCTGATAAAATCTTGGTCATCACTCGAAGTTGTACGAATTTTAATTGCCTCTAATATTTCATTTAAACGTATTGGTGTAACTTGTTGTTCGGCATCACTCCACGCAGTATCAGGCGTAATGTGTGTTTCTATCATCAAACCATCATAATTTAAGTCTAATGCTTTTTGCGATAATGGCTCAATTAATTCACGTTTCCCGCCCACATGACTTGGGTCAAAAAACATAGGCAGTTCGGGCAATTTACTTTTAAGTTCAATAGCCAACTGCCACATAGGACTGTTGCGGTATTTGGTTTTTTCAAAAGTTGAAAAACCTCTGTGCAAAGCTGCAATTTTAGTAATTCCTGCATTATTTATCCGTTCAATAGCCCCTAACCACAAAGCAACATCAGGATTTATTGGATTTTTGATAATCACAGGAATATCAACACCTTTTAAAACATCAGCAATATCTTGAACAGTAAACGGATTTACAGTACTTCTTGCCCCAATCCACAAGATATCAACTCCATATTTAAGAGCCAATTCCACATGTTGTGGTGTTGCAACTTCGGTAGCAATGGTAATTCCCAATGCTTTTTTGACTTGACTAAACCATTGTAAACCTATTTCACCAACTCCTTCAAAAGAATTTGGTCGGGTGCGAGGTTTCCAAATACCAGCCCTAAAAATATCTACATCTCCTTGATTATGTTCTAAAATAAGTTTGCAGGTTTCAAATAACTGTTCTTCTGTTTCGGCACTGCAAGGTCCTGCAATTACAACAGGTTTACGTTTATTATCAACATAAATGGGTTTTACCCAAGTTTCTAATGGACTGATTTTCATACACTTATTATTTAAAGTTGGTTTGTAATAGCCAATAAAATATTATTGTAGTATTACTTAGTTCTCAAAAATAATGATTTTTTTATAATTTTTAGCTCCTACAAAAAATATTTTGTATCTTATTGAATGCTATGCTAATATTTTGTGTAATTTTGGCTAACCATTCGCACATTTACAACTAAATATAACACAGTGGAAAATCAATTAGATTTAATTGCTATTAAACAACAAGTTATCGAATTATCAAAAGAGGTTGGTATTTTTATTCGTACAGAACGTAAAATATTTGACCGAGCTAAAACCGAATATAAGGGAGTAAGCAACATGGTTTCTTATGTAGATAAGGAAGCAGAACGTAGAATTGTGGAAAAATTGATGCTTATTGTGCCGCATGCAGGTGTAATTGCGGAGGAAGGTACAGGAAAACAAAAGGTTGGCGGCTTAAATTGGATTGTTGACCCTCTTGATGGAACAACAAATTTTATTCATGGACTGCCCATTTTTTGCATCAGTATTGCCTTAGTTCAAGACGAAGATACATTAGTTGGTGTGGTTTATGAAGTCAATTTGCAAGAGTGTTTTCATGCTGCAAAAGGTAGTGGTGCATGGTTAGATAACGACAGAATTTGGGTTTCTCCAACCAATAAATTAGCTGATAGTTTGATTGCAACAGGTTTTCCTTATGCACACCTTGACCGTATGCCTGAATATATGAAACTTTTAACGGAATTTATCTATAAATCTCATGGCTTTCGCCGCATTGGTTCTGCTGCTGTTGATTTAGCTTATGTGGCTTGTGGCAGATTTGAGTCTTTTTATGAGCACAATCTTAATTCTTGGGACGTTGCGGCAGGTGCATTATTAGTAACAGAGGCAGGCGGACAAGTGAGTAATTTTAAAAACGAAAAAGATTACATGTTTAGTGGACAAATTGTGGCAAGTGGTAAAGTTCACGATGAAATGTTAGAAATTTTGGCTACATATTTTAATAAATAAGTTAAATGGTATTGTATTGCGTAATTGAAATTATGCAATACAATATTGTTTACAACAAATGTTTTTGAATACAAAAGTAAATAAAACAAGCATTTAAGCATAAAGCAGATAAGAAATTCAGCCGCATAGTATGTCTAAAATCAGCTTTTGCGGGATTATAAAAAACCTTCATCAGCCAACGAATAAAGAATAACAATACAGGCAATAAGGCAATATGAAACATAAAAAGCTGTGTCATGCCACCACCAAATTGCCAAAAATAATAAGATAAACCACCTATTGCAATGCTAAAAACGAGTGCTGTATAAATAAAAGTTCCACGTATGCCTAACATGCGGCTCATGGTTAAGTCTCCTCGTTTGGCATCTTCCTCGTGTTGATAAATTTGTGTCATTGGATAAGAACCAATAAGCATCAAGCTATTTAAAAATGCTGGTAATAAAATGGGAAATTGCAAAACCATATCCCAACTTTGTTTAGTAACTGCTTGATAAACAATGATAAAGATAAATCCGCCTTGAAAAAAACCTACAACTAATAAACTAATAATTGGGTATTTTTTCAGCCTTATTTTATCATAACTATACGCTTTTGAAGCCAAGCCATACACAAAAATAGCCAAAGCAAACTGCCAACTAATGAATAAGGCTACAATAATTCCCGCCAAATCGACAAATAAAGATGCAAAAAGCAATTCAGGTGTAACAGGTGGCGGATTTTCTAAACCACCAATACTGCCTTCATCTTTGTCATAATAAGAATTGAAACCATTGCTTGCAGGATAGATAAAAAGGTGCAAACAAATAAAACTGAGTACCAAATTTGTAATGTCAAGACTTGGTGCTGCACTTAAAGCAAACCAGTATACAGGCATCAAAAAAAAGGAAAAAGGAAACCGTAGATGTTTTATTGTCGAAGATGTGAACATAAAAATAATAGTTTTAGAGTGAAAATAAAAATTACAATTTTTCAATTTCTTCTTTAGAAAGTCCTGTATATTTAATAATTTTCTCAAGAGGTTCATTTTCTAGTTTCATCATTTTTGCCATCTCAATTTTCCCTTCTTCCTTGCCCTCTTCTTTGCCTTCTATTCGTCCTAATACATAATTTGACTGAAACATACTTGCCTGATAACTCAAATTATCTAAA
>JAYTNF010000239.1:0-4405 GCA_043748455.1 Cytophagales bacterium
TAATTTGTTTGTGATTATCCGTAAAATCTATGTTATCTGTGTGCCATAAAGTATTGATTTTCAACTATTTAAGTTATCATACATTTTTTACCACTACCGTTTATTTTTATATTATTTAAAGTGCTTAGTTTGGAATAAAACAAAAATTTTAAAACTTAATTATATTTGTTTAATGTAAGTTGCTTGGTAGTTTGTAGCTCTAACTAAGCAACGAAATATCCAATTTTTTTATGTCTATTTCACATAAAAATAAGGTATTTTACTATGGAAAGCTATTTTATTAGCAAAAATGTGTGTAACTAAAATTATGTACTATTGCACAACTTATACTATCTATTCTCAAAATCTTATTTTCTATCAAATTTATCCAAATCTCTAAAACTCCTAATAAAAATTGTAGCTTTGCAGCAATTAAAATCATAACCATTGCATTTTACAACAAAATATTTTAATACTCATGAAATATCATAATTCTATTATTGACACTATTGGCAATACGCCATTAGTAAAACTCAACAAAGTTACGGCAGGTATTAAAGGAACTATACTTGTAAAGGTTGAATATTTTAACCCTGGTAATTCTATTAAAGACAGAATTGCTATCACAATGATTGAGGCAGCCGAAAGAGAAGGCAAACTAAAACCGGGTGGAACTATTATTGAAGGCACATCAGGAAATACGGGCATGGGTTTGGCATTGGTGGCAGTTGCAAAAGGCTACAAATGTATTTTTACGATGGCTGACAAACAATCCAAAGAAAAAATGGATATTTTGCGTGCTGTGGGTGCAGAAGTTGTTGTTTGTCCAACTAATGTGGAGCCAGAAGACCCACGTTCTTATTATTCTGTTGCCCGCAAATTGAACAAAGATATTCCAAACTCTATTTATCCAAACCAATACGATAACATGGCAAATACGGAGGCACATTATGCAACAACAGGTCCCGAAATTTGGAAAGATACAGACGGAAAAATTACACATTATGCGTGTGGTGTAGGTACAGGTGGCACGATGTGTGGCACTGCAAAATTTTTGAAAGAGCAAAACCCTACTATTCAAACTGTTGGTATTGACACATACGGCTCGGTTTTTAAGAAGTATAAGGAAACAGGGATTTTTGATAAAAATGAGGTTTATCCTTATTTGACAGAGGGAATTGGAGAAGATATTATGCCTGCAAACATCAATATGAGTGTGATTGACAGTTTTGTGAAAGTTACAGACAAAGATGCAGCAGTTATGGCACGCAGATTGTCAAAAGAAGAAGGACTTTTTGTGGGTTGGTCGTGTGGCTCGGCGGTTTTTGGGGCTTTGGAATACGCAAAACAACATTTGAAAGAAGACGATGTTATGGTTATTATTTTGCCTGACCATGGAACTCGATATTTAGGAAAAATCTATAATGATGTTTGGATGCGTGACCATGGATTTTTGGAGGCACGTACTTTTGCAACTGCAAGAGATATTATTAAATCACGAAATGCAAATGGTCATAATCATGGCGATTTGATTACGATTGATAAAATGATGACTTTGGGCGAGGCTGCAAAGGCATTTAATCAAGATGGAATTTCACAAATTCCTGTTTCTGATGGTAAAGAAATTGTGGGAAGCATTTCAGATAGCAAAATTTTAGGATTGTTGATTAACAATCCAGAAGCAAACTCCCAAACTATTGGCGAAGTTATGGATAAACCATTTATTTTTGTTGGCTTAGATAATACTGTTGATGCACTTTCTTCATTGATTGATAAACACAATAAAGCATTGTTAGTTAGAGATGAAAATTATAATGTGCATATTATTACACAGCATGATTTATTAACAGCTTTGACAAATTAATACTGACTTACACTTTGATACTGACATTAATAATTTGTTTTGTCATTCTGAGCTTGCAAAGAATCTGACTTTATTACAATAATTCAGATTCTTCGCAAGCTCAGAATGACAAATTTAAAATGTCAGTATCAAACTAAGTATTTTTAAAATATGCCTTATTCGTAAATAATTTCACATTTTGGCATGGCTCTCTGCAATTTTGTAAGTTCTTTTTGAGGAATTTTGTTGTTTTCAAGCTCCAATAATGTCAATCTTTTAAGTTTAAACATGCTATCAGGAATCTTTTGTAACAAATTATTGCCCATCAAAAACTCATCTAAATGTGTTAGTAAACTAATAGTTGCAGGTAATTCTTTGATTTTATTTTTTGTGAGGTCTAAACTTTGCAAATTTTTGAGTAAACCAATTTCTTTGGGAATTTCGCTGATATTATTATAACTTAAATCAATGCGTTGCAAATTAACAAATTGATAAATTTCCTTAGGAATTTCTTTAAGCTGTTGGCGACTTAAATTTAGTTTATAAACTTTTGTAGGATTTTTAAGTGCCTCTGCCAAAAAAATAAAAACGGGTTCTTTATCCAAATCTTCATCATTTAATAATCTTTGTTGTGCTCGAGCTGTAGAAATACATGTTATAAAACTTATTATCAAGATGAGAAAAAGGAACAATATATTTTTCAAATTTTTCATGATTTTTCTGTTTATTGTGATATTAATTTTATAAAACCTAAGAGTTTTATGAAGATTAATGTTGCAAAAACCACGCAAAATATTTGTAATATCAGTTAAGTACTATATTATTTAACAATATTAACACTTGAAATCAATTTTTCAATTTGACTTTATTTGATTCATTAAGTTGTAAATTTTGTAGTTTTAAATAGTTGATAATCAACTATTTAATGTAAGTTACGTAGAATGTACTGCACCCTTTAGGGTGCAAGGTTTTTAATAAATTTGCTTTGCAAATTTATTAAAAACCTTTAAAATGGTATTAATTTAACAATTTTATTGCCATTTATGATGACCTTGCAGTTGAAGGCAACCCCCGCCAAGGGTGCGGTACAATTCACTACGCAACTTACACTAAATAGTTGATTCATACATCATATTTCATTTTTATTCCTAAGCATTTTCTCTTGGCTTTTCATCTCTCATAGGTCTGTTATCTTGGTCTTGAGTACGTTTACCTAATTTACGCTTTTGGTGTTTGAGATAAAAATACATGATAGGTAAAGCAATTCCATAGAATAAGATAACCGAAATTATTAAAGCAAACAAGATAATGGGCTCATTTTTAAACTGTTCTCTATGTTCTGTGTCGTCATCTAAATGTAATAGCGTAAGCATAATTGCAATACCTATTACTAAATATATAATAAATAGCAGTAGATAAATCATGTATATAAGTTGTGTGGATTGCAAAAATACTACTATTATTCTATATTTATGCAAATTAATTACTTATTATTTCATAACTCCGAAAAAAAGAATGTAGGATTATATATATTTGTATGAAAATAGAAGTGATTTTGATATTTACTCTTAAAAGATGCAACCAAAAATAAAATTATTATTTATATGTAGTCGCAATAAACGCAGAAGTTTGACAGCCGAAAGCATTTTTGAAAGTCATGAATTTTATGAAGTAAAATCAGCAGGCACTGCCAAAAGTGCCAGAATTAAAGTTACAACAGGTCTAATTGGTTGGGCTGATGTTATTTTAGTAATGGAAAAACGTCATAAAGAACTTATGCAGCAGCAATTTGATAAAATATTAGCACATAAACAACTCATTATTTTACATATTGCAGATGATTATGAATACATGGACGAAGAACTTATTGATATTTTGGAACAAAGAATCATACAATTATTATAAAAATGGAAAAAATAACAACTTTACAAATCTCTACAACCTACGAAAATTTGGGTGAATTAACCGAAAAAACGGAAAATATCTGGTTGGTTTGTCATGGTTATGGGCAATTAGCAAAATACTTTATTCGCCGATTTGATATATTAGATTTGGAAAAAAATTATGTGATAGCACCACAAGGCTTGTCTAAATTTTATATAGATGGAAGTTATAGAAAAGTGGGAGCATCATGGCTTACAAAAGAAAATCGTGAAATGGACTTGCAAAATACTCTAACTTATTTGCGTTTTATTTATGAAAATGAAGTTGTAAAGCCATTACAAAGATTTTTAGAATATAATAAAAATTATTCTAATAACCTGAAAATCAATTTATTAGGTTTTTCACAAGGTGCTGCCATGATTAGTCGTTGGGCTGTGGCTTGCCAAATACCTTTTGATAAATTGGTGATTTGGGGAGGTCGTTTTCCTGACGAAATTCAGCAAGAACAGCTAAATTTTGTGAAACCAAGTTCTGAAATTATATTAGTAATTGGTGATAAAGATGAATTTTATCAGCAAAATTATATAGACGAAGAAACTACAAAATTAACTAACAAATTCACTGAACTTATAAAAACTCCGCAACTTATTGTTTTTGATGGAATTCATGAAGTTCGCAGAGATATTTTACAGCAAATTG
>JAYTNF010000240.1:0-24638 GCA_043748455.1 Cytophagales bacterium
TAATTTGTTTGTGATTATCCGTAAAATCTATGTTATCTGTGTGCCATAAAGTATTGATTTTCAACTATTTAAGTTATCATACATTTTTTACCACTACCATATTTTGATAATATATTTGTCATTCTGAGCTTGGGAAGAATCTGGCGTTTTGGTGTCAAAATCAATAATTCAGATTCTTCCCAAGCTCAGAATGACAAAATAAATACAGGTATAGTTATTAAATTTCATAACAGTCAAATCTTAAATCGTAAGTAATTTTGGCAAAGATTGATAAAAATGGCAGACATAGTTTTGCCCGCACAAAAGCGGTGATAGAATATCCCGACTTTTTAGACATTCAAGTACAATCATTTCAAGACTTTTTTCAGTTGGAAACTCCTGCCGAAAATCGTGCAAAAGAAGGTTTGTACAAAGTATTCATGGAGAATTTTCCTATCTCTGATTCGAGAGAAAATTTTATCTTGGATTTTATTGATTATACTATTGACCCACCAAAATATTCTGTTGATGAGTCCATAGAAAGAGGTTTGACCTATTCTGTGCCATTGAAAGCAAAGCTAAAATTGACTTGCAATGACGATGATAACGAAGACTTTAAAACCATAGAACAAGAAGTATTTTTGGGCAATATTCCTTACATGACCGAAAGAGGTTCTTTTGTCATTAATGGAGCAGAAAGGGTCATTGTTTCGCAATTACACAGGTCACCAGGTGTGTTTTTTGCTCAAAGCAAACATACAAACGGTACAAAATTATATTCTGCAAGGATTATTCCATTTAAAGGTTCTTGGATTGAGTTTGCAACAGACGTGAATAATGTCATGTTTGCATATATTGACCGTAAAAAGAAATTTCCTGTAACAACATTGTTACGTGCCATTGGTTTTGGCTCTGATAGAGAGATTTTAGAACTTTTTGGCTTGTCAGAAGAAGTGAAAAATGACCGCAAAACCATTTCTGGTATTGTAGGACGTAAATTGGCGGCGAGGGTTTTGAGAACTTGGACTGAAGATTTCGTGGACGAGGACACCGGCGAGGTAGTTTCTATTGACCGTAACGAAATTTTAATGGAAAGAGATAGTATTATTGGTGAAGATGACATTGATACAATTTTGGAATCAAGTGCTGATAAAATTATTTTGCATAGAGAAGATATTAATATTACAGATTTCGCAATTATTTATAACACTTTGCAAAAAGATAATTGTAACTCTGAAAAAGAGGCAGTTGAGCAAATTTATCGCCAGTTGCGTAACACAGAAGCACCTGATGAGTCTACTGCAAGAGAAGTTATACACAGTTTGTTTTTCTCAGACAAAAGATATGATTTAGGTGAAGTTGGACGTTACAGAATTAACAAAAAATTAAGTTTGCCTCTTACAAATGACGTAAGAGTTTTGACAAAAGAAGACATTATCGAAATCATTAAATATTTGATTACGCTGATAAATTCTCGTACCGTTGTCGATGATATTGACCATTTGAGTAACAGACGTGTGCGTACCGTTGGCGAACAATTACATGCACAATTTGGTGTAGGTTTGGCTCGTATGGCTCGTACCATTAAAGAAAGAATGAATGTGCGTGATAATGAGGACTTTAAGCCAATAGATTTGATTAATGCTCGTACTTTATCTTCGGTAATTAACTCGTTTTTTGGAACAAATCAGCTTTCTCAATTTATGGATCAGACAAATCCCTTGGCAGAAATTACGCACAAAAGGCGTATGTCTGCACTTGGTCCTGGTGGTTTATCGAGAGAAAGAGCAGGTTTTGAGGTTCGAGATGTGCATTATACGCACTATGGTCGTTTGTGTACGATTGAAACTCCCGAAGGTCCGAACATTGGTTTGATTTCGTCTTTGTGTGTTCATGCAAAAATTAATCCAATGGGTTTCATAGAAACTCCTTACCGTATTATTGAAAATGGTAAAATTAATGTAAGTAAAGGTGTTATTTTCTTAACCGCAGAGGAAGAAGACGGCATGAACATTGCCCAAGCAAGTGCCGAAAATGATGACGAAGGAAATTTCTTAGTGAGTAAAGTAAAAGCACGTTTTGAAGGTGATTTCCCACAAGTTGAACCTTCAAACTTACATTATATGGATGTTGCACCTAATCAAATTGTGTCGGTGGCAGCTTCTTTGATTCCTTTCTTAGAACATGATGATGCAAACCGTGCCTTAATGGGTTCGAATATGCAACGTCAAGCAGTACCATTATTGCGTCCACAAGCACCGATTGTAGGTACAGGTTTGGAAGGTCGAGTAGCAACAGATTCACGTACTTTAATTGTTGCAGAACATGATGGTTTTGTGGAATATGTTGATGCTAACGAAATTAGAATGTGTTATGACTTTTCAGATGACCAAATGTTGGTAAGTTTTGATGGCAATGTGAGGTCATATAAATTGATAAAATTCCGCCGTACCAACCAAGATACTTGTATTAACTTGAAACCTATTGTTTTTAAAGGACAACAAGTAAAACAAGGCGAAGTATTGTGCGAAGGTTATGCAACACAAAAAGGCGAATTAGCATTGGGACGTAACTTGAAAGTGGCTTTCATGCCTTGGCAAGGTTATAATTTTGAAGATGCTATTGTAATTTGTGAAAGAGTGGTTCGTGAGGATATTTTTACTTCATTGCACATTGAAGAGTTTGAATTAGAAGTTCGAGATACCAAACGAGGTGAAGAAGAATTAACATCTGAAATTCCAAACGTAAGTGAGGAAGCTGTTAAAAATCTCGACGAAAATGGTATTATCAGTATTGGTTCAGAAGTAAAAGAAGGTGATATTATGATTGGTAAAATCACACCAAAAGGAGAATCTGACCCAACACCAGAAGAAAAATTATTGCGTGCAATTTTTGGAGATAAAGCAGGAGATGTAAAAGATGC
This sequence comes from Cytophagales bacterium, assembly GCA_043748455.1. GTDB lineage: Bacteria > Bacteroidota > Bacteroidia > Cytophagales > Thermoflexibacteraceae > JAAFKA01. The sequence goes on from JAYTNF010000240.1 coordinate 2,903, forward strand.
GTCTATGAAAGCATCACCATCTTTGAGAGGGGTTGTTATTGATACAAAATTGTTTTCACGTCCTAAAAAAGATAAAGATTTGCGAATTAAAGCAAAGAAAGAAGTTGAGGATTTGAAGAAAAAATACGCAAGAAATTTGACAGCAGTTCGTAATGAAATGATTGATAAAATGCATGATTTGCTCGATAGTCGTATAAGTTTGGGTATCAAACACAAATTTGGCGAAGAATTAATGAGCAAAGGTGTGAAATATAACCGTACAAATATTGAGAAAAATTTATTCCCTGAAAAAAATCCTTACCGTGATGAGAGTAGCTATCACGTTTCGGAGGAAGTAAATTTAATTTCTGATGTGATTTTAGAAAATTGGACAGATGATGCTCGTGTGAATAAAATTGTTGTGCTTTTGGTAAAAAGTTATAACAAAAAACGTAACGAAATTTCTGGAAAATTCAAACGTGAAAGATTTACCTTAGAAGTTGGAGATGAGTTGCCAGCAGGTATCGTACAACTTGCAAAAGTTTATATTGCCAAAAAGCGTAAATTGAAAGTTGGTGATAAAATGGCAGGGCGACATGGTAACAAAGGTGTTGTTGCACGTATTGTAAGAGAAGAAGATATGCCTTTCTTGGCTGATGGAACTCCAATGGACATTGTTTTAAATCCATTAGGTGTACCTTCACGTATGAACATTGGACAAATTTATGAAACTGTTTTGGGTTGGGCTGGCGAAAAACTCAACAAAAAATATGCGACACCAATTTTTGACGGTGGTACAGAAGAAGATGTTGCAACAGAATTAATCAAAGCAGGTTTGCCAGAATGGGGAAGGTCAACGGTTTATGACGGTTTGACAGGTGATAAATTTGACCAAAAAGTAACCGTAGGCATCATGTATATGTTGAAACTTGGTCACTTGGTTGATGATAAAATGCACGCAAGAAGTATCGGACCTTATTCTCTCATTACACAACAGCCATTGGGTGGTAAAGCTCAGTTTGGTGGTCAGCGTTTTGGGGAGATGGAAGTTTGGGCTTTGGAGGCTTTTGGAGCTGCACACATTTTGCAAGAGATTTTGACTGTAAAATCAGATGATGTTGTAGGTAGAGCTAAGGCTTATGAAGCTATTGTAAAAGGCGAAAATATGCCAAAACCAAATATTCCAGAGTCATTTAACGTATTAATTCACGAGCTTCGTGGATTGGCGTTAGAAATTACAATGGAATAATAAATTAATTAACTCCTAAGAATGTTAAAATTCTTAGGAGTTTTTTTTAAGAATGCAATAAATCTTTTCCTAATATTATTGTAATTTAATAATAAAATAAACAAATAATAAATATCAGTATCAAATTATACACACTTAACTTACATTAAATAATAAAAAAAACAGAGTTGAGTCTACAATACTTAATGTATTACATTTTTAAAAACTTCATTTCTACTCGGCGGTTAATTTTTCGCCCAATATCACTATTATTGTCTGCAATAGGTTTTGTACCACCGTATGCTTTTGCAATGATACGTTTTTCTGAAATTTTCTTTTTTGTGAGATATGAGGTTACTGTTGCCACACGTCTTTCTGATAAAGTAAAATTCTTCTTTTCATCACCTTTATTGTCTGTATGTCCACTAATTTCTACTTCAATGGTTGGGTTTTCTTGTAAAAATTGAACTAATTTATCCAATTCTTGATATGAATCTTTAAGCAAGACATAGCTACTTTGCTCAAATTGAATATTACCTAATGCAATAATTTTCCCAAGTTCTACTACTTCATTATTAAATCTTAGTCTTGTGTCTTTAATTGGTTGTGCAATGACTTCTGTTTTGTCTGGAACTTTATTTTTTTGGCTGTCTTTTTTTGTATCTATTTTTGCCAAAATAATAGGTGTTGTAACTTTTATTTCTGTTTTATTTGCTGCTAACAATGGCTTTGGTTCGTCTTTTTTCCAAACCCTTACTGTTCCATCGTAGCTTCCCGTAGCTATAACATCTTCGGCTGGGCTAAAACGTGAAAGTCTAACAATTTTACTATGTCCACCCAAACTTTTTATCAGTTTTCCTGTGCTTGTATCCCAAATCTTAGCTTCGTTGCCTGAGGCTGATGTTAAAATTTGTGTGCCATCTTTGTTGAAAGATGCTGCACTATAATTATCAGGCTCACTAACCAAATAAGATTTGACAACAGCTTTTGTCTTATTGTCCCAAATAGTAACTTTACCTTCATAACTCCAAACCGCCACTGCATTTTGATTAGGTACGGCAATTACATCATTCAAATCGGCGTCAGCATAAAAAATTTCTTGAGTAATCTTCTCTGACTTCAAATCAATATATTTTATATGATGCCCTACTGTTACAACCAAATATTTTTCGTCATTTGTAATTGTGCCACCTGTAACATTGCTATACCATTGAACATCTGAATAATTTGTGGAGGCAATACTTTGTGCTTTATTGGTTGCAATTTCGCCTTTCATGATATAACCATTATCACCCGCAAAGTATATAAATTTATTATTGGGTGAAAATGTAACAAAGGAAACACCATTTTGGAAGATTGTATCCGTTACAACAACGCCGTTTCTTGTTTTGGAATCTGTCATAATAAAAGGTCTGTTGAGAAAAGAGGCTATTTTTGCACCTGTTTGTGTGTCCCAAACTGTTGCAGTTCCGTCTTGGCTTGAACTTGCAATATATTTACCATCTTTGCTAAATGTAACTTCGGTTACTGTGGCTTTATGGGCTTTAATGGCTTTTAAACTTTTTCCACTTTTTACATCCCACAAAATTAAATAACCATCAAATCCACCACTTGCCAAAGTTTGACCATCAGGGCTGAAACGTAGATTTTGCACAGCTCCAAAATGTCCTTGTAAAGTATGTAGGGTTTTATATTCTTGTCCACGTATAGAAAAATTGCAAACAAAACTAAAATAAATAATGAATATTGTAATCAGTTTCATGGTTATAAAGGAATGTGAATAAGTTATTTCTATTCAATAATCTTGCAAAATTAGTCAATTACTCCTAAGAATTGTAATTTTCTTTTGAATTTTAGCCGAATCTGTGTAAACTTGCACAAAACTTAAAATTTTAATAACTACCCTCATGATATTTATTGCAAATATAGATGTAATGCCACAAAAAGAAATTCTTGACCCACAAGGGAAAGCTGTGAAGTTAGGACTAAAAAACTTGGGAGTTTCGCAAGTAGAAGATGTCCGCATTGGTAAACATATTACCATGGAATTTGAAGCAGCAACAGAGATAGAGGCAAAAGAAAAAGTAGAACTTGCTTGCTCTAAATTATTAGCAAACATGATTATGGAAGATTTTACTTATCAATTAAGTGTGGTAGCAGTTAAAAACTAATCTTTTGATAACGACATTACAAATTATTTATGTCGTTATCAAACTTAATTTAGGGTTGTAAATGGGTCATATTTTATTTTATTACTAATCCCATTCGCCATTTTTCAATCATTTCATACCAAACGTCATGGTATTTTACATTGCGGACAAGTTCATAATGTGTAGTCGTAAATTGATTATTGCGTTTAATAAATGTAAATTTGATTTCTGAACCATAATCTCTGTATGTCCACTGCTCTTGTCCTTGTAATTTTGTAACTTGTGTTGGACTTCCAAAAGCAATATAAATCATACCTTTATCGGTTTTCCAGCCTTCTTTATAGGTTGTGAAAAATTTATTAGCATCAGCAACTCTTTGATAATAGAGTTTTATCATCTTTTTTGCCTTCATTTCGTCTTTTGCCAATGTAAGCCAATAACTATCTAAGGCAAGTTTTTTTGCATAAGCATCATTTGCAGCAACATTGTTCATGGGTGAAATTTCGCTGTAATCAGAAATATAAATCAATGGTTCTATCAGTTGTTGCACCGTTTTATATTTTGGGTATTGGGCTTCTGCAACCTTAAAACCTGTTCCATTGCTACTATTTGTATCTAATTGTGCAAAATATAAACCTTTGCTATTGATAACAAAAGGCGTATTTGTCATGATTTTAAATGTCGAATCTACTTTGAGTTCGGGTGTTGTATTTAGCCCTTCTGTTTGCATGGGAACAGTTGCAGCTTGAAAATTTTGTGGCAAACGATAGACTGTTACTATTTTATTTTCGGCTGCCAAAAGTGATATTTTTTCGCCACCAACCACAAAATCAGACATAGAATTAGTAGCTGTCGCAATTACACTCACAAAAGTATTGCCACCACCAAGCAAAAAATCTTCTTGGGCATCTTGACGTGATTTTTCATCTGTTATTTTAATAAACAATATAGCAGTATTTACTCCTGTTGCAGGAATATCAAAAACCACATTATAGCTATCATAATCTTTGGTTGCATTTATTAAACTAACCGTATCTTGCCTTAAAATTTCATTACTTGTTGCCGAAGATTTTACAAAATATGACATTTTAATCCCCGAAATTTCATTAACCGTTGATAAACGTGGCACAACAACAAAAGCATAAATTCTATGCACATTTTCAAAATCAGCAATATATGCCCGAATAATAATGGGAAGTGCAAAAACTTGATTACACGTAAGTAATGAAATAGACAATAAAAATGTGAAAATAGCAAGTATTTTTTTCATAAAAGTTTTGTGTTTGTGTGATTCACTTTACAATTTTTTCATAAACTGTTCATATAATTGCTGTGCTTCTGCAAATTGTTGGTCATTTACCCTAAAATTTCCATACCACACATATTCAAAATAATAGGTTGCTTGTTCAAAATCTGACTGAATTTGCTTACCTTTTGCAGTTTTTGACAATTCAAAACCATAGTCATGGTTAGTTTTATTAATTTCCCAAGCAATAAGTTCTTTATCGGTCAATTTTTTTAATGTATAAAGATAAAATAATCGGACTGCAACTTTATAGTTTTTTGTGCCAATGGCTTCTGCGATTTCTTTATCAAAATTAATTCCATGAATATTATCCTGCAACCATTCTCCTTTAAACTCATTAGTTTTGCCTTTAAAGTAAAATAAACTAAAAATATCCATGCCCATTATTTTGATAATTGCCCAAATAATAACCAAAGCCGAAATCGTATAAATAATTCCTCGCACGTATGGACTTTCTTTTTCACCAAAACCAAGTTGCAATAATTTGTAGAATAGCCACATTTTAAATTTTTCCCACCATGACAAATCTTGAGGCACAACCCTATCGTATTCAAAAATAGGATTGTTTTTATACTTTTCTAAGGAAGTTTTAGCAAATTTTCTATCATCAAAATAGTCTAATTTTGTGCTATCTATTGCAAGTTTTTCCAAATCATAGCTATTTTCTTTTTTTAGCTCCTTATTTTCAATCACTGTTACATCATTTTGAGCAAAAGTTTGAAAAGAAATGGTAAAAAGAAATAATAAAACTATAGTTTTTTGTAGAAATATCATTTTTTTGAATATTGATTAACTTAATATAAGCTGTTTAATTTTTGTTATAAAACATGCCAAATTCTGTTTTACAAATCATTGAATATAGATATTTTTACAAATCAAATCCAATATCTTTTCTATAATATTTGTTTTCAAAGCCAATTTCTTGGGCTGCTTGATTAGATTTTGTCAAAGCTGCCTCCATTGTGGCTGCTAAAGCTGTAATAGCTAAGACTCTACCACCATTTGTAACAATTTTTTCTTGCATATTTTTTGTGCCCGCCTGAAAAACAAGCACATCTTTTACCATTTCTAAACCTTTAATTTCTTTATCTTTCTCAAAAAATTCAGGATAACCACCCGAAACCAACATGACTGTTGTTGCAAATCTTTCGTCAATTTCTAATTCTCCAAAACTATCTAATTCTCTATTTGCCGTTTTATAAAATAAATCTAATAAATCAGACTTAATACGTGGAATTACAACTTCGGTTTCTGGGTCTCCCATACGTGCATTATATTCAATCACATAAGGCTCATTATCTACACTAATTAATCCCAAGAAAATAAAACCAACATATTTTATTTGTTCTTGTTGTAAACCATGTAAAGTTGGTTTGATAATTTTTTCTGTTACTTTGTTCATAAACTCTGGTGTTGCAAAACTTACAGGCGAAACTGCACCCATGCCACCTGTATTTAAACCTTTGTCATTTTCACCAATTCGTTTATAATCTTTGGCTTCGGGCAAAATTTTATAACTAATTCCATCAGTCAGTACAAATACAGAAAGTTCTATTCCCGTCAAAAACTGTTCTATAACCACACTTTCACTTGCTTTGCCAAACTTTCCGTGCAACATTTCTGTTAAAATTTCTTTGGCTTCTTCTTTATTTTCTACAATAATGACACCTTTGCCTGCTGCCAATCCATCGGCTTTTAGCACAATAGGAAGAGTATGAGAGTCAAGATATTTTAATCCCTCTGCTAAATTTTGTTGCGTAAATGTTTGGTAACTTGCAGTAGGAATTTGGTATTTTTGCATGAAAATTTTGCCAAAATCTTTGCTTCCTTCTAATTTTGCTCCTGCTTTTGAAGGTGCTAACAGTTTTACATGATTAAAACGTGCATCAGCCTCAAAAAAATCAGCAATACCTTCAACAAGTGGTGCTTCACTGCCTACAATGATTAAATTTATATGGTTTGTGATGGCAAAACTTCCTATTTGCTCAAAATTCATGATGTCAAGCTCGACATTTGTGGCTATTTGGGCAGTGCCTGCGTTACCTGTGGCTACAAAAAGTTTTGTGCAAAGAGGACTTTGTGCTATTTTCCATGCAAATGCATGCTCACGACCTCCAGAACCTAAAATAAGGACATTCATAGTGTTAGTTATTAAGGTAGGTTTTAATAGTTTTTAATATTTCTTCGCAATAAATTTCTGCTTGTTTAACAGTTTCTGGTCTAATAGATTTAAAACGACTGTGTGCATAAGGGTTACGAATTTTTATGATAAGTTGCATTTTCTTCTCAAAATCTGCTTTTGCTTTATCTCCCCCAAAAATATCTTTAAAATAATTATTCCAACCATTTTTTGATAAGATTATCTCAAATAGGGGTTGTGCATCTAAATAATCTAACAAGTTTTCAGATTTGTAATCATCTTTTGATTTAGCTCTCTTTTGAATTGCACCTTCAATTTTTTTTTCTTCTGTTTCCAAACCATTAAAAAATAATGGAAAAAAAGCGATGAGGTTACTCTGCCACTCTTCTTTATGTTTATCTTTAAATATTTTGGTTATCATCTCACGCAATAATGTTTCTAAATTTGTCCACAAAGACCAAAAATCAACTCCTTTGCCAAGATTTTGTAAATATTCTTGGAAATGTTCTGAAAAGGCTATTAACCCTTTATCATTATTAGCTAAATTAATGTCTTGCAAAAGTCCATAGGTGTCTTTTAGTTCTAAAATATCCTCATCACTAACATTAATGATGGGACCAAAAAGGATTTGAAGCATTTTCTCAAAGGTTTTGTCTTCTTTGAGTAAATCAATAAGTTGCTCGTAGTATTCTAAAATACTTAATCGGATTTTGCTAAAAACAAGGTCTATGTCTGCAATAGGCTCGTTATACTTAAAATTTTCCACAATTTCAAAACCCAAAGAAGCCAATAAAAAAGGATGTTCACCACAATAATATATTATTTTTGATTTTTGAGTATCTGTAAGTTGTATGTTAATATTTTCGTATAATTGAAAATAGGCTTGTAATTCCTCTTTATTATAACAAGATAGATATTCTTTTGTCATAATTAGGTTAAAATTTGAGCTACTACAATCACTTTTTACTTCTATTTCTTTAATACTTCTACGAGAGGTTGTAACCCAAGCAACACCAAATTTATTGCTATCATAAGCCAATTCCCTAAGCATTTTAAATGCTTCTGCATTACCTTTAAAAATACTTCTTGCTTCATCAAATTCATCTAAAATAAATATAAAATAGTAGCCTTCACTTATTGTATATTCAAAATATTTCTCAATATAGTACGTTAAGTCGTCCCAATTTTCTTGTTGTAAAACATCAGAAACATAAGTTTGTGCGTTAAGTAATATGTCATTTTTTTTCAACTCGTCAAAAGAGTAACGCACTAAATTCTTAAAAAAGGCATCACGACTTGAAAATTTGGAAAAATCAATCCAAATTGGAATTTTCTTTTCCTTAATCAATGCTACTTTTTGTTCAATAATTGCTTGCTTTGCCAAACTACTTTTTCCAATACGTGGATAGCCAATAATTGCCAAATTATTCGGCATAACTTGGTCAGTTACATTACTTGCAACTGCACGCAAGTTTTCAAAACGCCCAATAAAGGCATCGCCAGTGATAATTCTACCTTTTTGTGCAAAAGGATTGATGATATTTTTGTTTTCCATTATTCCCAGACATTTGGATTTTCGTTCAACCATTCTTTGAATAAACCTACACGGATTTTATAGCCTTTTTCATTGTGGGTTTCAATAACTTCACGACTTTCAAGGTCTTTAAGTATTTCGTTTAAATCAGCTTTTGTAATGCAATTAATCGTACTTTTTTGGCAATACCCGTCATCATAATTTTTAGTATTTTCAGCTATTTTTTTCAAAACAATAGTTGTGTCTTTTTCAGAAATTTTATCTTTTGAAGGGTCACCATTTTCGATAAAATTTTTAAAATTATCTTTCCGTTCTGTTCCACGAAGTAATCTTTCTTTGACTTTATCAATATTTGCACCTGTTATATATTGCTGTTTATCAGTGTTGATATAATTAATCAAAGCATCACAAAATATTTGAATATACCAAGGATGTCCTGCGGTAAGTTCTATAATTTTGTCTATTGCATTTTCACGAAACTTACTTTCATTTTTATTAAGTCTTTTTATAGGTTCATCAATTAATTCTCTTGCATTTTGGTTATCTAAATAAGTTATTCTCTTTGGAAAAATAGTTCCAAAAGCATTTTCAAACTCTGCAAAAAATTTAGGAAATACATCTTGGGCTACCAAAACCACATTAAAGTAATTTTTCGCTAAAAGTGCTTTCCAATTTTTCATAAAATCAGAGCTTAATTCTCCTTTGACTATTTTTTCATAAATATAGGTAAATTCGTCCATACTCACGATGATTCGAATATTTTCCCAATCTATTAAGTCGTTTTTTTGGCTTTGAAAATTATCCATCAATTCATAGAAATAATCAACAGGCTCTGGGTGTTCGTAAAAAACTTTACTATCAGGAATTACAAAATCAATAAAACTAAGTTTAATTATCTTAATTTTTTTATTAACTTCATCTCGCAATGCCCTTAAAATTTGATGTAAAAAACGATAAAACATAGGCGTAGAACTTTCGCCCATAAATTTACCAATATCACCTAATTTTACCACAATAATTTGTGGGTTACTTTCTAATTTTTTTTCTAAGTGGGTTAGAATTGATGATTTACCCGAACGGAATTGCCCATAAATAACATAACTTATGCCATCTTCTACCATCGTTTTATAGGCAGATTCAATATATTCTTTGCGTCCATAAAACATTTCATCATTGGTTACAGCTTTCCCACTTGCACCATTTGCATAAGGATTCGGTTTTATTTCTACAAAATCTTTCTGTTCACCTAATTGAACTGCCAGACTTTCGCTTGGAGAAATAAAACTTTCATTGAGTCTATTCTTAAAACTTGCATCTATCTTAATAGAAAAAGCCTTTTCTTGTATTGCCTTTTCAGTCAATTCCAATTCTATAATTTTAGAATCACTTTTTTTCCCTTTTATTGTTTTATAAAAAACAATAAAATCTTCCTTTGATTTAAAGTAAGTAGGATTGGCTTCTAAACGCAATTCGACTTCTTCTGCGTGTCCTTCTGATTTATTTTCTATTTTTATTTGCAAATCAATTTGGTTACTGTTTTTAAGTTGATAGGCTGTAAAAACTGAGCTAAATGCTAAGTCAGGTTTTGAACTGCTAAATAGAATACTTAGATATTTATCCAATGAATTTAAAAGATTATTTAATATAGGGTGAACCTCCTCAATGGCAAGTTTAGTTGGATTTCTCAACATCTTTTGCATTAAATTCTCTGCTCTCACTTTTATGTCCTCAATTTTATTGTTTTTGTCATCAAAATCAGATGCTTTACAAAGGGAAATGCAATTATTCAAAAGATTTTCCAAATCAGCCAAATAGTCTTTGTCTAAAGGAAAGAAAACATTATTGATACTGTTTTCAATTCGGTCAATACTTGAAGAAAGCCATATTTCTGCAATTTGAAAATTGCGTAAAGGCGAAAGTTGAGCAGATAATTCATTTTCTCTTTTGATTATTTCAGTTGCTTGTTTCTTCCAAACTTCTGCAAATTGTTCTTGTGTTGAATTGACTGAAACATCTAAAAAAAGGCAAGACACTTTTTTAAACTCTTGATTTTCAAATAAAATTTTTAATACTCTGTTCATTGAGTATTGTGGACTTTTTGAAAATATAAATGCCAATGCAAAAAATATTTTATTTCTATCAGACGAATTAACTAGTATAAAATTAAGAGTTTCTTTGATTGAAAGATTTTTATCTCCACTCATTAAAACGGGAATTCTATCTCTGCCCAAAAATGAATATAAAAATCGGCATAAAGCATTTATAGCATCTTGTTCGTCTTTTTTTTGATTTTGTCCCTCGTCAAAATAAAGTGCATCATATACTTTAAGTGCAGTCAAATAAAAAGTTCTTACTGTATCGAGTTCATTATTGCTTTGTACTGCGTTATCACCTTTTGAAGTAAAAGAACGACACAAATAATTATAAAAATCATTATCTTGTTCTCCTAAATCATAATAAATTCGTGCAGCATTTAGATAAATATTACTTCTTTCTTCTGCAATTCGTGAACGTAGTGTAGAGGCTGTTCTCACTAATTTATCTATGTCTGCACGTTTATTGTCATCACTACCTATATATTTTCCTTCTTCTATTCTGTTTTTTTCTACATATTTAAAATCACAAGCAGATAAGTAGAAATTAGCAAAATTGTCGAGATTTTCAAAAACTAATCCTGTGGTATCAAAAACAAAATCAGTATTTTGATTTTTTCCGTCAATTGTATCTAATAGTTTTTGTGAATTTATATCTCCGTAATCTGCAATAATAATAATCAAAATTTTCTTTGCTTCGTCATTTTTCCCTTGTTTGTATAAACAAAGTGCAATATTTCGTTCAATAGTGTATTGGGATGGGTTAATTTTTAAGGCTTGACGATAGTAACCCTCAGCCTCTTTAAAATTACCTAATTCTATATAGCAAGATGCCAAACCAAAATATCTTGCCATTCTTAAATCTTTTCTTGATGTATTTTGTAAAATTTGTTTTTGAATTTTAATAGCCTCATTATATTCACCTGCTTGGAAATAAAGCGTATATAGTAAATGTAAATCAGAATCAGATAAAATCTCTTGATATTTTTTTATTACTTCAATACCTCTTTTAGGTTCTTTCATTTGCTGTCCAAGCATACTTGCCAAATCTCGAACTGCACGTGATTTAATATCAGGACTATTTTCATTTTCAATGCCACTGATAAAAAGAGTTTCTGCTTTTGCAAAATTCTTAGTTACATCTCTTTCAATACGTGCTTTCCTTAATGTTTCTGCATTTGAGCCTCTTGACACATATCCTTGTAAATGAGAGGGTAAATTATTATTGGGATTATTTTTTGTCGCATTATTTACATGAGAAGTTACTGAGGAGTTTTCAACAATTTTAACGGGCTTTATCTCCAAATTAGCCTTAAATGTCATATAAACAGATAATGGTTCTTTCGGGAGTTCTTTTAGCCCATCCAAAGCCAAAGATTTAAAATCAGGCTTACTTCCGAATGTTTTTTCAATCAGATTTTCTACAATATTTTTTCTATTTAGCTTTATCAAACTATAGCAAACGGCTTTAAATATTTTTTCTTGCTCAAAAGAAGACAATGAAACTGTACTAATAATATGAAATAAGGCTTTGTAATTAGAAAATACTAATATCAACTCAACAAATTTATACCAAGCTTGTTCGTTTTTACTGATACTTTCATAATCTTTAAACACATTTTCCAAAGCCCAACAAGCCAAATATAATTCTTTATTTTCGAGTGCAAAATAGGCAAGTAATTCATAAAAATTTGAATTAGGCATCAGTTTAACTAATGATTGCGTGTTTGATACAATGGTGTTTAGTCCGTTTTTATTTTGATAAAGTCCTCCATTTTTTACAGCATTATTATACTGATTTACTATTTTGTTCCACAAGGTAGCCTGTTCAGTTTTGGCTCCATTTTCTAAATTTTTGATTTGTTTGGGTAAAGCTGCTGATATTTCAGGTTTTAAAGAAATAATTTGCAGGTTTTTTATAGCGTTATCATACCTCATTTCTATTTCCATCAGTTTTTTCAGCACTTCTATATGTTTGCTGTTATTTTGAGGTTCAGAAACAAGAATGGTATCTGGTTTGAGTGTTTCAATAGGTGTCTTTTCAACAATAAAATCATCTTTGGTTGTTGTTTCAGATTTTGGGATTATTGAAGTAATTTCTGCTACTACATGATTTGTTGTTATAGAATCTTTATTTTCTCCATGAACAAGTTCTTTAATAAAGGAAATAGCAATAGACCTACCATCTTCAAAATCAATAGTATTTTCAACTGTATCAATATATACAATTTTACTATTTATTTCTTTCCCATTATTGAGTATAATTTTTACTTGTTTGTTGGTATATTTTGTTAGATTCATCGTTTCCATAGCAATAAAATTTATTTTAGCAAAGTTAATTCAATATTTCATATTTCATTTATATTTCTATCATCTCTAATATTTCTGCCAATTCGTCCATATCTTTTAACCCTGGGCTAATTTCAATACCACCTTTTAAAGCAATTCCCGCAGGTTTTATTGTATCTAATATATGTGTAATTGTTGATTGGCTAATTCCAAAACCCAATAAAATAGGATATTTTACACAATGATTTTTGAGGATATTTGTGATGTGATTATCAAATTGTAATGCACTTTCCAATAGAAAATAACTAACTTTTGTATGGTATTTCTCTAAAATATAGGAAAGTTCTGCTAAATTTTCTTGGGTAATTACAATTTTTAGAATGACTTTTGAAGAGTTACCTTTATTATTAGCCTGATTATCAATAAGTTGTAAATTAGCGGTTTCTAAAAAATCAAAACCATACTCACTAACACTTTCTATATTTTGATTAGTGATTTCGCCCACAAGTTGCACGCCACTTAACCACTGAATAATATCTTGTATTTTTTGAAAACCAATAAAATCATTTGCACTGTCATCAATTCCAAAACCGACCATTTCTACACCCATTCCTGCACAATAACGTGCATCTGTAAGATTTGTGATTCCAGATATTTTTACTAAAGTTTGTAATGCCATAAAAAATATTTCTTTTAAGTCCGTTAGGACTGTTATCTTTGTAGAAAAATAGAAACAAATCGCAGAAAAACTCCGTTAGGAGTGAAACCTTAGCACCAAAAGTATCACTCCTAACGGAGTTTTTACAAAAAGAATACTTTTTTCTACTAAGGTTGCAGTCCTAACGGACTTAAAATTATAGAAATTCATTCGCCTAAAGGCAAATATCCTAATTAAAATCCATCTGATTCTTTAAGCATAGATTGTCCGTTCATATCTTGCACAACTTCTGCTTTTAAGGTTATCATAATTTGAGGTTGTGTGGTGCTATTTGTGTAAATTACCACAACTTCATCTTTTGTATTTACTTGTGTTGGTGCAAAAACCAACTCAAAGGTTGCAATTTCGTTTGGTTTAATCGTATTATTTTTCAACGGTGTCAGCATAACACAATTACAAGACGCATAAATTGTTGAGATAGATAAGTCGGCAGTGCCAGTATTGACAAAAGTAAATGTTTTAGCTACTTTTTGCCCAACTTGGATTTTACCAAAATTATGTATAGATTTTTCCACATTCATAACCGAATTTACCGCATTTGCATCATATTTTATTTTTGCTAATACGTTGCCTTTTATCGTAAGTACAATAGACTGTGCAGGTTGCCCTTCTTCGCTATATGTAACCGTAATTGTTTTGACAAATGCGTTAGGACGACCTTCGCTATTGTATGAGGCAGTGATTTTGCCTTGTTTTCCTGTTTCAATAGGTTCTCTTGACCAACTTGGCGTAGTGCAACCACAAGAGGCTTGAACATTGCTTAGTGTAATTATTTTTGCGGTTTTGTTGGTAAAAGTAAATGTATGTTCTGCAACTACACCTTCGTTAATCATGCCGAAGTCATGAGTTTCAGCATCAAATTCAATGATTTTGCCATTGCTTTGTGCTTGTGCTTGTGTTGTACTTGTCATTACTCCAAAGAGCAAGAAAGTTAAAGATAAAAATAGTTTTTTCATGGTAGTAAATGTTTTAAATGTTCCTAATTTAACTGTAACATAGACTTTAGTCTGTGTTAATGAATGTAATATACTAAAATTCATATTCCAAACTTACACGAATCACCAATGGACTTGGTGAAGGTGTTGAGTTTTGCACATAAGTTGCATTATATAAAACTGTAAGCACAGAAGCTGTCCGTTGCCCCATCATGCTGCGATAAGAAGCACCCAATAAAGCACCACTAACCCAATTTCGTTCAGCATAATTTGCACCTGTACTGCGTTGCACAACTGTTGGTAAGCCATACATGAGTTCATATTCTGCGTGTGCATAAAGGTCTTGGAATAACATATAACGAATAAAAGTTCTTGCACCATACACAGAATAATCTAAAGGTATTCCTGATAAATAGGAATAACCACTTACATAACGATAAGTAGCACCCAAACCAACGTGAGTTTTATCATTGAGTTTATAAGCTCCTACTGGAGAAACTTCAAAATATGAGTAATTGCCCCAAGCATTAAACCATGCACTGCCTCCAGCTATTTTTCTAAATTCTATATCCGATGTGGTTTTAGGCAATTTTTCCTCTTTTACTTTTGGCACAATGGTATCTTGTGGAGTCATTTTAAACACCTTATCTTGTGCAAAACTTGTGCTTAAAAAACTGATAAAAAATAAAGCTAAAATATATTTTTTCATAGTAATTATTTTTGAATTTTATTGTTTAATAAATCAAACTAAAATTTCCACATGGCACCAATTAAAGCATTAAACCTTTGAGTATCATAATACAAATATTGCTGGTATTGTTGCGAAAAAATGTTATTTAATTTTAAGAAAACTGACATGTTATTTCCAAAAAGATAACTTGCTTGCAAATTTACATCAAAAATAGTAGCTAAATTATATTCCCGATGACTTGTAAAATTATAACCTTTCAAACCATTTTGATTAAAAAATTCACTCGAAATATTTAATTTTTCTTTGTATAAATAACTGATAGTCAGTGTATTAACAAAATTTGGTCTGTGCCATGCTTTTGCAACAGTTTCTGTATTATAAGCAAATAATTCAGATTTAAACCCAGCTTTAAAATTATTAAGTTGGGCATAAATTTCTGCCATTGCCGAGAATAATTTTGTGCCTTCTGTGTCATACAATACTGCAAATTTAGTAGAATCTGCTAAACTATTATTGTAAAAGTATAAATTTTTATAGGTTGCGTATGAACCTTTTAATTGATAACCAATAACTTGTGAAATGTTGCCCTCAATTCCTGCTGCTATTTCCCACTGTTGATTGGTGTGTGTAAGTGCAATTTGGTTACCAAGAAATGGGTTTTGATGAATAAAATCTCTTAAAGATGTTTTTTGTGTTGTGCCTGTAAATGTGCTATAAATTTTTGTTTTTTGGCTAATTTTATAAGTAATTCCCAAGTTAGGATATAACTTAAAATTATTTTTATTTTGAATGCTATCATTATCATAAACAAGATTAGCACCAACAGTAAATTGAAGTTTATCTATATGCAAATGATAATTAGGACTGATAATCAACAAATTACGAGAAATACTTTTGTTATTATCATTTCGGTTTGCAAAATTTGCATTAAGCTCAATGTTTAGATTTGCATCTTCTGTGAGTTTAATTTTGGTGTTTCCTGTCAAATTTAAAGCATTTTCACTGACTTCGGTTTTTGTCCAAAAATTATAATAATTTAATTGTGCTTGATATGTAATGTTTGTACCTATATTTTGATTTACATTGTTATTCATTTTGCGATAACCTGCCACTATGTCAAAATTTCTATATATTTGTTTAATTTTCTCTATATCTAAGCCTTTCAATATCAAGGTATTAGCACCATAATAATGTACTCCAACTTGATTATAACTTAGCTGCCCAAAAGTTTCGCTATTTTCTGTAATTTTATAACTGCCTTGCAAAGCAATATGTGTTCTGTTATTACCTGATTTTTCATCTAAAACACTTCCTGTGGCTGATGACAAATGTTTTGTACTAAAAGAAAGGTTATATTTTTCATTTTTTGGTAATTGCAAAAATGCCTCACCAAACAATGTTGTGTAATTACCAAAACCAATGTTCAAAAAATTATTGTATGTTTTTTTAGTAATTATTTCACTTTTTTGTAATAAAAATGGTGAAACTTGAATTTTTAAGTTAGGCAAAACGGCTTGTTTCTTTTCTAAATTATAGTTTTGTTCTGTATTTGAAGGAGGAGTTTCAATTTTTTGCATACGATTTTGCAATTGGGTTGCTTTGGGAAGTTGCAAAACCCGATTTTTTTCTATCACTAATTGCTTATCTTGCAGTTCATCTTGTGCATAACTATCAAGACAAAAAAATAAATTTAGATAGATAAAAATAGCAAAAAAAGATAATTTCAAAGTCATGAGGAGTTTTGCTTAGTGTTGGTTCTTGGTTTAGATTAACAAAAGTACATATTTAATCTTGTTATTTAGCCAATAATTAAAATTAACAAAATATTCTTAATTTTCTAATCCCTCAAAATTACTCATGTATCTCATACCTTTAAAGACATATTGTGGGTCATGAGTTGTTGTGATTCCAAAAAAAGGCATGGGTTTACCTGTATTGTGATAATGGAAAGCATCGCCAAAGTTCCTACCAATTAAATAAGTTCCATAGTTTTTTCTACACCATCGAATACCTAATCTTAAAGAAGTATCAGGATTAATTAACTCGTCAATGGATACATCTAAACTGTAACAATGATAACCCATAATTTGCAAAGCACCCCAAGAAGTAGCTAATAATTTTAGTGTTGCATCAGAACAGTTGCGTATCTGTGAATTTGTAACAGTGCTATATTTATTAATTTTGCCATCTCGTACTTGTTTAAGTTTGTCATAAACCGCAGGTTCAAAACGACTTTGTGCTGGTTTTCTGCCCGAACACTCGAGTATAATTAAGGAAAGAATGTAATTATAGGGTACATTTTCCTCTGCACAAATTTCCTTCACTTCTGTTTCATAATTCACTTTTGTTCTAATAATAGCCTCTTGTTTAATGTCAATCCACAAAATTCGGTATAAAACAAATAACAAAATAGCAATAATAATGAGATAAAAAATATTGCGAAACATCAGAGATATTTTTAGATTGTGGTCATATAATTTTTGCAATTTAGTATAAATTTTATACCTTTTTGCAACCTAACAAAGTTGTTTACCAATCTCCGGCTGATTTATTGAAAATATCAAGCACAACTCTATTAAAAATATCATTGATTAAGCCAGCCTCAACTTGTGAAATATTGGCACTTGCACCAAAATCTGCAAACTGTGTAAATGCTTGGTCAAAATCTTTTGTACCATCTTTGGCATTGGTATATTGCACTTTTACAGTAATACTTAGGCGTTGTTGCCCTGCAATTTGCTGCAAATCTCCCGAACCAGCCACAGGTGCTACCGGAGATACTGAATAATCTGTAATTGTACCTTCTAAGGTCAAATCTCCATTATCATTAATAAGAGCTAAACGGGTGTTTCGTTGGTAAAACTCTTTAACTTTTTCTGTAAAATTGATAGCTAAATTTGCAGGTCCTGCTGCTACATCACTATAAAAATTGCGAATTGTTATAGATTTCATGTCAGGTGATAGCGATGCTCCATTAAACGAAACTAAGGGCAATCTTGTACAAGATTGCAATAAAAATGCTAAAAAAATGACAAGAAAAAAATGATGAAATAATTTTACTGTGTTGATTTTCATAGGTAATTTTATGGTTATTGTAAGTTGTAAAATTGTTTAATATCATATAAAGATGTAATCTTTCAAAAAAGATTACATCTTTATATGATATTAAACAATTTTAATAAAAAAAAGTGCTATTATTTTCATAACAGCACCTTTAATATTCGTTAAAAATTGTCAATAAGTATCAATACAAAGTTAAAAAGACTAAAGCCTATGCTATAAATAAACTTGTATTGCTAATATTTTATTTAAACCGATACATGTCGCCACTTTCTGCAATTAACACTACTAATAACCAAACAATAAAGGCTGTTGGCAAAAGTATGGTCATGCCTAATGTTTTCACCTCATGACGTAAGTGCATAAAGTCTGCAATGATATAAAATGCTTTTGCAATAGTTAAGATAACAAAAATAGCATTTCTTCCCATACCTGCTTGCATTGTAAAAGCCAACAAAAATTCTACGCTTGTGATGGCTGCCAAAATTCCTGTTACCACCAATACACGATTGACGTTTTTCTTTCTTATTTCTTCTGTTGTTAAATTTTCTGCGTGTGCTGCCATATTTTTAGTGTATTTTTATGAGTAAATTAAACTAAATAGAAGAAAGTAAATACAAATACCCAAACTAAATCAACAAAGTGCCAATATAATCCTACTTTTTCTATCATTTCATAATGTCCTACTTTTTCATATTGCCCCATAGTACAATTATAGAATGTGAGAATGTTAATAACTACACCACTTGCTACGTGAGTACCATGAAAACCTGTAATAAAGAAGAATAAATCGGCAAATGCAGGAGGGCCATATTGATTATGAACAAGGTTTGCACCCATAAAGTTTAATACACCGCCTTCCATCATAGCTGCATTGCTGTTGCCATGAATAAAGTGACTCCATTCCCAAGCTTGGCAACCTAAGAAACCAAAACCGCCGAGAATTGTCCAAAGCATGTATTTTTCAACATCTGCTTTGTCCATACGATGACCTGCTTCTACTGCTAATACCATTGTTACACTGCTAACAATGAGGATAAAAGTCATAATGCCGACAAATACCAAAGGAAGATGCACATCTAAAAATGGAATTGCATCAAAAACTTTTTCGGGAATTGGCCAGTGATTTTGTGAAAACACAAATTCATCGGGAATACCAACAAATGCAGGCTGACTAAAACGAATCATGCCATAAGTTATCAATAATGCTGAAAATGTAAATGTATCTGATACCAAGAAAAACCACATCATGAGTTTTCCGTAGCTCGCATTTAACGGTTCTTGTCCACCGTCCCAAATACTGCGTTTGCCTAAATTAACAGAGGCAGAAGTAGATGTTGCCATATTTGTATATGAAAAATTTTAGTTTTTTTATTTTAAGCGTAAATATATTCAAAAAACTTTCACAAAAACAAAGACTATTGATAAAAATAGATAAAAATGATAAAAACTATTGTTTTCTAAGAATTTTGTGCAATAAATGTTTCTATTTCATGCAATGAAATAAATCCGTCATAATAGGCTTTACCCACAATAACTCCAAAAATACCCATGTCATTAAGTTTTTTGATGTCATCAATAGACTTTACACCACCACTTGCAAAAATTTTGAGGTTTGGAAACTCTTGTTGCAATTTTTTGTATAACTCGAAGTTTGGACTTTGCAAACCACCATCTTGGGCAATATCAGCACATTTTAAATACATAATGCTGCGGTCATAATAATAACCAACATGTTCGTATAAGTCTATATGTGTATTTTTCAAACGTCCACTTACTAAGACTTTGCCATGCAAACTGTCAGCACTTAAAATGATTTTTGACCTGCCATAAGAAACTATCCAAGAAGAAAATAAATCACGATTAATAGCTGCAACACTACCAACAGTAACCATTTTTGCCCCATATTCAAATGCCTTACTTACATCTCCAAAAGATTGAATGCCTCCACCAAAATCTATTTTCAGTTCTGTATGTCCTGAAATTAGTTGCAAAGTTGGATAATTGACGAAAGTACGATTTTTAGCTCCGTCAAGGTCTATTAAATGCAGCCTACGAATACCATGTTCCTCAAAACGCATAGCAACCTCTAAGGGGGTTTCTTTATAAACGGTTTTGCTGTTGTAATCACCTTTGACAAGGCGTACACATTTACCATCTAAAATTGACAATGAAGGGATTATTTCTATCATTTTCGTTAGTTTGTTATTTGGTGGTAATTTTATTAGTATTATTTTATCATTCTTTGCAAATTAAAGAATAATAAAATAATAAATCTCTAATAATTACTGTACTTTTTTCTTAAAATATTCAAAAGTCAATTTTAACCCTTCGGCTCTATCAACTTTTGGCTGCCAACCTAAAATATTTTTTGCTTTCGTAATATCTGGACAACGCTGTTTTGGGTCATCTTGTGGCAATGGCATATAGATAACTTTTTGTTTTGTGCCTGTCAAAGCAATAATTTCTTCTGCAAATTGTTTAATCGTAATTTCAACAGGATTTCCCACATTCATTGGCAAGTGATAATCACTCATCAACAAACGGTAAATACCATCAACCAAATCAGAAACATAGCAAAAAGACCGAGTTTGACTGCCATCACCAAAAATAGTAATGTCTTCGCCTTTTAGGGCTTGACTCATAAAAGCTGGCAAAGCTCTGCCGTCATCAAGTCGCATACGAGTTCCGTAGGTATTAAAAATTCGCACAATTCGAGTTTCTACATGGTGAAAATTATGATATGCCATTGTGATTGCCTCTTGAAATCTTTTTGCTTCGTCATAAACTCCTCTTGGGCCTACTGAGTTTACATTGCCCCAATATTCTTCTGCCTGTGGGTGAACTGTTGGGTCTCCGTAAATTTCAGACGTAGAAGCCACTAAAATTCGTGCTTTCTTTGCCAATGCCAAACCTAATAAATTGTGAGTTCCTAATGAACCTACTTTTAATGTTTGAATGGGTTTTTTCAAATAATCTATCGGACTTGCAGGTGATGCAAAATGCAAAATATAATCTAAATGTCCTTCAATATGCACATATTTTGTTACATCATGGTGATGAAACTCAAAATTTGATAATGGCATAAGGTGTGCAATATTTTCCATGTTGCCTGTCAAAAGATTGTCCATACCAATAACATGGAAACCTTCTGCAATAAAACGGTCGCAAAGATGTGAGCCAAGAAAACCTGCTGCACCTGTGATTAAAACTCTTTTCATATATGTAAATTTTTTGTAGATTTTCTGTAAATTTTCTATAAATTTATTATTGGCAAAATTAGGGTTTTAGTTGCAATTTTTTGTAATAAAAGTTAAAATAAATCAAATATCTAAAAAATTAATTAAACTTGCGTAGTAAGTGTACCGCACCCTTTAGGGTGCAAGGTTGTTGCAAAATAGTAATGAAATCGTTAAATAAATCTCTATTTTAAAGGTTTTTAATAAACTTGCTTTGTAAATTTATTAAAAACCTTGCACCCTAAAGGGTGCGGTACAATCTACGCAACTTACATTAATTAATGTAAGTTGCGTAGAATAAAATAGTAAAATCTTTGCAAAAAGTATAATTTTGTAATTATTCAAGCCACAAAATTAACTTTATGAAAGATTTT